>JANYHW010000146.1 GCA_025358885.1 Cytophagales bacterium | reverse complement strand
CTCGACAAAGCCATTGCGAAGAATGTAAACGCGGATGTTGTCTTTGATGTAAATAACTTCAGCCTGACCGTATTCCGAAATTTCCCCAATATCACCGCGGAAATAAAAGAACTGGGTGTATTTAACCGGGCCCCTTTTGAGGGAGAACACCTCTTTGTGGTACACCGGCTGGACATTGAAATCAATCTGAAGGATGTTCTTTTTGGCGATCAACTCCGATTAAAGGGGATTACGCTGTATAAACCCCAAATAAATGTAAAGGTCCTCCCTAATGGGCGCGCCAACTATGACATTGCGATCCCCGCAGCGGATACAATTAAGACTGCTGCAGAGCCTTCTAAATTCTCGTTTGGTATCGATCATTGGGAAGTAATAGACGGTGAATTGCTTTACGATGATAAGTCTATCCCCTACTTCTTGTCGCTGAGGGGACTTAATCATACGGGAAGTGGTGATTTCACCCAGGATGTTTTCGACTTAAAGACGCACACAGTAGCGGACACCCTCACGACCTCCATGGGCGCCATGCAGTTCCTGACGAATAAACGAGCAGAAATAGACGCGGTAATTTCCATCAGTGAAAACATATCGAAGTTCACCTTCAAGGAGAACACAGCAAAGGTGAATGACTTTGCCATGAGTTTCGACGGTTGGTTCAAGATGAACCCCGACAATTACGGAATGGACATCAGTTTCAAAAGCCCGGAGAATTCATTCAAGAGTTTGCTCTCCATTGTTCCTGGGATGTATACGAAAGATTTTAACAGCATTGAAACAAAAGGCTCACTCGCTTTTGCCGGATTTGTAAAGGGCACCTACAATGAAAAGCAAATGCCTGCATTCAATGTCGACCTTAAAGTGGATGATGCCATGTTTAAGTACCCGTCCCTCCCTACGGCAGTAAACAACATCAACATGGACTTGCTCATTGACAATAAGGACGGCGTCATTAACCATACGCTGGTTGACTTGAAGAAACTTCATTTGGATTTTGGATCAAATCCCGTGGACGCTCAGCTCAGAATCGAAAACCTGAAGGACTACCGCATGGAGGGAAACATCAAGGCAAGGCTGAATCTTGCGGAATTGGTTAAAATGTTTCCGATGGAAGGACTGGAGATGAAGGGGACATATACGGTGAATGCGTCCGCAAAAGGAGTTTATGACAGCCTGAGAAAAATCATTCCAGCAATAGATGCGTCCATGTCCCTTACGGATGGAAACATCAAATCTTCCAAGCTCCCAGTTCCCCTGGAGGACCTGAAAATGGAGGCTACTATTAAGAACACTTCAGGCAAGATGGCGGAGACAGTTATTGCCGTGAATAACTTTTCAATGGTGCTTGATGGTGAAAAACTTTCTGCCAGCATGATCGTGCAAAACCTGGATGACTACACGTGGGATGTGAAGGCCAATGGTGGCATTGATCTTGAGAAAATGACCAGGATTTTTCCGCTCGAGGGGATGACCCTGGCTGGAAAAGTGAAGGCAAACATTGAGACAAGAGGCAAGATGTCGGATGTTACGGCAAAGCGTTATGACAAACTTCCTACCAGCGGAACAGCATCCCTGCGAGACTTTAAGTACACAGCGAAGGATATGCCTGCCGTTGGCCTATCACAAGCTGATGCATCGTTTGATCCTCAAAAGATTGAATTGAGTCAGTTGAATGGAACTATTGGCAAAAGTGATTTCGCCGTGAAAGGAGTTGTGAACAACTACATTGGTTATCTGCTTAACCATGAGACCATTCGCGGCGTCGTGAACTTCAATTCGAAACTCCTTGATTTGAATGAGTTCATGACAGAATCCTCCCCTGCTACGCCGGCGGATACGGCATCGTTTGGAGTGATACCCATTCCACAAAACATTGATTTTACCCTGAAATCAAATGTTTCTACTGCAAAAATGATGGACTACACCATCACGAACGCGAGCGGTGATGTAATTCTCAAGGATGGGATAGCAAACCTCAGTGGACTTAAGTTTAATTTGTTGGGAGGTGCATTTGGCGTGAATGGTTCCTACAATGCCAGGGATATCAAGCATCCTAAATATGATCTTGATCTCAAGATTGAAAGCCTTTCCATACAGCAAGCCGCCAACTCATTTTCGATGGTAAAGACGTATGCCCCCATCGCAGGCCTGGTCAATGGAAATTTTTCCACTGATTTTAAAATGAATGGAGAACTCAATAAAAATATGATGCCAAACCTGGGCACTGTAAACGGCGGCGGGCTCCTCAAAATCGCAGAAGCGACACTTACACAATCCAAACTGGTTTCGGGGATTACTTCATTGACGAATCTTCAAAACACCGATCAGGTGAGCTTAAAGGATGTACTGATGTCCGCAAATATCAGCAACGGACGTTTGAGCGTGAAGCCCTTCGATGTGAAGTTCGGAGACTACACGACCACGGTTGCCGGCAGCACGGGCCTGGATCAAACCATTGACTATTCGCTCAAGATGATGGTTCCTGCCGGACAGCTCGGATCACAACTTCAGGGGTTGATGAATCAATACTCAGGATCAACCAATCCTACGGATAAGATTCCTGTAGTCATTGGTGTGGGTGGAACATTCAAAGATCCGAAGACCAAACTTATTGCTTCTGAACAGAAAGAACAAGTAAAGGAGGCAGTGACAAAGGCCGTGGAGCAAAAGAGTCAAGAGGCAATTCAGCAAGTCATCCAGGGCACCAAACCCGAGGATGTTGTCAACAACCTATTGAAAGGTAACACGGCAAAACCAGACTCCACGAAACCGGTTGCCCAAGATACAACAAAAACTGCTACACCCGATCCCGCGAATCAGCTGATGAAGCTTCAGAACCTGTTGAAGAAGAAAAAGAATTGAGGAGTTAAAAATCGGGAAGCTTGGAATTTTCTCCGTGTTACTTACTAACCCTGGCCAACTCAGTTCCAGAAAAGAAGCCCTCCTTGATGAGTTTCATCAATTGCTCCGGGGTTGGTGCGATCTGATAGAAAGTATCGTCTTTTCTGTGAACTTCTTTAACGGAGACCCTTTTTCCAAGTTTTTTCAGGATGGCTTTGCGTTTGGCATCGTCTTCCAGGTTGATGGACAAAAACTCAATAGAGCCGGAAGCCTTTTGTCTGATGAGGCGCAAGATCCAATGATCGCCCGAGCGGAAGTTTACGAAGTAATAGTTCTCATAGAACTTCACAACCAGCGAGTCACTGATCACCCCCCTGCCAAGCCAGTCATTATCTTTGGCATCTTTGAAATGGTAGCCCCAGGATTCAATAATCAATGTGTCGGTGTCATTGCCTTTGTCATCCATGCCGGTATACCGGCCTTGCAGAGGTCTTGGAACCTCGGTAAGCGCACCAATTCCTGCAGGTTGCGGTTCCGGGAATGTCACTTCTTTACAAGAGCAGAGCAACAAGGACCAAAAAAATACCAACGGGAGCGCTTTCATCTTGAAGTGGTTGAAGAAAAGCCAGCACGAATTTACAACGGATAATCAAGAATTCTAGATTACTCTTTGTGCCCACTTATATATCTCTACCGAGGTCATAGCCCGAAGATTTGAATTAATAGAATTAGCCTGGCTTAGGTTAGTCAAGTCAATGATGAGTTAGACAACTATTCGCAATAAAGAAAGCGGTTTAGTGGTATCATAACCTGAATAGAACGGCGAAGATTATTTTAGTCTCTGACTTTACAAGATCGGGCCTCCAGGCTGGATCCAGCGGCGTTGTGGTTAAACCTGTTTGTGAAGTAACGCCGCCATGTCCGGCGAAATAAGGTACACTAGATTCCCGATGAACCCATTCGGTCCGAAATGTTATATATGGGGAAGGCATAAAGTCAAGATTGGTTGAACAGTCCCAACCTTCAAATTGATCTCCGGGATTGGCACTAAACGGAAAGGCACCCGCGGTCTGTGTTGGATTGTATGGGTTGGGTAAAGGACTGGCCTGACCTGTTGGATATAGGACAAGATACCGACCTGGGTTCCTCATAAAACCGCCGCCAGCAGTCCATGCGAGCTTGTTTCCAGCAAACCATATTCGGTTATAAAACATGGCACTGACAAAATACTGAGCGGGATTATTCACAGGATCATCATTGTTAAAACCATTCACACCACCCCCCTTTTCAAATCCAATATCACCTGTAATAGAAAAGGCCATTTTGGTAATGCCTTTTCCTCCTGGATTGTTGTAATAACGAACTAAAACGCTATTGTCGGAATGGAATCTCTTCCTGTCTGGAGTTCCAGGGGTATCTGTTCCGTAGTAGTCATTGGTAATGAATTTGAAATTGCTGTTGTTGGACATATAGGTGAAGCTTCCTCCAAAGCCCGGCATGCTATTGAATTTTCCATAACTCTGCCATCCATTGATAATCCAAGGCTCAATCTTGATGTTCTTGGTTGGAAAGATTTGTATCCTGATGCCATTAAAAAACCAGGGAGTATTATCTGAGGTAAAGGACGCCTGGTATTCCCAGTTCTCTGCCTGATAGAATGAATTCAAGCCGATGTATGACATGAATAAACCCGCATCCACATTGATGCCATACCATTTATTGAAATGATATCCTGCATATGCTTCACTCAAGTACCGGTACACATTGGCAAGGTCATATTGACCGACGTAAGGGCTATAATCATTCCTTGGAATGATTGTTGACCGGGTACCAAACTGTGTCATGACCCTGGCACGGACATTATCCACCATGAAGTCACCTCCGAAATGTAAAGCCGATAACTGCATCTCATTGTGGCGGGCAAGGGCAGTTGAGCCGACTACCGAGTGATCAATAGGATTATTAAATGAATAGTTGTAATTGATGTCAATCAGGATGGATGGAGTAAAATACTTCATCCCTCTGAAGGCAGTTGAGTCTCTTCTGTCGGCTCCGTTTTGCCAGGTTTGATCAATACCATCAAATGGGATCTTTTCCTGGCCGCTTGCTAGTTCCAAAACAGAAAACAAAAAAACAAAAACGAGAATTCCACTGACTCTGTTATTCATAACGAAGAGTTATTTCAAAACTATTCCGGATGCTTTAACCCTGTTTTCTATCTAATGCTTCAATCATTTTGGGACCTTCCAGCGAAACTATTTTGGCAAGGAGATGACGTAGTTTCTCTTCATCGTCGATGATCAGAATGCTGGCGTGCATCATTTTGTCTTCTCGCTGACGAGTTCTCCAATTATCCTGAGTCCATCCAGTGTAAGCATGGGATCAACAATCTGGAAAAAACCTTTCAATGAAGTAATCACAAAAGACAGTCCACCGGTTGCTATGGCGGGGCATTCGGTCTTCAGCTCTTGCCGTATTGTTTGAACAAGATGTTTAACGAGTCCTTCATAGCCAATCACAATCCCTGACTGAATGGCGGTCACTGTATTTATCCCCAGCGCAGAAGTGGGCATCTCCAATGGAACATCAAATAATTTGGCGGTATTTTGAGACAATGCCCGCACAGCCGTGCGAAGCCCAGGCAGAATAGAGACGCCTAGAATCTTTCCCTCACCAGACACAGTGGTGAAGGTAAGCGCAGTTCCAAAATCAACGACAATGCAAGTTTGCTTTAGCTTGAAATAAGCCCCCATCGCGTTGGCAACCAGATCGGAACCAATCTCATAGGGATTCAATATTTCCATGGGCAATTTCTCGTAGACCTCCGGACCGAGCATTACCGGTTCGCGATGAAACAATGAGCGAACTACGTTTTTAATTTTATCCGTCAATCCGGGAACAACACTGCTCACGACAATGATGTCAACCCGCTCAATCGGCAATGAAGCCTCCAGGAAATAGTCCCTTACTTTAATACCATAATAGAGTTCGGGTTGATCAATCCGGGATGGAATACGCCAGACCTTCCATGCATTCTCCCTCCATAATCCCATGGTGATATCACTGTTTCCAACGTCAAGAGCGAGCAGCATGGTGTTTTAAGAAATTGCCGATGCGAATGTGGAGATAATTTTGATATTATTATAACCTGAATAGGAATTGCGGCTACGACCGATCCAGTCGATTTATTGAAAGGCAAAAGATTCATGCGGCAATGCAGAGAAGACAGAAACAGAAGGAGACGATAGACGAAATTGTTTCACGTCTTCCCGGGGAAGAGCGAATTATTGTAATCCGTCTCAGAAACCTTATCCTCGAGTGCCTTCCCCTTGCAGCTGAAAAGAATCTGTATGGGGCACCCTTTTACACCCATCACAGGATGATTTGCTTTATCTGGCCTCCATCCATCTTCTGGGCAGCAAAGAACAGGTCTTTGAAAGTGAAGGGAGTAACCCTGGGATTTTGCCAGGGGAATTTAATGGCCAATGAAAAAGGAATACTATTGAAAGAAAATCGTCGCAAAATGTATTGCATGTATTTCAAGTCGATTAAGGATATAGACGACGAACAAATTCGGGCCTTCTTGTATGAGGCAGATTTGATTGACCAGACATTTCGCAAGACCAAAGGCCGGTGAAGCAGCTGCAGCCTCAATGCCTGTTCAAAGTACCTAACACTTTATCCATAGAAACTCAGTCGGCATCCCGCTCACAAAAAACGCAATCCAATTCTCGCACCCCACCACATTTTAAGGTTGGTGCCATTGCTAAAGGTTTGGTCGTGAAATATGGTAGGCTGGTAATTCGTGAAGAGCACCGGGTAATCTGTGTAAGAGGTATTGGTCACGTAGCCATTAAGTGTGACCCCGCCATACACAGAAAATTTTCTGGTCACCCTAAAATCCAAACCGACATGTATTTTATTCAGCAGACTCAATTCGTTTGTGAAACTTCCTTTGTTGATGTGCTGGGCGGTTGCATCAAAGTTAAAATCAATCCATCTATTCAGACGGGGCGCCGTACCCAGACCATAGCCAAACGTCCATACATAGTCATTGTTGAGGGTATTCTCAGGTTGGATGCCCGCGAAAAGAATGTTGTAGAATTTCTTTACGCCGGTCCTGAATGCGAGGTTTGCATGAAAGACCTCATCAGCAGAAACCTCCAGTTTATGATAACCATGGTTCACAAAGCTTACAAGGCCCACAGGAACCCCACCGAGACTGTCGGCAAAGTTGAATAAACCAATTTGCGTTCCTTTGACCGATTTACCGTAATTGAATAGAGCAGAAATCTGAGACCCTGAAATATGTTTGGTAGCGATGTTGGTACCTATTGCGAATTGCGACCCTATGTAATTTTCTGTTTGAACATTGCCGAAACCTGCCACCTGTACACCTTTAGATGGTCCGTTAGCGAAATTTGCAAAACCGGCAATTTGCACACCGTCAGCCGATGACAGATTGACATTGCTGAATCCGGCAATTTGTATACCCTGGAAATCCTGAAAGTTGACATTCCCAAAACCTGTAAGCTGTGCCGCCTTGGTTTCTCCACCATTGACATTGAAGAACCCTGAGGCTTGCACGCCATACATATTTCCTCCGACGAGGTTTCCAAGTCCCGCCACTTGCAGCCAACTGACGTCGCCACGATCCAGATTCACGAAAAAACCAATCTCAATTTGACGCGTGCCTAACGAATAGCCGCCAAAAATATTGATGGAATAATTGTTAATGGTGTTTCCGCTCAGTTGGCCATTGGTCCCGAGAAAAGGTAGAAATGATATTTGTATATCCTGATAAAGTGTGTCGTGTATGTTCTGGACATTGGGTTCCTCCGCATAAGGCATGGCCAGGATTTCTTTTAACGAATCTGTTGCCAGGGTATCAGCCTTCGCCAGGGAAGAGTCCACCCTGGTTCGAAAAATCGAAATATTCAGGTATTGATTACCAGTGGTTTGAATGGTAACGAGGGTGTCGCGATAGCCGACCTTGCTTACGGCGATCGACGCCACATGATCTTTCTTGTCAAACTTCAATCGATAATATCCATACTCATCTGTGACCGCTGAGGTGACGGACTTTTTATCATAGACACTTGCATTGGCAATCCGCTGTTTCGTGACCTCATCCTCCACATAGCCACTGATGACAATGGAAGCGATCGTGTTTGCCTGTTTCGCCTGCGCCTTATTAAGTATCAGGTGATTGCCCTTTTCCCGGTACGCCATTGAGCCACTGAAAATCTCGTTCAGAATTTCGCGCATGGACTTTTCTTTCGCTATCAGGGATACCCGTTGATCTTCCGAAATAATGGTCGAGTTGTAGGAGAAGGAGAATTTTCCCTCCAGCCCGATTCGTGAAAGCGCGGTTGATATTTTTTCCTCGGTGAGACTTATGGTAATCTTTCGCTCAAGGATTGGTGTTTTGGGCTGTGCCCATCCAGTGATAAGGGACAATAAAAATACAACGATGGATAAAATAAATTTCATTGCTGTGTCATCAATTGCAGCCAGCACCTGTCAATATTATTTCATCCTTCTTGCGCACCACGGTAAGGTGAAGGGTCTCGGCAATTACTTCTATGATTGTGTCTATTGAGTCTCCATGAAAATTTACGGTGAGCCGGCAAGAAGCAATGGCAGGGCTATCCAACCTGATTTGAGATCCGTAGATTTCATTTACTTTTTCGATGATGGTCTTCAGGTAAGTGTTGTTGAAACTCAGGATGCCTGTCTTGTAAGACAACACGTTGGTATCTGTTTTTTCGATCCTGTAAAACTGAGTCATACTCTTCCGATATATCCCCGACTCACCCGCGGTCAATCGAAGTCCGGTGTTATTGAGGGTATAGATTTGTACTTCCCCGGACTTCACAACGACCTCCACGGTATCACTTTCAGGGTATGCCTTCACGTTGAAGGCCGTGCCTATATCAAGGACGAGGACATCTTCAGCTGAGAGAACAAATGATTTTTCAGCCTGGTGATTTATCTCAAAGAATCCCTCCCCTTTCAGTTTTACTTTCCTTAAGTTTTCTCGCGGGTTGTACTCGTATCCAATGGATGATCTCTTGTTCAGGAAAGCCCTGCTTCCGTCAGGCAGGGTGTCCTGTACGGTGGACTTGTCTGTGACCACAGAATATATTTCAGGAGCTGGACTGAACCATTGATATGCCAGAAACCCGGAACCAAGAATGAAAAGAACTCCAGCCGCAATGCGAATCGTAGTCGGAATGTGAAGGAAAATTTTGAATCGATTGGTCCTCTCCTTCGATTCCCTGAGCCTCTGCCTGACTTTGTTCCATGCGGCATCGGCGTCAAATTTATGCTGCACCTCTTCAAGAGAAGCTTTTGTAAAAATGGTTTTGAGGTCCTCGAGGTACCCACTGTTCTCATCAGATGATGACGCCCAGGCCATGAGGCTCTCTTTCTCTTCGGCAGTTGCCTCGCCAGCCAGAACCTTGCCGATCAATTCATCAATATCGTTTATCTCTTTTGCCACGTCAATCGATCCAGTCTTTTATAAAAATTATGAATATGGGCAAATAATCTTTCAATTGTCCACGAAGGACCTTTAAAGCTTTGCCCATTTGGTTTTCTACTGTCTTCACTGAGATTTCGAGTTGTACTGCAATTTCACTGTACTTCAATTCCTCAAATCGACTCAATTGAAAAACGATCCTGCACTGTTCTGGCAGCAAATTGATGGCTTCATAAATCTTTTGTTCGAGTTCGGTGGCTATCAGTGACTGTGTAACATGATCGTGGCGGGGTTCACCTTTTGATAATTCATGGTGAGCATGAATTTGTTTTATCCTGGTATGCTTGATCATGTTGAGGCATGCATTGCGCACCATGCGGTAGAGGTATGCATTGACCGAAGTCTGAATAGCAAGAGACTTCCGCTTTTCCCATATGCCCATGAATGCCGATTGCACAACTTCCTCTGCCTCATCCTTATCGTTCAAAAATGTGAAAGCATAGTGACACAGCCGGGGATAGTAGTTTTTAAATAACACCTCATAAGCAGTCTCATCGCCTTCTTGTAGCGCCGCAATAACCTGCTGTTCCTGTAGATCCACGGTGTGTCTTTATTGACAGTGCAATCTACGGTTTTGAGGCGCTGATGTTATGACACCCAATGCCCGACTGACCCCCATGAGGTCACGAAAAGAATTCCCTACTAGGTTGTGGACACCCCTGAATAGGGAAAAAGTGCATTCTAGGGATGGTCTTCCTGGAAAAGATATTCAGGACAGGGGAAGCTCGCTACCGCGATTTGGTGGCTCGCAGCCGATTGCATTTTGCACCCGGGGTGCCGTACACTTCCTTTAAGGAATTACAAGTGACACAAAATAAAACATCAATAAGTTCGTCTTATGCATTGATGGATAAAGGAACTTAATTTTCATTCACTTCGTATAAGACCAAATCTTCTCCTAAACAGGAAAATATGTATAACAAAGTAGTCCTTTCTGTGTTGCACAATGTGCTGGATGTTCATCAGAAAGCCTTGACAAGCAAGACGGATTTCAGGTCCCTGGGCGCCACACCGGCAGAATTGAACTGGGTATTGTTTGAGACAGAGCAGCGCCTTCATTTACAATTGCCGGAAGCAGGCATCACCCCGGAGTCTACAATCAAGGACCTATTGCGGTCTGTGGTCAGCAGCCGGCAATTGTGATTTAACTAATTTTTAATAGTTCTCCCTCCTCCAAAGCAAGAAAGTGATCATGCGAGAGCCCTTCCGCGTCTAGTGATTTCCGGAGTTCGGTGACAGGTTCTTCCAACCCGTCGTCGGCCAGAGGGAACGTTCCAAAGTGCGTCGCGATACTACGCCGTGTCTTAATCTCTTGATGAATTCTTACGGCTTCAGTCGGAGAACAGTGAATGGGTGACATGAACCATTCCGGCTTAAAGGCACCAATGGGTATAAGGGCCACCTCGATCGGACTGCACCTTTCGCCAATTTCCTTGAACATTGACTCATGATAACCAGTGTCTCCGACAAAGTAGATATTGCTTCCAGCACTGCGGATGACATAACCACACCACAGTGTAGCGTCCCGGTCAAAGGTACCCCTTCCGGAGAAATGCTGAGCAGGGACGGCTTCAATTTCAAGCCCATCGTGGAGGACTGTCCTTTGCCACCAATCAAGGTCGGTTGCTCCCGTAATATTTCTCTTATCCAGGAAGGACTTCACCCCAAGGGGAGTGATAATTTTCGGTCCGTCTCTTTTGTGCAGACGTTTTAGCGTATTAAGATCAAGATGATCATAGTGGTTGTGGCTTAATAATATCAAATCAATTCTTGGCAAATCCTCCATGCGAATTCCGGGTGGCCGCATCCGCTTAGGTCCGGCCCATTGAAAGGGACTGGTGCGCTCACTCCACACAGGGTCGGTGAGAATATTAACACCATTGGCCTGAATGAGAAATGTCGAGTGATTAACAAAAGTGATGTGAACACCTGAGGCCACCAAGGGTTCCGGCTTCTTGCCGAATGGACGGGCTTCAAGCGCTTTCCATGGACCGCGCTGTCTTTTCACCATCCATTTAAATACTCCGCCAAAACCTTGTGCAGGTTTTCCTCCTGGGGTAAAAAATTTCTTTCCGTCAAAATGGTCAGTGATAGGGCCACTGTACTTTGGTCCGGAAAGAAAATACCCGAAAGCAACAAAGAACACTATGAGGCTAATTGCAGCCAAGAATAAAACAACCATGTTCAGATTCTTATCTTAGATGATGCTTTTTCAAACTAAGGCAATACTGCAAAATGTACCTTATTGCGCGAGTTGAGCAATTTTAGGCAGCGGAATGGCATTAGCAAAGCCTGTAATCTCTGCTTCATTAGTATCATCGACTTTCAGTGTTACCAAAGTATTGTTCATTGGAATCTGAAGATCATAGCTCGTCTTGCCAGTGTCTGTGTCGAGGTGCTTGGTAAGCAGGGATTTATAGCCTTGCACCTTCACGGTCTTCTGATTTTCATCGTGCATCATTCCACCCATCATGGGGGTGTTGAGCATGGCACCCAAAGAATTCATAAGAGGTGAGTTGTTGATAATCTCGAGATCGGCGACTTTCGGGGTCATGCCGTATGTGCGATGAACATAAAGCCCGGCAGTGTAGCCTGCTGTGCTTCCGGTAACTTTGTCCTCCTTGTCATTTGTCTTCAAGGATCCCAATTGCGGAGGAAGCATTTTTAGAATCTCTTTGCCGATAGCTGCATCCAGGTCTCCGAGAAGTTGCTCCATCGCAAACCGGGCATCTCCAAGGTTGCCGGAAGAATAAGAGGAACGGGCCGTGGCTATGTTCTTATCAAAATCCTGAGCAGTAGCAACCACATTGCTGCAAAGCATTATAACGAGGATATATTTTCTGATTTTCATTTGACTTAGTTATTTGGACATCAAATATTTCTCTGAATTTCATTGTTCTCCCAACATGCTCTTGATTCCGTCGATATCAATTGTGTTGGCTGCACTCATCATATCATTCTCATTGGCAAAACTCACCCCTTCAAAAACGATTAGTGAGGATTGGCCTATGGGTACACTCAGTTTATATCCACTGCTTTGATCATACTCGATTATGGCCCTGTTGCCTTTCAATTTCGTCTGCTTCCAATTCTGCTGCCCGCCAGTTTGTTGCGCATAACCAGCTGAATTGAAATACGTATTCAACGCCGACATCCAAATTGCATTGTTAGCGATGGTTGTGCGAAAGTCCTTTCCTTTTCCATCGGTGTACTTGCGCACGATGGTCAGTCCCGCCCAACCCGAGCCTGTGCTTGTTACCTGGTCAGAAGGAGCATCTTTGCCAAGACCGCTGACCGTCTCTGGAAGAGACTTAAGAATCTTGTTTCCAATTTCCAATTCTACCCCTAACATCGCTTGTTGAATGGAGTAGCGAGCATCTCCATATTTGCCTCCTTTGTACGCTGATTCAGCATCCGATAAATTCTGGTTGACATCGGGAGGAGTTGAAATCAAGCCACCACCGCCCTGGTTTTGACTTAGGCCTCCGCCGCTGTTATTGGAGGAATTTCCATTAGTCCCATTACCTCCATTAGTTCCGGTTCCGCTGGAGTTGGTATTTCCCTGTCCCTGGGTTTGATTCGGCTGACTTGTACCCAGAGATTTGTCTACTTGATTTTCAAGTTTGTTTTCAGCCTTCTGCTTCAGCTTGTTAAGAAATTGTGATGATGAAGGAAACGAGAGACCCAGTATTATCGCACACAAGGCACATCCAAATCTGGTTTTCATACGATTAGGTTTGATATTCAAATATAACACACTAAATGAAAGGTGATAGGGGCTGAAAAGGCCTTTTGTTTAGCTAAATAACGGTACTGATCACCGTGACACGCAATAACAAAGGGACTTATTGGTGGTCGATGGTCTGTTAGCAATCAGGAAAGTTCTTAACATTCCAGGACCACGCTAATATACCTTGGTTCTCATACCACCGGTATCGATCTGGACACCAATAGAGGTCTGGACGGTGCTGTAATTGAAAAACACTTCACTTGGAATGGGGACACCGGTTCCTAATTGAATAATGCCATGAATATTACCAGCCAGTCTGAATTTGGCTGTTAAGGAGGGCTCTATGAACATTTGAATTTTTTCGTTTGGCTTAACAGTAACGCCTGATGAAGTAAACTCAGAATAGTTTACCCATGAAAAGCGTGGGGTAAAAATGAGGTTGAAATCACGGTTGTTAGTTCCAATGGAAGGTTGAAGAAAAAAACGCTGCATTTTGCCGGTTGCCACGACGGTATTGTTCAGTCCATAAAAATAGTATTGGTCAGCGGTAGTTCCCTGGCCCATGCCGTATCCGCCAAATACTTCATATCGAATAGAGCGGTTCCTGTCAAAAATTCCCAGACCAATTTCACCATAACTATTTTTCCTATCATAGCTGATCGGTTTGGTCTCTTTGGTGCTCATGAAGGCATAGCTTCCGATGGCGGCGACATGATCAGTCAGGGCATAGGCTCCCTGAGCTTCGATGCCTCCGGAAGTAAGATATCCGGAAATCTGGGCCTCGCCTTGCTCCCGGAAAAGAGGTGCATTTCGGGTGTTGGGCACGTAAAGTGTCGTGGAGCAGGAGGAGATCAGGAGCAAAAGGGCAATGTAGCGCATGAGCAAAAGGTATAAAACTTAACTTAGCTGCGAAAAGAAAATAGAATGAAATTCAATATCCCGGAATTTGACCAGCTTATCCGCACCCGGCGATCGGTATTTCCGAAGGATTATACGGGGGAAATTGTCGGGCAAGAAATTATCCTGCGGATGTTGGAAAACGCCAATTGGGCACCCACACATAAACTTACAGAACCCTGGAGATTTGTAGTATTTGCCGGTGATGGTCTAAAGAAACTGGCTGCATTTCAGGGAGAATGCTATAAGAAAGTAACGAAAAGAGATGGCACTTTTAAAGAAGAGCGATACCAGGGATTGCTCACAAAACCAATGCAATCTTCACACATCATAGCCATTGGAATGAAGCGCGACGCGCTGAAAAGCGTACCCGAAGTAGAGGAGATTGGTGCTGTGTTTTGTGCGGTAGAAAACATGTATTTGACTGCAGCAGCTCACCAGATTGGATGCTATTTAAGCACCGGGGGCATTACGTATTTTGATGAAGCCAAGGGTTTTTTTGGTTTGGAGGGCGAGGATAGATTACTTGGTTTTCTGCATGTTGGTGTTCCAAAGGCCTGGCCAACTGAAGGCCGGAGGAAATCACTGAATGAAAAAGTAAAATGGGTAACAAACGAATAAGAGATACCAGATGAATTCTATTCCAACAAAAGATTCCATCACGGCTGCGCACGAGCGAATTAAGCCATACATCCACAGGACGCCCGTCATGACCAGCGCATCTATCGATGAAATGGCAGGCTGTCATATCTTTTTCAAGTGTGAAAATTTTCAGAAAGTCGGTGCTTTCAAATCACGTGGGGCAATGAATGCGGCATTGAAACTGACACCTGAACAACGCGCCAATGGAGTGGCCACCCATTCTTCGGGCAATCACGCCCAGGCGCTCGCCAGGGCCGCAAAAATCCTGGGTACAAAATCTTACATCGTTATGCCGCGTACCGCTCCAGAGATTAAGAAACGGGGCGTTCGGGGTTATCAGGGTGAGATTTTTGAGTGTGAACCCACCCTGGAAGCAAGAGAGTCGACACTTGCCGAGGTAATAAGAAAAACAGGGGCAGTAGAGATCCATCCTTTTAACAATTATGATGTTATGGAAGGGCAGGCAACTTGTGCGAAAGAATTGTTCGATGAAGTTCAGGACCTGGATTTTCTTGTCGCACCGGTGGGCGGTGGCGGACTGCTGAGCGGCACCGCTTTGGCAGCGCAATACTTCTCGCACAATACCGCTGTCATTGCAGGTGAGCCCGCCCTTGCCAATGATGCGTATCGCTCTCTCCAGTCCGGGAAAATTGAACCAGCATCTCCGCCATCAAGCATTGCTGATGGCCTTCTCACCTCCCTCGGAGATAAGACTTTCCCTCTCATCAAGGAGAATGTGAAGAAGATTATTACTGTTACTGACGAAGAAATCGTGGAAGCAATGAGAATCATTTGGGAACGGTTGAAAATAGTTGTTGAGACGTCTTGTGCGGTACCTTTGGCGGCGGTGCTGAAAGACAAAGACACTTTCCGTGGCAAAAGGGTAGGCATTATACTTTCCGGCGGTAACGTGGATTTGAACAGGGTAGGTAAGCTCTTTGCATAATGTTGGAACACCATACCAAGCCACTGCTTCCGTTTCGTCAATACTTGCTTCGCATCCTTCGGTACGCCGGATTTTCCTTACTCCTCATCGGATTCTCTCTTGGTATCGGGTTAATGGGATATCACTATTTCAATGAGCTCCCATGGCTAGATTCTTTACTCAATGCATCCATGATTCTCACGGGTATGGGTCCGGTAGATCCGATCAAGAGCGATGGAGCGAAATGGTTCGCGTCGTTCTATTCCATATTTAGTGGCGTAGCTTTCCTGAGCACGGTGGCCGTGTTCCTTACACCGATGGTGCACCGGTTGCTGCACCGGTATCACCTGGACCAGGAAAGGAACAATTGATTAGGCTCACGGCACTATTTACCGCCCCATTCTCAATCAGTTCTTCTTCATCTGATCAAATTTATTTACAGCCGGTTTTTTCGGAAACACGTTGTCCTCCGTATTCACATCAGCCGTTTCCAGGTTGGGGTCGATCACGATATTGGTCACTTCCTTTTCTTTCACGAAGACCTTCTTGACCTCCTGTTCATTGTTGCGCCATATTTCCGCAGGAAGGCGTTCAATCTCTTTGGATCCGTCTTTATAGGTCCATTCAATGATGACGGGGCTTACCAGTCCGCCGGAATTCCTGAAAGTGAGTTCATACATATTTTTTCCTTCCAGTTTCTTGCGAACGGAGTTGTCGTCGATGCGGTTTCGGAAGTCCCGATAATCCTGTTCGGGGGTGTTGATCACCGTAAATTCCTGAGGGCCGCCGCTAAAGTCCACTGCTTTTTCTTTTGAGGTCTTTGATGCCAAATCCCCTTGTTTCACTGCCACGCCTTTGTTCTCTGGATCGATCTGAGTCGATTTTGTTTTATACCATTTCACGTCGTCGAGGGTGAGATCAACATTATCTGTTGCATAGAACCAACCCCTCCAAAACCAGTCCAGGTCAACCGCGGAAGATTCCTCCATGGTACGAAAGAAATCAGCCGGCTTCGGATGTTTATACATCCATCGGTTGGCGTATTCTTTAAATGCTTTGTCAAATGCTTCAGGGCCCATGATGGTCTCGCGCAAGATCGTAAGAGCAACTGTGGGTTTTTCATAGAAATTGTTGCCGAACGCAAATGGCGTCTCATTGTCGGAGGTCGTCATGACGGGTCGCATGATGTCTTTTGACCCTTTCATATAATCCACAATGTCTTTTGGTTCGGTGTGGTGAAACTGAGGATAGCGTTCCTTTTCAGTCTGTGTCTGAAGGAAGGTATTGAGTCCTTCATCCATCCACATCCACTGACGTTCGTCCGAACTGACAATCATGGGAAAATAATTGTGACCCACTTCGTGCACGATGGTGCCGACCATGCCGGCCTTACGGCGATCGCTCATCTTCCCATCCTTTGGCCGAACACCATTGAAACTGATCATGGGAAATTCCATGCCAATATTTGAGGTATTCACGGAAAGGGCAACGGGGTACGGATAGTCAAAGGAAAATTTTGAATAGACTTCCAGGGCATTCTTGATGGCCTTTGTGGATTCTTCCGACCATGTCGGCATTCCTTCTTTGGGGTAGAAGGACATTGCCATCACAGTGTTGGTGGGAAGTTTTACCGCCTGGGCATCCCAGATGAACTTGCGTGAACTGGCAAAAGCAAAATCACGAACATTGTTTGCCTGGAATTTCCAAGTCTTCATGGTGGTGGCTTTTGTTTTTTCTTTTATCCTAACCTCTTCTTCAGTCACGATCATTGCCGGCTTGTCGAAGGAAGTTTGGGCCTTTTCAAACCGGGCCGCTTGTTCAGGAGTCAGCACCTCCTTCGTATTTTGCAGTACACCAGTGGATCCGATGATGTGGTCCGAAGGCACAGTGATATTTACGATATAGTTTCCGAACTCAAGGGCGAATTCGCCGAGACGCTGGAATTGTTTGTTCTGCCATCCTTCATAGTCATCAAATACGCACATCCGGGGAAACCAATGAGCGATGAGATACATGTAATTGTCATCTTCAGGAAAATATTCATACCCTTCGCGGGAAAGCAGGAATTTGCTTCGGTCGGTTATGGGATATGACCATTCGACATTCAGACCAAGCGACTGACCAGGTGAAAGGGAAGTGGGTAGGTCAACCCGCATCATCGTATTGTTGATGGTGGTGGGAAGTGTTTTCCCGGCCTTGTCTGTGACGGACATGATGGTGTATCCGGCCTCGAAGTCGAGTGGACGGAGTGATTGTTGGACATACAAGGATTGAATGGAGTCGCGCAGCCCACCTAGCACATAGCCGAAATCTTCATTACCTTTTTTGTTTACATTTTGATCGAGTTGAAGCCAAACATACTTCAGGGCTTCTGGTGAGTTGTTATAATACGTAATGCTCTCCTTTCCCTTCAACAGATTCTTTGATTCATCGATGGTGGCTTCGATGACATAGTCTGCGCGCTGCTGCCAGTACTTTGCACCGGGGCCGCCGGTCGCAGCGTGATAGGAGTTGGGTGTCGGCAACAGTTGATCGAGCTGTTCAAATTTTCCGCCCCATTGTTTTTTCTCCGTTTGTGCAAAAACAGCTGCAGTACAAAAGACAATGGCGAGAAGAGCTAGAATATTTTTCATACACGGTTGTTGGATTCGAGGTAAGGTAAAGTATAGAGCGAAAAGTCTAATTGAATTGCTAAAATAACCCCGGCTAAGGCCGGGGTTTGTCATCACTATGCACTCGAGGCTATAGCCCTAGTTTTTCTTCAACTGATCAAACTTGTTCTCTGCAGGTTTCTTTGGAAACACATTATCGTTCACATTGACATCAGCTGTTTCAAGGTTGGGGTCAATAACGATACTCACCACTTCCTTTTCTTTCACAAAAACCTTTTTCACTTCATATTCATTGTTACGCCAAATTTCCGCTGGGATTCGCTCAAGTTCTTTTGAGCCATCCTTATATGTCCATTGAATGATGACGGGAGAAACGAGACCTCCGGAATTTTTAAGGGTGACTTCGTAAATATTTTTGCCTTCGAGTTTTTGGCGAATAGCATTGTCATCCAGGCGATTTCTGAAGTCACGGTACTCCTGATCAGGTGTGTTGAGGACAGTAAACTCCTGGGGTCCCGTGCTGAAATCGATGGATTTATCTTTGGTCGTCTTGGAAGCAAGATCGCCCTGCTTCACCTTCACGCTCTTTTTTTCAGGGTCAACCTGCGTTGATTTGACCTTAAACCATTTCACCTCATCGACAGTCAAGTCCACATTGTCCGTGGTATAAAACCATCCTCTCCAGAACCAGTCGAGGTCTACAGCGGATGCATCTTCCAGGGTGCGGAAGAAATCCGCTGGTTTGGGATGTTTGAAGGCCCAACGTGTAGCATATTCCTTAAAGGCTTTGTCGAAAAGTTCGGGCCCCATGACGGTTTCGCGTAAGACGGTCAATGCAGCGGCAGGCTTGCTGTATCCATTCGGGCCGAAACTTCTTCCCTGGTTATCGGATGTGGCCATCACCGGGCGCATCATGCTCTTGTCGCCTTTCATGAAGGGAACAATTCCTTTGGGTGTGTTGCCGGTGTGATCAAGTGTTGGGTAGCGTTCCCGCATAGTCTCTTTCTCCAGGAATGAATTCAATCCTTCATCCATCCATGTGGTCTGTCGTTCATCGGAGTTGACGATCATGGGAAAGTAGTTATGGCCTACTTCGTGGACGATAACACTCACCGTACGGGTGATGGTACGTTCGGAAATTGCTCCATCTTTTGCCGGGCGTCCACCATTGAATGAGATCATTGGATATTCCATTCCACCCCCTACCCAGTTGCAGGAATATGCCGTTGGGTATGGATAGTCGATCGTGCGGGCTGAATACACATCAAGTGTATTTTTTATGGCCTTGGTAGATTCCTTTGACCAAAGAGCAAAACCTTCCTTGGGATAAAGCGACTGCCCCAGGGGATTATTGCTGCCGTTCTTTATAGCCATGGCATCCCAGATATATTTACGTGAAGATGAAAAGGCAAAGTCGCGGACGTTCTCAGCATAAAACTCCCAGGTGCTTTTCTTTTTTGACTTCTGCTTCTCACGGGTCTTGGCTTCGTCTTCCGTGACGATAAAAACAGGTTGATCAAAGGTTTTACGCGCCTTTTCAAAACGTTCAATTTGTTCTTTGGTCATCACATCTTTTGGATTTTGAAGCCATCCGCTGGCTCCTACGACGTGGTCGGAGGGCACCGTGATCTTCACCCGATAATTCCCGAACGTCAGGGCAAACTCGCCAGCGCCAAGAAACTGTTTGTTCTGCCAGCCTTCGTAGTCGTCAAACACACACATGCGGGGAAACCATTGGGCGATGAAATAAATATAGTTTCCATCTTCGGGGAAGAATTCCATTCCTCCGCGGCCACCCACCATCATCATGTCGTTGACGTTGTATGACCATTCAACTTTGAACGTAAACTTCTCGCCTTTTTTTAGTGGTTGAGGAAGATCAATACGCATCATGGTATAGTTGATGGTGTACGGCAGGTTCTTGTCAGTTACATCTTTAACAGACTTGACATTGTAGCCACCCTTGTAATCGAATG
This sequence comes from Cytophagales bacterium, assembly GCA_025358885.1. Classification (GTDB taxonomy): domain Bacteria; phylum Bacteroidota; class Bacteroidia; order Cytophagales; family Cyclobacteriaceae; genus ELB16-189. The sequence goes on along the minus strand of JANYHW010000146.1, from coordinate 6,220 downwards.
AGCCGGTGGTAGTAGCAATCATTTTAGCGGGGATGGAATCACGAATGGTGCTGCCCTGAGTTTTCCGGGTCATGCTTCCGTCTGCATAGAGATTCTGGTCCAGTTGCAGCCACAGATATTTAAGATCTTCCGGTGCATTGTTGTAGTAGGTGATGGTTTCCGCGCCGCTGATAGATTGATTCTCATCATTCAATTCCACATTGATAACGTAGTCGGCGCGCTGTTGCCAGTATTCTGCGCCAGGTGCACCCGAACTGCTGCGATAACTGTTGGGGGTTGGGAGCATCTGGTCCAGTTGTTCGAACTTACCTTGCCATTTTTGCTGCTGTTGGGCGTTGACAGTCGTACTAAAAGCAATGACAATGATAATAAGAGAGATTTTTTTCATATAAAGTAATTTTTGGAAATTTGAGAATCTGGAAATTGAGATCATCTGCCCAACTTCTCTAGTTTTTCTTTTTAATATCATCAAACTTGTTGACAGCCGCCACTTTCGGGAACACATTGTCCTCCGTGTGGATATCCGAAGTTTCCAGTTTTGGATCCAGAATGATGTTGGTAACCTCCTTCTCTTTCATGAAGACTTTTGTTACCGTTTTTTCATTCGTGCGCCAGATTTCAGCGGGAATCCTTTCGATTTCTTTCGTACCGTCTTTGTAGGTCCACTCAATCACGATGGGCATGACAAGCTCACCTTTATTGGTGAAAGTGATTTCGTAGAAATTCTGGTTCTCCATTTTGGAAATGAGTGCCTTGTCGTCAACACGATTTAGAAAGTCGCCATAGAACCGCGGATCGGTAGGAATAACGGAGAAGGGTTGAGGTCCGCTGCTGAAGTCGTCAGGGTTTTTCGCGCCGGCAGAGGCAGCTAAATCGCCTTTTTTCACGGTTTTGCCTTTATTTTCAACATTGCTCTGGTCCTTCCGAACCTGGTACCATTTTACTTTGTCAATGGATTGGTCGCAAACATCGGTGGTAAAAAACCATCCCCTCCAGAACCAATCAAGGTCAACAGCAGAAGCATCCTCAAGTGTGCGGAAAAAATCTGCGGGCTTGGGATGGTGGAAAGCCCACCGCTGTGCATATTCTTTGAATGCCTTGTCGAAGAGTGCCGGGCCCATGATGGTTTCGCGCAGCATGTTCAAGCCTGTGGCACACTTGGCGTATTGTTCTGCCCCAAATTGAATTACTTGCTCGGAATTCGTCATCAGTGGACGTTGTAAACTGTTGTCACCTTTCATGTAGGGCACGATGCCTGATGCCGGCCCGCGACGCTGGGGCATGTCCGGGTAGTTTTCGACCTGTGTCCTGTATTGCACAAAAGTGTTTACACCTTCATCCATCCAGGTCATTTGCCGTTCGTCGCTGTTAATGATCATAGGAAAGAAATTGTGGCCAACCTCATGAATCACCACACCGACCAATCCCCATTTGGTTCTGTCTGCATAGGTACCATCCTTATTCGGTCTTGCGCCATTGAAACAGATCATCGGATATTCCATACCCAATGATGCGTGGTGGACTGAAGTAGCTTGTGGATAAGGGTAGTCGATCGTGTATTTTGAATAGGTAGTGATGGCTGCTTTCACCGCCTTTGTTGATTCTTGTTCCCACAGCGGATTGCCTTCCTTGGGATAATATGACATGGCGAGGGGAGTTTTATCACCGATTTTCACCGCCTGGGCATCCCAGATAAATTTTCGTGAAGTGGCAAAAGCAAAGTCGCGCACATTTTCTGCCTTGAACTTCCAGGTCTTCTTTTCTTTCAACTTTGTCTTTTCACGGGTAATGGCTTCCGCTTGTGTCGCAATGATCACTGGCTTGTCGAATGTTGTTTTTGCTTTTTCAAATCTTGCAATCTGATCGGCCGTAAGCACATCCTTAGGATTCTGTATCATGCCCGTTGCTGCTACGATGTGGTCTGCCGGTACAGTTAAGTTCACTTCGTAGTTGCCGAAGGTTAGGGTAAATTCTCCCTGGCCAAGAAATTGCTTGTTCTGCCAACCTACCATGTCGTCGTATACACACATGCGGGGAAACCACTGACCAATGATGTAGGAGTAGTTGCCGTCCTCAGGGAAATATTCCAGTCCGCTACGCCCATCGTTAGGCGTCGCGTTGTGCATGCGGTCGTTGATATTGAATGACCATTCCACAGAGAACGTAAGCTTTTGTCCAGCTGGAAGAATTTGCGGCAGGTCAACCCGCATCATGGTTTGATTGATAGTATAAGAAAGAGGCTTACCGCTGGCATCCTTAACTGATTTGATCTTGTACCCGCCGTCAAAATCATACAGTCCGAGATCACCGGCCATTGCCTTTGTACTGACGGAGTCCTTGACGGACATAGTCTCGGTTTTGAGTGTATTGTTGTCCTTGGCATTGATGTTTTGGTCCAGCTGAAGCCAGATATATTTGAGTGCGTCGGGAGAGTTGTTGTAATAAAGGATCGATTCTGATCCTGTGATGCTCTGGTTATCGTCGTTGAGTTCGGCGTTAATGACATAATCTGCCCGTTGTTGCCAGTATTTGGGGCCAGGCGCGCCGGACCCTGTGCGGTATTCATTGGGGGTAGGCAATAACTGATCGAGTTGCTCAAACTTGCCTTGCCATTTCGGTGACTCAGTCTTGGTATCCTGGGCCCAAAGCGATGTACTTAAAGCGAGTCCAAACAGTAGAAAAAAGTGCTTCATGTGGAGAAGTTTAGGGGTTATGTTCTGTGAAAATGAATAACAGGTGATGGTTAAAGGCGGTCCTTCATCAAGATGAGGGCAATCCCTGCAATGGCAGAGGAGAGCACCATTTTCCAATCCCTTCGGTTTATGCGTATTAAATCGATTGCAATAAAACTAACTACCAGAAAAATCCCAACGATTATTATTTGGCCGAACTCCAGGCCCACATTGAAGGCAAAAAGCTGAGTCAGAATACTTTGGTCTTTCCCCAAAAGGGCCCTCAGATAGTTAGAAAAGCCCATTCCATGAATCAGGCCAAAGAAAAGGGCCAGGAAGTAATTGGCTTGTATCCTATGGTTGGCGAGGGCCTCGTCCTTCCTAAAAAGATTGCTGACGGCGGTGAGGAAAATAGTCAAGGGTATCAGAAACTCCACGAGTCCTGCATTCACTGAAATAATCTGAAGCGTGGCCAGCGCCAGGGTAATGGAATGACCAATGGTAAATGCGGTGACAAGTATCAGGACCCTTTTCCAATCCCTGACGACATAGATGGCACACAAGGCAAGTACAAAAAGAATGTGATCATACCCGTTTGCGTAGTCGAGAATGTGATCTTTGCCAAGAATGAAATAAAGCTGGAATTCTGACATAAGCAATGAGCCCACTTTGTCGATGGCCATGGCGGGCAGGAACAAAATGTTTTGTTGCAAGGTCGCAAAGAAATATGGAAGAAAGACACTTCCTGTTTACTTTTGAGGATGATGATGGTCATTCAATTTCTGCTGCTATGTATTCTCCATCCGGTGCATGTATCGGTAACCGAGGTGGAATACAGTGAAAAGAACAAGTCCCTGCAAATTACATCACGCATATTTATTGATGATCTTGAACTCTCCATTCAGAAGCAATTGAAGCAGGAGTCTCTGGATATTCTTCAGCCTAAGAATGGCGTAACAACCGACCAATTGGTAAGTGCTTACCTTAAGGACCATTTAAAATTCAAACTGGACGGCAAACCTGTGAAGGTCAATTATCTCGCTCATGAAATCGAAGACGTTGCCATCATTTGTTATCTTGAAATAGAAAATGTGAAGAAACTCAGAACTCTTGAGGTAACAGACGATGTCATCCAGGAAATCCATGCTGATCAATCTAACCTCGTGCACATTACCTATAAAGGCCCGGTGAAGAGTTACAGACTGGTCAGTGACAAGCCCACAGATATTTTTAAGGTGGAATCAAAATAATTCGGACTAACAATACATTCTATGCGCACTAAAATAATTGCCGGTAATTGGAAAATGAACAAAACGCTTGAAGAGGCAAAGGCCCTTACGGCAGAATTAATATCGATGGCATCCGAAATCAAAGGAGATGCCAAGATGGTTTTATGTGTTCCGTTTCCCTATTTGTTATCCACCAAGGATCAATTGGGCAAAAGCAGGATTCAGGTTGGCGCACAGAATTGCAGTGAGCAGGATTCAGGCGCATACACTGGAGAGGTCTCCGCGTTGATGATCAAATCGATTGGAATCCCTTACGTAATCCTTGGCCACAGTGAACGCAGGCAATTTTTCAAAGAAGACGGAAAGCTACTCGCAATAAAAGTTGACAAGGCACTGGGCAATGACCTCACCCCAATCTTTTGCTGCGGAGAACCTTTGGAGATAAGGGAGAAGGGAACCCATGAAGTGCTGGTGCGAAAGCAGGTAGAGGAAAGTTTGTTTCACCTCTCTGCCGAATCCGTCAAGAAGGTGGTGATTGCCTACGAACCTGTTTGGGCCATCGGTACCGGGAAGACGGCTTCTTCACAACAAGCTCAGGATATGCATGCGGTAATCAGAAAACAGCTGGCGGCCAAATATGGTGATGGGGTTGCCCAACAGATACCGATCCTGTATGGTGGCAGTGTTAAGCCTGACAATGCTAAAGAGTTGTTTTCTTGTCCGGACGTGGATGGAGGATTGGTGGGAGGAGCCTCGCTCAAAGCGAAAGATTTTATAGATATCGTCAAGGGAGCTTGACGGTTCCAGGTTACTCAAGGCTTAAACTTGTCGTCGATGTTGGTTCGGGAAGCTACTGTTGCGGATATCTCCTGGCTTATTGATTTTCAGTTGAAAATGGCTCTGGAGACGGAAAACATTCAATTGGAGATCAGTACACTTACCCAGGGAGTAAACCGCCTATTCAAAGACCCGACAAAGGGAAAATATTATGTCGCCGAAGAAGGCAAGGAAATCATTGGGTGCCTGATGACCACGTATGAATGGAGTGACTGGCGTTGTGGCACGGTACTGTGGATTCAATCCGTTTATGTTTCTGAAAACAGTCGTGGAAAGAAGGTGTATTCGTCAATGTACCGTCACATTCACGCCTTGGTCATCGATGACCCTGACCTGAAAGGAATCCGGTTGTACGTGGACAAGAGCAACGCGTCTGCGAAGGATGTTTACCACAAGCTGGGAATGAATGGTGAGCACTATGGCGTGTTTGAATGGATGAAGGAGTAGTTACAAAAATTCAAGATGGATGCTTGATCCTGGATATTGGCCGACCATCAACACCTATAACGCTCCCTTAATATCATTTACCAAATCTCCCACATCCTCAATCCCTACAGATAGCCTGAGTAGCTTATCCGAAATCCCCGCTCGCTTGCGTTCGGCCGCACTCAGCTTGGCGTGAGAAGTTTTACAAGGTGAACAGATGGTGGACTCTATACCACCCAGGCTCACGGCCTTCCGGATGTATTTCAATTTTTTGATGAACTTCTCGGGGTCTCCTTTAACTTCAAAAGATAGCATGCCCCCAAAGCCGCCCGTCATTTGTTTTTTTGCAATTGCATGTCCTGGATGTTTCTTCAGTCCGGGGTAATATACGTTTCCTATTCTTGGCTCCGCATCGAGAAACTCAGCGAGAGCCCCCGCATTGCTGTTTTGCTGCTGAACCCTAAGCACGATGGTCTTTAAACTTCGCTCTATCAGGTAGCATGTGTGGGCGTCTAGTGACCCTCCAAAGTGTGTAGCGCCGGCCATGATCAGTTCGGTGAATTTTTTTGAACTGACCATCACGCCCGCGCAAATGTCACTATGACCGCCAATGTACTTGGTGGCACTATGTAGCACAATATCGATACCGAGGTCAATGGGATTTTGATTGACGGGTGATGCAAAAGTATTATCGATCAATGTCGGTAGGCTGTGAGCGCGAGCAATGGTGGCAACAGCACGAATGTCTGTAATTTTGAGTAAGGGGTTTGAAGGCGTCTCGATGTAGATGCCTTTTGTGTTCTTTTTTATGGCTTTTTCAAATGCCTTTGGATCGGAGGCGTCAACAAGCGTACACTCGATGCCATATCGGTTCAGGTAATTCGTTACCAGGCTGTGCACTCCACCATAGAGGTCTTTTTGAAAAACAATGTGATCACCGGTCCGCAGCAAGGAAAGGATGGAAGTAAGGATGGCTGCCATGCCTGAGCTGAAAACGAGTCCATCTTCGGCATTTTCCAGGGCCGCAACCTTCTTTACAACAGCTTCTTGGTTTGG
>JANYHW010000102.1 GCA_025358885.1 Cytophagales bacterium | reverse complement strand
TTTCATGGGAAAGAAACTACCCACGGTGTATCATTGGAGTGTTGTGGCAGAAACGAACCGTACCAAGTACATCATCCCCATGAGCAATTTCAATGGAACATCCACCACACCGGTAGGCAGTCAGGAAGGCATAAGTTCTTTTGGAATTTATGACCTGGCGGGAAATGTCAGGGAATGGTGTTCCAACCTATCAGGTGACAGCGGTCATTACTATTATATCCTCGGTGGCGAATGGAACGATCCAACGTATTCCTTCAACGATAGCTTTGCAGCCCTGGGCAGTGATCGTTCCATGGCCAATGGTTTTCGGTGTATGAAAGAATTGCCTGGAGACACCACCCTGGCAGCACTGACTACACCGGTTAGCTTCGCCTTCCGGGACTACCAAAAAGAAAAACCAGTCGACGACAAAACTTTCAATATTTTTCTGAGACAATATGCCTATGACAAATCACCGCTCAACGCCCAGGTGCAATCATTGGCGGATACAGGTATTTGGAAAGTGGAAAAAGTCACCATGGATGCTGGCTATGGAAACGAAAGACTTGTGACTTATTTGTTTCTGCCTAAAAATGCCAAGCCACCCTATCAACCCATTGTATATTTTCCAGGCTCAAACGTAATCTACCTGGACGTTCTTTCGAGCAATGCTGTTAACCGGTTGGATTTTATGATTAAGAGCGGACGCGCCCTGATCCTGCCTGTATTCAAAGGCACGTTTGAGCGAAGAGATGCACTCAACACTGACCTGGCGGATGAGTCAGTCTTTTACAAGGATCACGTCATTATGTGGCGCAAAGATCTGGGCAGAACCATCGACTACCTTGAAACACGTGCAGACATGATTCCCGAAAAAATTGGTTATTTCGGATGGAGCTGGGGTGGTTACATGGGCGGTCTGTTGCCGGCGATAGAAACCAGGATCAAAGCCATCGTTCTCCACGTGGGAGGCATGGAAATGAACACCTCCTTACCCGAGGTGGACCAGCTTAATTTTCTTCCCCGCGTTCATCAACCGGTTCTCATGCTGAACGGAAAGCACGACATGTTTTTTCCGGTAGAGACTTCACAAAAACCCATGTACAGCCTATTGGGGTCGCCCGCCAACGACAAAAAAATTCTTATTTATGACGCTGGTCACCTGGTACCCAGGACTGACCTGATTAAGGAGTCCCTTGCCTGGTATGACCATTACCTGGGCACCGTTAACAAATGACCCAATTGCCGAGCTAGCGGTTAGGTTATTTAAAAACTCACAAAGGGTTATTCGATTCCCATGCGTACTGACATCCGCATGGAAAAATCATGATATAAGTCATTACAGCCCCCAGTCATTCTTACTACCTAGTATCGTCGTGCAAGTATAATGTTTATTTGTCACGGCCCCTCGAAATGACCGACCGGGTAAACCAGATCCTCCAAAAGTTTGATGCACACATCGTCGAGTCTGTCACCCAAACACTGGACAAGGTTAAAGCCCTGACTGACCTCACGCAGGACGAAAAACTTGACCTCGCCAAAAACCTTTGCGAATTGTTTTTCCATGCTCACCATACAAGTTCCACACTCATGCCGAAACTTGCCGTGACCACGGGAAAGAGAATCGCCAAATTCGGACCTGAAATGATACCCTTTCTCATTGACGAGGTGATGGAGGCAGATGGCGAATCAGCCGTATATTTTGGAAAAGCACTTTCACGATTTGGCGTTAGAGGCCTGGATTACACGCTAGCCAGGCTGAATGACTGCAAGGATCAGGATCACGATCTCATCAACCTGATGCAAGTGCTTTCCTATTTCAAAATCCCTGAAACCGCCAATGCCATACCCACCATCCTTGCTCAAGCACAGCACCCTAATCATCAAGTCACGGCCATGGCGCTTTACACGGTGGGAAGGTTAACTCAGAAACTTCAGACTTCAGCATTTAGTGAATCGACACGGTCAGCCATGTTCGATCATATTTTCAGGTTCTTGTCCGGAGTTCAGGGACTTGTGAGGAAGAATGCGGCCCGTACACTCGGCAAAATGCTCAGGAGAGGACTGTTATCCCACGAAAACGAAAAGAAACTATACAATGCCTTTCTCTCTATCACCGGTCGTGATGAACACCATAACTGGGACCGCGCATTCATTGTCCGTCGGGAAGCAGAAGACTTCCTGCCCTACTTTCATGCAGAGACAGCGCCTGTGAAATTATACACGCAGAGCTTTAAGATTCTGAGCAAGCGATTGCTTTGTACCAACACTTATCACTTTACGATAGATGCACCCTTGATTGCCCGCAAAATTGAAGCAGGCCAATTCTTGATCGTCCGTCCGCATATTTTTAGCGAACGGATACCACTTTCCGTTTGTGGCTGGAATCGTGAAAAAGGATCCGTTTCCATTATCGTTTCAGCGGTCGGGAAAACGACAACTGAAATAAATACCATGGGTGTGGGAGATGCCTTCCAGGATGTGGTGGGCCCATTGGGAGAGCGCTCCATTATTCCTGCTGACGCCGGCACCTGCGTGGTGATCGGAGGCGGCTACGGAACCGGCGCCATTATTCCAACAGCTAAAGACTTGAAAGCGCTGGGTTGTAAGGTGATCGGAATTGTAGGAGCGCGCAGTGAAGATAGCCTCATCATGATCCCGGAATTGAAACAGGCTTGCGATGAGGTGGTGGTGACAACCAACGATGGATCTCAGGGGATAAAGGGTTTTGTGACTGATGCTTTGAGAGAGGTTTTGCACCGTGAGAATGTCACGTACGTGCTGGCTGTGGGACCAGTACCGATGATGAAGGCTGTGAGCGAAATGACGCGACCTGCCAACATCACGACCTACGTTTCCCTCAATGCCATTATGGTTGATGGAACAGGCATGTGCGGCGCCTGTCGTGTGACGGTGGGTGGCGAGACGAAATTTGCTTGCTTTCATGGACCTGACTTTGATGGCCATAAAGTGGATTTTGAAAATTTGATGAAGCGCCAGAAGATGTTCGTGAAAGAGGAAAAGTTGGCTTTTGAAAGGATGAAGTAAAATGTTATGATGCCGCAAGTAACTACGTTGAGCAACAAAGAAAGGACGAAGCTTCCCCATCAGGAAATGCCATTGCGCCCTGCCGAATCCAGGGTCCTGAATTTTGATGAGGTACCGGTGGGATACTCCAATGACCAGGCGCTGAGTGAATCACTCCGTTGCCTCCATTGCAAGAAGCCTGCCTGTGTTGGCGCCTGTCCGGTGGGTATTGACATTCCCGGATTTATCAGGCTTATCGAAGAAGGAGATCCCGCAGCAGCGGCCAAAAAAATTCGCGAAACAAATTTCCTGCCGGCGGTCTGCGGAAGAGTTTGCCCACAGGATAAACAATGCCAGGCTGTGTGTGTGGTGGGTCGCAAAAATATTCCGGTAGGCATTGGCAATCTTGAACGATATGCCGCCGACTATGAAAGAACGAATGGTACACTCGAGATTCCTGTCATTCAGGAACCAACCGGAAAAAGGGTGGCCATCATCGGATCTGGGCCGGCCGGACTTTCCGCTGCGTATGAGTTGACGATCCGCGGACATGAAGTGGTAGTTTTTGAAGCCTCGCACCGTGCAGGTGGAGTATTGGTGTACGGCATACCACGTTTCAGGCTGCCCCTGAGGATCATTGATGAGGATGTCCGCTTCCTTACAAGGCTTGGGGTCCGATTTGTATATAATATGGTGATCGGAAAAGTTCTGACCCTGGAGGATTTACTGCATCAGGAGGGGTTTGATGCCGTGATGATCGGTACAGGAGCCGGATTGCCCCGGATGCTCAATGTTCCCGGATCCAACGCCAACGGTGTCTACTCCGCCAATGAATACCTCACCCGGATTTACCTGATGGAAGCCAACCATTTTCCTAAATACAGTACACCAGTCTCTTCAGGAAAAAAAGTGGCCGTCATTGGCGCAGGCAATACGGCGATGGATGTTCTAAGAACGGCAAAGCGCCTCGGTGCTGAACCTACCTGCTACTACCGGAGGTCGCATGACGAAGCGCCCGCCAGGTCAGAGGAGTTGAAGCACGCCGAACAAGAAGCCATTGGATGGAGGTGGCTCTCCAATCCGGTGGAATTCATTGTTGATGAAAATAATTTCGTCAAACAAATCAAATGTGAACGAATGGAACTTTCCGAACCTGATGAAACAGGCCGACGGAAACCCCTTCCCACAGGAAATTTCTTTGTGGAAGATTGCGATACGGTTGTGATGTCGTTGGGGTGCAGCGTCAATCCGATTATTCCTTCAACAGATGCAGAGATACGCACCAACAAGTGGGGTGTTATTACCGTCGACAGCAATACTTGCCAGACCAGCAAGAAGGGAGTTTTTGCTGCAGGTGATGCGATCACGGGCGGTTCAACGGTGATCCTCGCCATGGGGCAGGCAAAAAAAGCTGCTGCGGCGATGCATGAGTATTTGGTTGGAAAACCTGTTTCTGCAAGCTTTGAAGTACTCAATGGGGTACCCGCCACCGTGTCCTAGCCTTTCCCAATTATTCAGGGATCACAGGCTGCACCTTACAGTCCAGGCATGATCACAACCTAACTACTTTCATCAAGCAGATCATGGTCCCTGCAATCATCAAAACGATTATATTTGAGTATGCCCTCCCTTCTACCCGGATTCGAGTACGATATCTTTATCTCCTACCGGCAGAATGATAACCAGCCCGGCAGGCGGGTCGTTCCGGATGGGTAACCGAGTTTGTAAAGGATCTCCAGGAAGAATTGGCGGCGACCATCAAAGAACCTGTTTCGGTTTACTTTGATGCAAATCCTCATGATGGTCTTCTTGAAACTCACAGCGTTGACAAGAGCCTCGAGGGCAAGCTAAAATGCCTCATCTTCATTCCCATCCTGTCCCAAACGTATTGCGATCCGAAGGGCTTTGCATGGCAACATGAATTCTGCGCCTTCAATAAGCTGGCAAAGGGTGATCGGTTTGGACCCGATGTTAAGTTGGTCAACGGGAATGTCACCAGCAGAATCCTTCCTATAAGAATTCATGAACTGGATCCGGAAGATAAGGTTCTGCTCGAAGGTGAACTGGGTGGAGCAATCAGGGGACTCGAATTTATTTACCTGGAACCTGGCGTAAACCGGCCGCTTTCTTCAGGAGATGATGAAAACAAGAACCTCAATGGTCTGCGATACCGCAAATGGTCTTCCTGTAGGCCTTGAACGGTATGCCATGATCGATCCATTGTTTGAAAGTCTCTGGAATGATCCGGATTTCAAAGCCCAGATCCAGCGACTCAAGGATAAGAATGCATTACTTGCCCAAAAGCTGAAGGAAATCGAAAAGAAAAAGACCTTTGATTAGAATTCATGCAAACAAAAACTTGCGGAATATTTTCTCTGCCCTTCATGAAAATGTCTTCGGGGGTAATTTCATTGTGCTGTTTGTTGCAGGCCAACTTATCAGCGATTGCACAATCAAACCTCTTCGATCAGGAAACTCCACTTGAATTGACATTATCAGGCGACCTGGGCCACCTGATGAAAGACCGTGGAGACGCTCCTCAATACCACCCCGTTACCTTGACTTACCAATCAGCAGAAGGATCAAAAAACATCAGCATAAAATCAAAAGTAAGGGGTCATTTTCGAAAGATGCAGGAAAACTGCAACTATCCTCCTCTTTCACTCAATTTCACCGGAACCAATCACCTGAACGGAACAGTGTTTGAAGGTCAAGAGAAAATCAAGCTTGTAACTCCATGCCGGGATGAAAAATATGTCGTACGGGAATACCTTGTTTATAAATTGTACAACCTGGTTACACCAAAGAGCTTCAAGACCCGTCTCGTCAAAGTAATCTACGACGACACGGTAAAGGGAAAGAAGTCACTGCCGCTCTTTGGAATTCTGCTGGAAGAGGAAAGTCAGGTGGCGGCCAGAAACAAATCCATATTGGTTGGCGATAAAATCGTGAGGCCTGAACAAACCCAGCCTGAGGACTTTTTTAAGATGGCCGTCTTTGAATATCTCATCGGCAACACCGATTGGTCGGTGCAGTACAGGCAAAACGTAAAACTACTGGCCTCTGATTCCATGAGCATTCCATCTGCTGTTCCATACGACTTCGACCACGCAGGCATTGTAGGTGCCCCTTACGCCAAGCCTGCCGAGCAACTGGAGCTGGCTTCCACCCGGCAACGTCGCTACCGCGGATACTGTATGAGCAATTTGTCGAAGTTGGATCCTGCGTTTGCCCAGTTCAATCAATTGAAGAAAGACATTTATTCTGTTTACACGGACTGTCCGTGGCTGGACGAAAAATACATTGGGTTAACCACGCGCTACCTGGATGAATTTTTTGAGACCATCAACGATCCGAAAAAGGTAAAAGAGGAATTCGGTTATCCTTGCCGGAAAAATGGTACGGGTAACGTAGTCATCACGGGGTTGGACAAGAAATAGCAAGCCTGCAAAAATCCATTTCCATCAACTGAACTCATGCTACTTTCAAAGGACGCCTTTGATGATGGTGTGCTTAGGCAGGAAACACTCGCTTACGTGTATGTACTCTGCGAAAAGTATGATCTCGCCCATGGATAAAATTGAGTACCTGCTTACCATCCCCGGTTATTTGTCAGTCCCCTACCTGAAGAATGAACCGTATTACGACAAGATGAGGAACCTGCCACGCTTCAAGAAGATCCTGGCGACGGAATACCAAACGAAATATTAGGGCACAAACTTCAGGCTACTGACTTCGGGCTGAAATGAGTTGATCATTTGCCCGAAGCCAGCAACGAAGAAGTCAGGAGTGCTCAGGATTTCTTTCCCATTCCCAATACGGCGCCAATAACACCACCGCACACAGCAGCCAGTACCGTTGCAGCCACCACATCAGTCAATGCACCGGTAAGGTCTATCATGCTGGACGTGGAGAATCTTATCATATTCATACTTAACGCCATGAAGAATCCAATTACCGTTGCGGCACCAACGCCGCCGCCAAATGAATTAATATTCGCCCATTTCAGAAAGATATAGGTCAGCAGGGCACCAGATGAAATATTTCCCAGTATCAACGCCCACCACGCAATTTCTTCCATAGGTCTGCCAACACTGGCATTGACGTGCTCAGCGTAAAATCCAGCCATGGCTATACCGTAGATGAGGTAGCCCATAAAAAAGAAGGAAACACCGCCGGCAAGTGTACCCATAAGAAATTTTTTGGTATCCATAGAGTTTGGGTTAGGTTAGTGAGAGAAAGTTACGGAATAATTTAAGAAATAATTTGTGATCATGGATTTGCAGCACGTTGATTTCCCAACTGTCTGCACATCCATGTTATCTCTGACAGGGACTTACTCACTCCTCAAGGAGTCAACCGGATTGCCGACAGCAGCCTTCAATGACTGTTGCCCGACGGTGACTAACGTCAGCAACAGCATTCCTAATGCGGGGCCGGCAAAATCCCATATGCCAAGTTCTGCATGGTAAGCGTAGCCGCTGAGGTAGTTGCGGGCAATATACAATGCTGCCGGACTTGCCAGCAGAATCGCCAGCGCCACCAGCCGCGTAAAATCACTGCAGAGCAAAGTAATCAGGTCAAGCG
>JANYHW010000094.1 GCA_025358885.1 Cytophagales bacterium | reverse complement strand
GACCACTTCATCCAGGAGGCCGCCGAGGACGCGATTCTGTCGCTCCTCAAACGGCCCGAGCAGTACGACCCCGCTCGTGGCCCCCTCGAACGCTACCTCTGCATGGCCGCACTCGGCGACCTGCGCAACATCCTCCGCCGCGAAGGGCGGCACCACAATCGGAGCCAACCAGGCAGGTGAAGGGTTGAATGTGGTGGCTCGGATGACGGAATCACAGTAGGGGTCCTGATCTTTTCCTTGAAGAAATGGTACCACTGTTCAGGGGCAATTTTGCGCTCGTTGGTAAAGTTGCCGTACTCATCAATGACTTTTGTTTCAATGATGTTAAAGATCTGTTCGGGATTTACGTTCCCACATTGAGGACATTCTCCCTGGTCGCTATTGACCATTTGAATGTTTTGCTTGAAGTAGGTGATGGCATCTACCGGGTTGCCATAATAAATCTGGTAGCCACCGGTATCGAGTATTACAAGCCTGTCGAACATCTTGAATATATCGGAACTGGGCTGGTGAATTACGGCGAACACGAGTTTGCCTTTTAGTGCCAGTTCTTTGAGCAGGTCAATGATATTTTCTGAATCACGTGATGACAGCCCTGAGGTAGGTTCGTCCACAAAGAGGATAGCGGGTTCCCTCAACAATTCCAAACCGATGTTGAGTCGCTTACGCTGTCCTCCACTGATTGTCTTTCGGAGTGGTGAGCCAACAGTGAGGTCCTTTGTTTCGAGCAGACCCAGGTCATCGAGTGTGTGCAACACAAGTGTCTCAACCTCTTTTTCGTTCAAATGGTTGAAGCATAATTTGGCAGCGAAATAGAGGTTTTGATACACCGTCAATTCTTCAATGAGAAGATCATCCTGAGGAACGAATCCAAAGACGCCCTCGACTTTCCTTGCTTCGCGATGAATATCAATCCCATTAATCAACACGTGACCGCTGGAAGGTTTCTCGGAACCATTGAGTACCTGCAGCAGGGTTGACTTGCCAGCCCCGCTGGCACCCATCAGAGCAATTAAGTTACCGGATTCTTCGAAGATATTGACTTGGCGCAGGCCGAGCTTTCCATTCTTGAATTGATATGAAATGTTTTTTGCCTCAAACGTAGTGCGTGTCTCTGAACTGAGTTTCTTGAATTGACTGAGTGTTTCACCAAAGTAGACAGGTTCAACTCCTTCCCACCGAATGCTGCTGCCGTGGGCCAATGGGTTGATGTTCGAAGATTTTTGAGGGATACCGTTAAGGTATACGTCCCCTTTGCCTGTGTATTTGAAAAAGAACAAGTCGCCAGCCGTCAGGTGGAGAATGGCAATCGTGCCATCCAGTTTTTCACGATAAATATGTTTGCATGAATTGGGCTTGTCCGGAACTGAATCTATAATCAGGATTCTTTCCGAATTGAATGTGTTTCGGTGTTCGCCCAATATGTAGTGTGTGATAAGGTCGATGTCTGCCGCTGGTACATTCAGTGCAGCACCGATCTTTTTGGCGTAGTAGTCTTCTTTTTCAGAAATGATGCCATCCGCAAGCACCACACTCATCAATTCGAGAATGATAATGGCCTTTTGTTTTGAAGTAACGTCCTGATTGATTTCGTTACAGAGCTGTTGTATGTTCTTGTCTGCATCTTCAGGTAGATTTTGCGCAAAATCATCGAAGAAGGCGATGCTCTCCATCACCGCCTTGCGGCCAAGGTGATCATTGAGAAAGGCAAGTACAAAGTCCCGCTCCTGAACGGTTACCTGATCTTCCTTTGCCACAATGGCAAACAGGCGGAGGATGGCTTTCAAGACGGGTTCGCTCATGGGTAGGAGAGGCTAGGTTTTACACTCAATATACAAGTAGGAAGGAAAAGAGAAAAATAAAAAAGGGATTGGTCCAACCAATCCCCCTAGTGTAAGCTAAAGACAAGAATTATTGGACAATGTCAGTCCTCAGTTTCTCCACCACTTTGGTAATGTCCTCCAGGTTTTTGTCGGACAAGGCCATATTTGCTTTGTTGTTCTTGATTTTTTCTTCCAGGTTTAGGGCAGCATAACTGGCTTCGAGGTTCTTAAGGTCTGTAACAATTTGGGGAATTATCCCAGTCTGCTCCACTGAGCCAAGCATTTTGGTCACCTCGCCCACGGACTTGCGTTGTTTGATTATAATACCCATCAGAGGAGTAAGGATAAGGTTACGCTTATCATCAGGGAGAATATTCTTTGGGTAAGACTTTATGAGGCCGGTAGAAATGTAAAGGCTTTCCACAAAGCTTCCGGTAACCAGCAGGGCACCTAGTTTGCTTTTGTTTCCGTCTTTCAGGTACTTATCGGTCTTCTGCATGGCGTCATTCAGGAGTGCGGCCAAAGAGTCTTTGTTGGCAATATTCGCTTCGAATTTTTCTAGTGTCGCGCGATCAAAAGAACCTGTTACACCCAGTTTGTCGGCCAGATTCTTGCAGGCATTCAGGTAGTCAATCGACTCCTGCGTCTTGTCGTAAGAACTCAGGTAGCCAATGTCCGCTGTATATATTCCGAGGTTGAGTGCGGCTTTTTCGCTCTGTGATCCGTATGAATCAGCCTTCTTTTTATCGTTTACGAGACTCTGGTTAAAATCGGCACCCGTGGCCTCCAGCATGTAAGGAATTTCAGCAGGAGGGGGGATGCTGTAGGCAATATCTTTGATCTCTTCGTTGAGAGACTTCTCGGCATCAGAAAATTCATCAGAATTTTTGCCTTTGTCTCCCTTAGAACCACACGACCACAGTCCGAAACAAGCAAGAAAGGCGAAGATGAGTGCGTTACGTTTGAATTTCATAGGTGTTTAATTAGTTATTAAAAGGTCATATGGCAGCCCAAATACACTAATACCGAAATTTCAGAGACTTCCTCACCTGGAATCCAGTCGTTTCTGCGTTTAGGCCTCCAATTTTAGCACATTTTTTCTAACCGAAGAACACCCAATAAATTTAATTTTAAGCTCCCTGCAGAAATTCCGGGGCACTGCACCGCTTTTTTGGCCCTTAGCTCAGACGGTTAGAGCACCTGACTCTCCCGATAGCTATCGGGACAGGTGGTCGCCACACGATTTGTGCCAACCTCTTGCTACATATTATTCAGCCCATCATTGGATAGTTTCTATGTAGGGGCAACCCACACAGATCTGACAGATCGTGTTGAAAAACATCGGACTGGATTCTACGATGATTCCTATTCGAGGAAGGCCAAGGATTGGGAGCTTTTCTTGTCGGTTCCGTGCACGTCGTACTCCCAGGCGATTCGGATTGAGAACCACATCAAGAGAATGAAGAGCAGAAAGTATCTTCAATCCTTAAAGCAATACCCCGAAATTGTTGAGAAACTCCGCCAAAAATATCCTTGAGAAAAGAACCGTTTTTGTAGTCGGGATTAAATAATTAAACTTGCAGCCAATTTCAAGGGCCCTTAGCTCAGACGGTTAGAGCACCTGACTCATAATCAGGTGGTCGTTGGTTCAAATCCAACAGGGCCCACTTAAGTAGTTTGTAGAATTAGGGAGAGCACTGACTCTCCCGATAGCTATCGGGACAGGTGGTCGTTGGTTCAAATCCAACAGGGCCACTCATTCACCTGTGCCACTTCGAACCTTCGGGGTGGCACGCTTGTTTCATGTTCATATTATGGAATTATCCGTTAAGAAAGTTCTCCTTCACCTCGGCCTCTTTCTCGTCACCTTTGTGACCACCACACTTGCCGGCGCCGAATGGGTGTATGGAAAGTCAATTTTTATGGAGGGCTACGGTTGGCAGGATTTTTTGAGCGGCATGTCGTACTCTGTTCCGTTTCTCCTAATCCTCACGGCACATGAATTTGGTCACTACTTTACAGCCATCCACTATAAGGTCCGGACCACTTTGCCATACTACATTCCCCTGCCACCCTTTCAGTTAATGTTTGGGACCTTGGGTGCCTTGATACGACTGAAGAGCAAAGTTGAAACGAAGCAACAGAACTTTGATATCGGAATTGCCGGACCCATCGCGGGATTTGTTGTGGCCTTAGGGGTGCTCGGCTATGGCTTTGCCACATTGCCACCACCGGAGTACGTATACCAATTCCACCCTCACTATGAGCAGTTTGGGCTTGACTATGCAAGCCATGTGTATTCGACTGAAAATATGGAAGAAGGAACGATCGATGTGATTATTGGTAAGAACCTTTTATTCCTATTCTTTGAGAAGTTTGTTGCGGATCCTGCCCGTGTTCCCAACGTGCATGAAATTATGCACTACCCTTACCTTTTTGCAGGGTTCCTGTCCCTTGTTTTCACCAGTATCAATCTTCTTCCGATAGGCCAACTCGATGGAGGTCATGTATTGTATGGTTTGTTGGGTTATCGGGGCCACCGGATTGTTGCCTCAATTGTATTTGTTGCCTTCTTGTTTTATTCGGGCTTAGGTTACATCGATTATTTTGGGCCTAACCCGGATCCGGTTTGGACAATTTTCTTTTATGTCGGATTTCTCTATTTCTGCCTGATGGGTCTTGGCCGCCCCTGGAAGGACACCCTGATGTATGCGATGCTCATCTTCACCTCACAATTTCTGCTATCCTGGATGTTGCCTGGTATTCATGGCTATTCTGGCTGGCTGTTATTTGTATTTTTGATTGGAAGATTTATCGGGATTTCTCACCCGCCTTCAGAAATTGAGGCGCCACTTACCCCCGAGCGAAAAATATTGGGATGGATTGCGCTGGCCATATTTGTCGTGTGCTTCACGCCGGCACCAATTGAAATGATTGTGTCTACTCCTCCCGCACCATAATTTTCTCAGCGCGATACTGTCCCCGCAGCGAATAGCGAACCACAACTAGACCATTTACATGCGAAAGAAATTCAATAGCCATTGAATCGGATTGTTGCAATACTTCAAAGTCAATTCTGCGTCCGGTAATGTCAATAACTGAAATATCTAATGCTTCGGCAGGCAAATAACAATACCTGCTGGTAGGGTTGGGATAAATGGGGGTGACTTTACTTTCTTCGTCAATGCCTGTCACGGGCCCATTTCCTCCGGGCCTTCCGAACCCGGGCCGTATCATCATGCTTCCTTTTACGTTAACATTCTTCACCCAGACACCATTCGTATTGTAATAAATCTTATCGCCGTTGTCCGTGTTCTTGTCCAAACCTACTGGGAGAGATACTGTCACGGGTTGTTTCCAACCAAGATAGAAGTCGCTCTTGATGAGTACCGGTATGTCAAATTTGTATCGAGTGAATTTGTTTTGGGTGGTGCGGGTTACCTGTATGGTTTGCGTGTATAATATCGAAGATGCTGCATCGGAAAGGTTGCTCCTTACTTCAAGCTGTAGTGATTGGACCGTATTGATGCCAAAATCCGGAAAATAGATATCGACATAAGTTAAGGTGTCGGGTTTAGATGATTTAAACAGGAACAGGGTACTAAGGTATGAACCGGCCTGGTTGAGTCCTGCACCATACTCTGCCGACCCATCGTCATAGGCGTAATAAGTGGAGAGCACATACTTGGTACGGATGCTGTCATTGTACCTGAAATCAATTGGACTGTATTTCGCAACATCATAGTCTCCATTGTTGGATGGCAAGACATTGTCTTTGGTGGACATGCCGTACTTGAACCTGATTCCAATAGAGTCTGCTTTCGGATCGAATGCATTTACGGCGGGAATGCTATTCAAAGTGAGGTTCAGGAACTGAAGTCCTATCAAAATAGTGCCTGGATCCTGGGCTGCGTCTAATGGAATCTTGGTAGTTGTGACCTGTTTACCAATTTTCGTCGTTATCCTGGCTTCAGTGGTGTAGTCGAAGGGTTGTAAGTTTCCCGACCTCATATTGAAAAGGGTCAATGAAGGCTTCTTCAGATTACCTGCAGGGTTTAGCATGAAATGATCTATGGGAATTGCGAAATAATCCGCAAAAAGTGAATTGAGTGGCGTGGACACCGTTCGATCCGGATAAGAAGTATCTGTGGGAAAACGCCCACTATTTAAATAGACGTAATCCACGTTCCAGGAATCGTAGGGACCAGAAAGCCGGGCGAAATTCTGAATTTTAAATTGAAAATTATTATGATAAAACTGATCGCCATTTACGGGAACGACTACCTGATAGAAAACTGTTGGGTCAAGGGAAGTGTTATTTTCCAGGGTTTGAATGGTTTCCCACAAATTACTGGAGTTCCTAAAGGACAGGATTAATTGATCTCCGGGATCGGGTGGCTCACCGCGACCTTGAACCTGGTAGAAGAAACTCAGGTATACCGTTCCCCGCAATGAAGGGTCAACAAGGTCAAGTCGTATGGGCGCGGACACAAGTTTGTCGGCAAGTCCCTTCGCCAAAGCATCATTCACATTGTATGGCTTGCCCAGGGAATCTACTCCATCGAAGGTGACTACATTCTTGGATGGAGGATTTATTCCTATGCCATTATTCAGAAAAACAGAATTGCCGAACTGCCAGAGGATTTGGTTTGGATAAGTGAGTGTATCCGTATAAGAGAAGTCATCCCAAAAGGGAAGATGGAGAGGAGTGATGTCCTGGATTCTTGCTGAAGAAGAGTGATGTCTTGAGAGGTTGCCAGGAGCGATGGGGAACTCAACCAGTTGGGCCGCAGCAGGGGTAAGCAGGGAAAGGGTTAAGAGATAACTTGCAAGAATTTTCACGCTTCGGGAAGTTCCTTTAATTTTCGATCTCTTCTTCCTTTAGTTTATAGTCCTTTGGCCCAATCCAAAGATTAATGGGGTCGCCAATGCTAACGGAATCTCCTTGTACGGGTGACTGCTTGAGAACGTATATAATGAATGTACTAGTATCGACCTCCTCGGGAATTTGTACCGAACCGAGGTGCAGGCTGAGGTTTCCAAGCCTTAGCAGGGCATTTTCATAGGGCAGGCCTACCAGGTTGCCCATGATGAAGTCCTTGGGGCCTCCGCCATCACCGACGACAAGATCGATGACGGAACCTTTGGGCACCCGGCTACCGGGTTCAATTACTTTTCCATTCATCCGCATCTCAATGATTAGATCACGAAACGGGCTATGCCTGTATAGTATCTTTCCGCGTTTCAATTCATTACTTCTCAACACCGCTTCAGCGTTTGCCAGCGAGCCGCTGCCACTTTCGAGCAGATTAGGGATAGGTAAAGTAGGGGGAGTACTTCGATTGATTGAAACGTATATCTTCCGGTTCTGTTTGATGGGGTGTCCAGGCCTGGGAAACTGCTGTAGTACGGTGAGTGGAGGAAGGTCGGCGGAGTAAGAAGAGTCTCCGGCTTCATAGCGCAGTTCCAATGGGGTAAGCATGCTGTCGAGTTCCGTGATATTTTTTCCGCTGAGGTCCGGTGTTGGAATCTCTTCTCCATGGTTCGTGGAGTTTGGGAGGTAGACATAAAAGAAAGATACTCCCCCCATCAGGATGATTCCCAGGGCAAGACCAACATTGATCATCAATGACTGAAGAGAACCTTCCTTGAGCAAGGATTTGAATTTCATGTCAAAATTTTAGAGAAGAGTTAAAGTCGTGCTGAATTCGATCCTTTAGTTTATTCCTTTTCAATGAAAGATCAATAAGTGTTGAAATGAGGTCAGTAAATGAAATTCCCTTTTCTTTCCACATCATCGGGTACATGCTCGAGTTGGTGAATCCCGGGATGGTGTTGATTTCATTCACATAGATTTCACCAGTGTCTGCATAGAAAAGGTCTACACGTGCGTAGTCTTCACATTTCAGGACCTGGAATGCCTTCACCGACAGCTCCTGGATTCTGGTCATCACCTCTTTTGGAAGCTTCGCCGGTACATCGATCTTCACTGCCTTTCCGTCGACGTACTTGGCATCAAAAGTGTAAAACTCATACTCTTTGCTGATGATGATTTCGCCTGGCAGAGAGGCTTTGGGTGGTGTGTTACCCAGGATGGCGCATTCCACTTCACGCCCTTTTATATAACGTTCAAAGAGCAGTTCGTGATCATACCGGAAAGACTCTTCTATTGCCGGCGCAAAGTCTGATTTGGACTTGACTTTGGTGACGCCCACGGAGGACCCAAGGCTTGCGGACTTAACCATGAAGGGCAATCCAAGTTTGCTTTTGATTTCCTCAAAAGAGGGCTTGTCGTTCTCATAATATCCCAAAGGAATAAAATCTGCAACTGGAAGGCCTGCTTCCCGCAGCAGTCGTTTGGCAACGATCTTATTCATGGATAAGGATGACCCCAGCACACCCGTCCCAACCACCGTTAAGTCCATGGCTTTTAAAAATCCCTGAATGCTACCGTCTTCGCCATCCGTGCCATGAAGTACCGGGAAGACCACGTCAACTGAAATCTTCTGAGCTCCTGACCTTAACTCTGGCTTTCGCGGATCAAGGAGAATGCTGAGAGGCTTTCCTTTTTGCATTCCCTTGCTCACAGATTTAGTGAGGAACCATTTGCCCTTCGGAGTTATTCCAATGGGGATAGGTGTATACTTCTTTCGATCGATAAATTCGAAGATGTTTCGTGCTGAATTGACGGACACTCCATGCTCCACGGAACGTCCTCCGTATAAGATTGCTACGTTGAGACCCATTGATGATAAATCGATCCAAAGATAGAAATTCCCCTCAATGCCCTATGTATACTTTCGTTGAGCTGTACGCTCCGTCGATTTGGAGGCGGAAGATGTACAATCCGGTCGCCTGGATGCTTAGGTCAAAGTAGTAGGTTTGGTTCAGGGTTTCCGGCAGTATGTTATCTGCAATCAGCTGACCCATAACAGAAAAGATCTGTAGCCTCACATCCTTTTTTTCTTGCAGATTAAAGGTAAGTGCAAGGTCCGACTGAGATACCCGATTGGAATAGTAAAGCTGGTAGGGCACCGAAGTGACAGGTGGGTTGCTGTCGTCGCCTGCAAAAATCTCCAGGTTGTCCACGTAGAGGTTGTTTCCATTGGCATTCGTGGCGATGAACGCCAGTCTGATGTTATTTTTCCCGGCCAAGTCGTCAAGGCTGATGAATTGTCTTTTCCAGTCCGAGTTGGATGCAGGCACCCATTCTGAAGGCGAATTGACGATGCTGAATTCGCTTGCGGCATGATCATAGAGTACAGTATTGTACGTAAGTCCACAGTCAGTTGAAGCTATTACTCGCAGATGGTCGTTTGCCGGTGTCCTTTGCCCATAGCTGACATCAAATAATAAACTGCCGGTAGGGTAACGGGACAGGTCAAGCACCGGACTCACCACCCAGGATTCTTCTCCAACTGTTGTATTGGAAAAAGCCTTGTACACCGCCGATTGACTTTTGTTGGTGGTAACCAGCTGCCATGATTTTGCATTGTAAGGGCTAGCCAATAACCAGGGGATCTCCCCGTTGCTATCAAAGGTTTCCCTTAGCGGTGAAGTATCTGAGGATTGATCAAGAAAAGAATTGAATGTGATGCTGTTGTTGCTTGGGTCTGTATCAGGAAGTGTGTTGGGGTTAAGAATGGTAAGTTTTATCTGGTTGACTCCTTTACTAAGAGAGAAGGCGTTGAGAGTAAATGTGTTTTGACCTCCGGTGGTAAGAGAGACTGGAAATGTCTGCGTTACCGGACTCCCGCCATTCAATATACGTTCAACCTGAAAGCTCGTCACCGTTGAGGTGCTGAGGTTCTTGGCGCTAAATTGAATCCCCGGAGAGGCTATACAATGTACCAGGGCGGGACTGATTATCCCCGAAAGGGCCATGTCGTTGATGGCTTTGTCTGTAATGACTGCATTATCTACGTAGAGGTTGTTCCCGTAGCCATTGGTGGCAATAAACGCCAGTTGATATGTGGTTGAATTGTTCAACGTGTTCAATGAGACCACCTCGGATTTTCTCCATTGGGCATCGGATGACGGAACAAATGGATTGCTGGAAGATGGGGCCGTTGCCAACAGCGCATCTGATTTGTTATATATCAATATGGCTTTGGATAAATCGTTATTGCAGCCTGGCAAGGCATACACTTTCAGTCCATCGCCGGTTTGACCGGGATATTGTGCATAGGACACATCGAATTTTACCAGGGAGGTTAACGGGGTAGCGAGATTGAAAGCCGGCGTGATCAGCCAGTCAATCGCGCCTTGATTTTGGTAGGTATGAAAATTCATGAACATCGCGCGGTTGCTCGAATTGGCATCGGGAGCAACTACATTGGCCCATGTGATGTCTCCATCCGGATTGACGATCTGCCATCCTGAAGGAACTGTATTGAACGGCTCGACAATGGGTAAGGCAATGGAGGCAGGGACTTGTACCTGAACGGATGCGGAATTGTTACTTGATCCTTGGTCAGGGGAAGGTGTCGTTTGAGTGATCAGAAATGATACCTGTTGATTTGAGGAGGGAGCCAATGACAGCGTGTTAAAACTAATTGTCGCTGCCTGTAAATTATTGAGGGCAAATCCTGAAAATGTCTTCGTCTCAACAACAACGCTGTTAAGAATCACCTTCACCTGAAAATCTGTGATTTGGTTAGTCCCATAGTTCCGCACTTCAATCTGCGGTGTCACTGGATTGTTACACAGGGAAGGAGTTGGACTCAGGATTTGACGAATGCCCAGATCGGTTGCGTATGTCGTAGGAGGAGTCGCGCCAACTGATGTAGTAAGGCTTGCCCTCCTTGGACTGTTTCCAAGAATGACTACCATGCGACCCACCTGGATCTGCGTGAACAGATTCATACAGGCGTCATTGGTATAGTCCATATAGTTCTGAAACATTTTATGCGGGAAAGTGGTATTTGGATCGCAAGAAGCCTGGGGTGCGCTTGGACATCCACTGGTACTGCTTGATTGAAATGGAGTGTCGTCGACATAGTCAGTTAAACAATTTCCATCCCCCCAAATATGTCTCAGCCCAAGAAAATGGCCTACTTCATGTGTTGCTGTTCTGCCTTTGTTGTATGCCGTAAGGAGATTGAAGCTTCCTGCATCCGCTGTTCCAAATGTCTGGTAGTCAATTACGACGCCATCTGTAAGCCGGTCAGTGGAGGCATTATCTAATCCTTGTAATTGGGTGGACACGGGTAGCTGAGCATATCCGATCAGTCCACCGGTCAAATTGACAACCCATATGTTGAGGTAGTTTTCGGCAGGCCAATAATTAAGGGCTTTCATTTCAGAGTTGTCGGTTATAGCCCACGAACTCTTTGTGCCTTGGGTTCTGGTTATCCCATTGGTTGCCAACCCCTCGGGATCTTGCTGGGCGAGAACAAATTGAAGGCTGATGCTGCCTGCTACGGGTGCAAATTCAGCCGGTGTATTTGTTTTATCTGTATTGAGGCGATTGTAGTCCTTATTCATCACATCAATTTGTGACTGAATCTGAGCATCAGAAATATTGGTTCCGGTTCCGACAGCCTCACCATTATGGATAACATGCACAACCACCGGGATTGTATACGAAGATGTTTGCACCTTTTCGATGATGCTGCCACCTGGAGTACTTTGAAATCGCCGAAGCTTTTCGGTTACAATCTTGTCCTCCATCCATTTTTCAAACTGGGCATCCGTCTCTCGACCAGGAAACTTGGAACGCAACATATTCTGGTACTCTACGATGCCGCACTTTTCCTGCGCCTGACTTAGAATGGGGGATAAGAGTAACAAATAAAAGCCCAGCGAAAGGAGGAGGAATTGAATGCGGGCCATCAGGCTAATGCGTCTGTGAGGTTAGATTTCTTTTCTTCGCACTTGTTTAACGAATGGAATGGAAATCTATGATTAAATCATGAAAAAAATAGACCGGTAACCCTACGACGTCGCCAAATTGACTACTTCAATAGACCGAATCTCTGGCACTGACTTGCGGATAGCTTCTTCGACACCGGCCTTGAAAGTCATGGTGGACATGGGGCAGTTTTCGCAATTCCCCATGAACTCAAGTCTCACCACATGATCTTTCGTGATCTCGAGAATGCGCACATTGCCTCCGTCTGCCTCAAGGTATGGACGGATGTTATCGAGAGAAGATTCAATCCTCTGCAGTAGATTTTCTGATTTTATTTCTTCAGCAACTGTCATGCGGTCATCTCCACTTTCTTTGTATGATCAAAGGTAGCATTTCTAATGGCAATCTGTCGGGCCAGGGCCTCCCCGAGGTCAATGAATGCCTTTGCCGTAACTCCATCCTTTAGTACTGCTGGCAAGCCACTGTCTCCACTTTCGCGGATACTTTGCACCAGGGGTATTTGTCCCAGGAAAGGAACACTGAATTTCTCCGCTAAGTTCTTGCCTCCATCCTTCCCGAAGATATAATATTTACTATCCGGTAGTTCCGCAGGTGTGAAGTATGCCATGTTCTCCACAATGCCGAGGATGGGAACATTAATTTGGGGTTGTTTAAACATGGCGAGACCTTTGGTGGCATCTGCCAGTGCTACTTTTTGCGGTGTAGTAACAATGACTGCTCCAGTTACCGGGATTGTTTGAACCAGGGTCAGATGAATATCACTTGTGCCGGGGGGAAGGTCAATGAACAGGTAATCCAGGTCACCCCAGAGTGCTTCGCTAATGAATTGTTTCAATGCCGAACTAGCCATAGGACCCCTCCAGACCACCGCACTGTCGGGAGGAGCAAGAAATCCAATAGACATGAGTTTAACACCATATTGCTCTATCGGAACGATCAGGTTTTTTCCGTTGACCACCTTAACTTCAGGCTGCTCTTTTTCGCAGTTGAACATCACCGGGATGGATGGTCCGGAAATATCCGCATCAATGAGGCCAACCTTGGCGCCTGACTTGGCGAGGGCCACAGCAAGGTTGCTGGTGACCGTTGATTTGCCAACGCCGCCTTTTCCCGAGGCAATGGCGATGATATTTTTCACTCCAGGCAACAAGGGGGCATTGTCTCTGAGGGTAGTCACAGAAGAGGTAATATTGATGGTGACTACACTATCCTTCCCCGTCACATTTCTGACAGCATTGTCGCAATCCTTTCTGATCATTTCTTTCAGCGGACATGCTGGCGTTGTTAACACGACAGTAAAGGCAATATTCCCATCTTTAATGGAAATATCCCGTATCATGTTCAGGGTCACAAGGTCTTGCTTCAAGTCAGGGTCTTGAACCGTGGATAGGGCTCTTAGAATATCGTCTTTGGTAATGCTCATGGGCGCAACGGTGCGAATTTAGGTATTAGACATTAGACAATAGGCATTGAGATTGGGCATTCGGGATCAAGTACCTGAAAGAATTAGGAGAGGCGCATTACCTGAATAACTATCTTTGGAGCCCAATAGTTTAAAAATCTACCTGAATTCCCGCAAACTCCCTTGATCAGCCGTGAAACCATAGATGAAGTCAAGAACCGCGTCGATATTGTTGACGTGATCAGCGATTTCGTTTCCCTCAAGAGATCCGGGCAGAATTACAAGGCGTTGAGTCCGTTCAACAACGAAAAGACTGCTTCGTTCTTTGTTGTTCCAGGCAAGGGAATATTCAAAGATTTTAGCAGTGGGAAGGGAGGGGATGCGATCACCTTTGTGATGGAGCATGAGGGGATGAGCTATACAGAGGCCATCCGATTCCTGGCTAAGAAGTACGGCGTGGAAATAAAGGAAGATGTTCAGTCTGAAGACCTGAGGGAGAAGCAAAGCGAAAGGGAGGGACTTTACATCCTGATGAACTTTGCCAAGGACTATTTTAAGGATAACCTCTTTAACACGGATGAAGGCAAAGGAATCGGGTTGAGCTATTTCCATGAGCGCAGTTTCAATGATCGCACCATCCAGAAATTTGAACTAGGCTACGCACTGGAAGGATGGAACAACCTAAGTGACGAAGCAATCAGTAAGAATTACAATAAGGAACTGCTCGAAAAGACGGGCCTGACCGTAAGGAATGATGAGGGAAGAACTTACGACCGATTCCGTGGCCGCGTTATTTTTCCTATCCATAACCTGACTGGAAAAGTCATCGCATTCGGTGCGCGGATGCTGGGCAAGGATAAGAACCAGCCTAAGTATATCAATTCACCTGAAACGGAGATATATCACAAGAGCGATGTTCTGTACGGCTTGTTTCAGGCAAAGAACGCCATCCGGCAAGAGGACAACTGCTTCCTGGTAGAAGGATATACTGATGTCATCTCTCTGCATCAGGCAGATGTAGAGAACGTAGTTGCTTCATCAGGTACTGCACTTACCGAACCACAGATCAAACTCATCCGCAGGTTTACAGAAAATGTCACCGTACTTTTTGATGGCGATGCAGCAGGGATCAAGGCGGCTGTTCGGGGGATTGATTTGATTCTCAAGGGTGGCCTTAACGTACGCGTTGTGCTGCTGCCTGACAATGAGGATCCGGACAGTTATTCCAGGAAGGTAGGGACAAGCGAATTTCAAAAGTACCTGTCGCAAAAGTCCCAGGATTTCATTTCCTTCAAATCGGGACTATATGCGGCAGAGGCAGGTTCCGATCCAATTCGCAAGGCAGAATCAATTAAGGAGATCGTGAACAGCATCGCCCTGATTCCTGATCCCGTAAAACGATCTGTATACCTGCAGGAAACAAGCCAGCAACTGAAGATTGCAGAGCCCGTATTGCTCACTGAACTGAACAAGTTGCTTGTTCAGGAGCGCAAGAAGAAGGAGCGTGACCAAGTGCTGCCACCCCGAAGGTCCGATGATGCACCTTCCTTCGACGAACCAGCCGCGGAAATTCCTGTTGCTGCTATTGACGCGAGCCAGAAGGTATACTTCCAGGAACGGGAAACAATTAGGCTTCTGCTCAACTATGCGGATCAGTCTCTGGAGGATCAAAAGTTGGCGGACTTTCTATTAAATGAGCTTGATGATGTTGAGTTTGTAAACCCGGTCTTTCGTGAAATCTATCAACATTTTCGCGACCATGTGCAAAATGGGAAGATGCCGGACAGTCAATACCTGATTCAACATGGAAGCGATGAGATGAGGAATGTCATTGCCGGACTGGTCATGACAAAGCACGAAATCAGTCCGAACTGGAAGAAGAAGCATATTTATGTTCCCGCTGAGGCAGAATTGCTTCCGAAAATGGCCAACAGCAATGTTTTGCGTCTTAAGTACAGGGTTGTGCAACGAATGATTGAAGATAACCTTGTCCATATCCGTGAATCTGAACAAGGGGGAAACAAGGAAGCATTTGAGAAGTACTGGGAGGAATATGAAGGACTGAAGAAAGCAGAGGTAGAACTGGCTTCTTTATTGGGAACTGTCTTTGGAAAATAGGAACATTGACGAACGAATTTTTGTTAGACCCGCGAGGTTGATTGCATATGAAAGAGGAAATTAAATTAGACAACATACAGGAAGCCATTGAGGCCGTGAAGAATGGGAAGCTGATCATCGTGGTAGATGATGAAGACCGGGAAAATGAGGGTGACTTCATTTGTGCTGCAGAGAGTATAACGCCTGAAATTGTCAACTTCATGGCCCGTGAAGGGCGTGGATTGATATGCGTGCCCCTGGTAGAGGATCGGTGCGAGGAGTTGGGTCTTGAATTGATGGTCGTGGTGGGCAAGAATACTGCGGCCTTTGAGACACCTTTTACCGTTTCAGTTGATTTGATTGGTCATGGCTGCACCACCGGAATTTCTGCCCACGACCGTTTCAAAACCATCAAGGCACTGGCTGACCCTGAGACAAAGCCAGAGGAGTTGGGGAAGCCAGGACATATTTTCCCGCTGAAGGCAAAACGAGAAGGAGTGTTGAGAAGGTCCGGACACACCGAAGCGGCAATTGATTTTGCACGCCTTGCAGGTTTTCGACCTGCTGGAGTGCTTGTGGAGATCATGAATGAGGACGGGTCGATGGCACGCTTGCCGGACTTGAAGAAAGTCGCCGACAAGCATGGTCTGAAGTTGGTCTCTATTAAGGATCTTATCGCTTACCGGATGAAAACGGAAAGCCAAATACGCAGGAGGGTGGACGTGAATATGCCTACTTCTTATGGTGATTTCTCACTGGCAGCTTATGAACAAATAGACTCAGGAGAACTACACCTTGCCCTGATCAAGGGAACCTGGAAGAAAGATGAACCGGTAATGGTACGCGTGCATTCGTCTTGTGTGACCGGAGATATTTTTGGTTCCTGTCGCTGTGATTGTGGTGCGCAGCTCCATGCGGCAATGAAGATGGTTGAAAAGGAAGGAAAAGGTGTGGTGCTGTATATGAAGCAGGAGGGTAGGGGAATAGGGTTACTGAACAAGTTAAAAGCTTATAAACTTCAGGAAGAAGGACTCGATACGGTGGAAGCGAATCTTCAATTGGGCTTTGATATGGATAACCGTGATTATGGTATCGGCGCTCAGGTCCTCCACGATTTGGGAATTTCCAAGCTGAGACTGATTACCAACAACCCGCAGAAAAGGGTAGGCTTGATGGGCTACGGCCTTGAGATTGTGGAGAATATTCCCATTGAGACAGTGCCTAACGAGCACAACGAAAAGTACTTGAAGACCAAACGTGACAAGATGGGGCATAATATTCTGAAGCATTTATGAGGCGTATTGGCCTTTTTGCTCTGATTTTATTGGCTACGGAAATCCATGCTCAAAAATTTCCGTCCGACTATTGGCATGAGGGTAAGATTGTACTGGAAGCGGGCGATACAATCCGGGGAAACATTAAGTACGACCTCCAAAATGATCTCCTGCAGTTTGAAAAAGATGGGAGGCTGGAGTCCTTCTCTGCACGCAAGGCGATATTCTTTGAAATCTTTGACAAGACATCAAAGCGATACCGCGATTTTTATTCTCTTCCTTATGCAGCCACTGGCGTATACAAAGCTCCCATATTTTTTGAATTATTGTCCGAGGGAAAGATGACTCTTTTGTGCCGCGAGTCCATTGAGTTCAAAAGTTATCCAAATTCTTTCTACTATTATGGCTCAACCACACGACTGGTTCTTGTGAATAAATACTTCCTGTTAAAAGACAATGGCACGATTGAGCCATTTGTAGGTAAGCGAAATGACTTGATTTACCTCATGGGGAACAAGGGCGAGACCGTGGAGAAATTCATAAAGACCAATAAACTCAGTGTAGATAATAAATATCAATTTGCGGAAATCGTAAGCTATTACAATTCACTTTAATTCTCATGAACAAACCCCTGATTCTGGTCATCAACGATGATGGCATTACCGCCCCTGGTATAGGGCATTTGGTTTCCGTAATGAAAGAGTTAGGTGATGTTATCGTGGTGGCTCCCAATCGGCCCCAGTCAGGCATGGGTCATGCCATTACGGTGGGGGATACGTTGAGATTGAAAGAGACACATATCTATGATGGAGTTAAAGCCTATGAATGTTCCGGCACGCCGGCGGATTGTGTGAAGATGGCAAGGCACTATGTGCTGAAAGACCAGCGTCAACCCGATGTTGTTGTGAGTGGCATCAATCACGGAAGTAACACTTCTATAAGTGTGTTGTATTCGGGTACCATGTCGGCGGCCATAGAAGCGGCCATCGAGGGTACTCCATCCATTGGCTTTTCATTGTGTGATTATGGAGGCGATGCCGATTTTTCCCATGCACTCGACTACGTCAAGAAGATAACGCAACAAGTACTCAAGAAGGGCATGCCAAAAGGTGTGGCACTGAATGTCAATATTCCACCTAAACGAAACGAGCCCCTGAAAGGGATTCGTGTATGCCGCCAGGCGAATGCCAAATGGGTAGAGGAATTTGATGAACGCAGGGATCCCAACGGCCGAAAATACTTCTGGATGACCGGCAATTTTGTAAATTTTGATAAGGGAGAGGACAACGATGAATGGGCGATTGCCAACAACTACATTTCCGTTGTTCCTTGCCAGTTTGATCTAACGGCCCATTCAACCATTCCTCTCTTGAATGAAGATTGGGATATATTGTCATAGCCTGTACTAAACAGGATCAACATCAAACACAATTTTTACCGCCCTGAATGACTTGTCATCGGCAGACAAAGAGGCCAGTGATTGGAGGTATTCCTTTATAGCGATGAGCTTTCCCTGGTTGCGCGGAATCTTCAACAAGATGGTATGAAGGAACTCATTTCTGATTTTCGAGATCATCGGTTCGCCGGGTCCCATCACCTGGGCCATGCTCAGTTTTTCGCGCGCCCTGACGACGAACCATTCCGCTGCATTCCTTCCGACTCCCTTATCAATGTGTTTAAAAGTTATTTCAATCAGGCGGGTATAGGGTGGATATCCATGAAGTTCCCTGTCTTTTAACTGCTCTTCGAGAAACCCGATGATATCATGCTGAATAACAAACACAAACATCGGATGCTTGGGGTTGGATGTTTGGATAATGACTTTTCCCTGCTTGTCTCGTCGACCCGCCCTTCCGCTAACCTGGATGATCAACTGAAAAGCACGCTCATAAGACCTGAAGTCAGGGAAGTGCATCATGCGATCGGCATCGAATACGCCCACGAGACTCACCCGTTCAAAGTCCAGGCCCTTGGTCACCATTTGAGTGCCCACAAGGATATCCGTGTCGCCTGTTTCAAAGTCAGAAAGAATGGACTCATAACCGCTGCGGGTGCGGGTAGTGTCAAAGTCCATCCTGCCAATGGACGCATCCGGGAAATACAACTTTAATTCTTCTTCCATTTTCTCTGTACCATAACCCAAGGTGAGTATTCTTTTAGAGGCACAAGTAGGGCATTGTTTTGGAAGGTCTTCGCGGTAACCGCAGTAATGGCAGATCAAGGCGTGCCGGTACTGGTGATAGGTAAGGCTTACGGCACAGTTGATACAAGTTGGCACCCAACCGCAATCTTCGCACTGAACAAGCGGAGAGTGACCGCGGCGATTCTGAAATATTATCGCCTGTTCCTTTAATGCGATGGTATCTTTCAGCTCGCGAAGCAGGAGGGATGAGAAGTTGCCTTTGATTGTCTTTTGCATCCGTTCCTTCGATAAATCTGCAAATACAATTGAAGGAAGTTTCGCTTCACCAAACCTTTCGGTCAGGGAGACGAATCCAATTTTTCCGATAATGGACTGATAATAACTTTCACCCGAGGGTGTGGCGGTACCCATTAGTACTTTGGCGTGATGGTGTTGTGCCATCATCAGTGCAACATCACGTGCGTGGTACCGAGGAGCCGGCTCCTGCTGTTTATATGAAGGGTCATGCTCTTCATCTACGATAAGCAGCCCGAGGTTATCAAATGGGAGGAAGACGGAAGACCTCACTCCAACGACAAATTTGAATTTTCCCGTGAGCACACCGTTCCAGACCTCCACGCGCTCATTGTCTGAAAACTTGGAATGATACACGCCCATGGTTGATCCGAATATTTTCTTCAGGCGTTGAACAATTTGGGTAGTCAGTGCAATCTCGGGCAACAAATACAATACCTGCGTGCCTCCATCCAGCGCCCGACGAATCAGGTCAATGTAGATTTCTGTTTTTCCGCTACTGGTGATCCCATGAAGAAGAGCAGCGCCTTGCTTCTCAAAACTCTCAAGAATTTTGTTGCGGGCATCCTCCTGCTTTTCACTCAGCAACAAGGGGTGAGTTACGGGTACGTCATCAAAACCAAAACGGGGAACTACGATTTCGAACTCCTCGAGGACCTTATTTTTCAGTAAGGTGTTCAATGATGACTCTGAAATTTCTGCCGAGAGAATCTGCGCCTTCCCAATTCCCCTTTCATTGAGTCCGGGATCATGAAAAACAGGAACTTCCTGGAGATACTTGAGCAGCACCGCTTCCTGCTTTGGCCTGGAGGCGAGTGTCTCAAATAAGGGCTCGAGTTTTTTTTTGTTCAGGAAATCCGGAGTCAATCGCAGTCGCTTTTCCGTCTTGGGTTTGAACTTCTCCTTGACTTTCTCGAACAGCAGGATAGACTCCTTTGAGCTGAGGGATCTTAGAATGCTATAAATGGACTTCACGCCAAGCAAGTTTGCTGCTTCTGAATAGGCCATCGACTCAGATTTCAGGTGATTGAGCAACAGGCGTTCTTTTTCGGAAAAATCAAAAGGACTCTCCTCTAGTACAAATGCAGGATGGATTTGAACCATCGATTCACTGGATAGCTTAAGCCCTGATGGAAGCGCGGCTTTCATAACTTCCCCCACGGTGCACATATAATAGCTGGCCATCCATTCCCAAAGCTGAAACTGAAGGGGGGTGATGATTTCTGCTTCATCCAGCATTTCAAGCAGATATTTGGCTTCGTACTCTGTTGGGGGCAGGTGGTGTAACTTGATAATGATGCCCGTCAGAATTTTGCGTTGACCGAAGGGTACAATCGCCCGTTGTCCAATTCTTACCTGATCATTCCATGATGCAGGCACGCGGTAGGTGAAGAGTTTTGGAACAGGCACAGGGAGTACCAGCTCCGCGAAGAGCGTCCTTTTACTTTCTTCCTTATCAATAATTTCCACCACACTAAAAGTAGGAAAGTAATGGTGTCGGCACAATTGTCACCCCAGATCCCTACCAATTCTGTAGGTATCACTAATAACTTTTGCTTGAACATGTCACCCCTGGCCCTTCTCTAACAAGAGAAGGCAAAACGGTCTAGTAGACTTCGATATTTGAGATGACAAGGCTGGCCTTCGCTTCCAGGAAATTGATCCTGATCTTTTTTGTCGAGGTGGGTGCAATTCTAATTATTCTTTTGTGACCAATGGTGGTTCCTGAAGCAACCGGAGTCCACTGATTGTTAGTCCAGGTTTCGACAGAAAAGACTTTCACACGTTGTCCCAGGGGAAGGTATTCCTGAAGAACGACATACTGAACCACTTTTTCTTCTTTCAGGACGATTTCAATTGAACCGTTCACCACATCATTTTCTGTTGCCCAGTAAGTTTCAGGATCTCCGTCAATGACCAGTGAGGCAGTGAATTGATTTTTTCCCCGCGTTGAACTTGCCGTTACCTCAGAATCTTTTGTAATGTTTGTCTTGAATTCATTATCCACTAACTCCCTGAACCCCTTCAATGATTTGATATCCTGCTCGTGAAGGAGGCCTCTCCGGTCGGGGGGGACATTGAGCAACAAAGTTGAACCACGTCCGACCGAGTTCAAATAAATTTCGAACAATTGTCGTGGAGATTTCACCAGGGAATCTTCCAGTTGATGATAGAACCAGCCAGGACGGATAGAGACATCTACTTCAGCGGGTATCCACGAGGTGCCGTTCTCAGAACCGGAGTTCAGCAGTTGTTCAATCCCGCCTTTGCCGGCAAAAAGTGTGTCAGGAGAAATGGTGTTCCAGTTGGTCTCTCCGGCCATTCCCTTTTCATTTCCCACCCACCGCACACCGGGTCCCGCATCGCTGAAAAAAATTACGTTGGGCTCCATTCTTCGAACTAGGTCGAGTGTCCGGGGCCAATCATAATAGGTCGCTCCGGCAATACTTCGTTTCTCGCGCGTTCCACCATAGTATCCATCACCTCCGTTAGCCCCGTCAAACCACATTTCAAATATCGGACCGTACGATTCGAAGAGCTCGGTAAGCTGATTGCGGTAGTACTCTACATAGGCAGGTGTTCCATAATCTTTATGATTTCTGTCCCAGGGTGACACGTATATTCCGAATGAAAGCCCATATTTCCTGCACGCGGCTGCAACCTCTTTGATTACATCCCCTTTGCCATCTCTCCACAGAGTCTGTTTTACAGAATGATTTGTATAGCGACTCGGCCAAAGACAGAAACCATCGTGATGTTTGCAGGTGAGTATAACACCTTTGAATCCTGCGCTCTTGAATGTGGTGATCCACTGCTCCGCGTTGAATTCAGATGGGTTGAAAATCGAAGGAGGTTCATCGCCAAAGCCCCACTCTTTGTCTGTGAATGTGTTGGTGGTGAAGTGAACAAAGGCATTTAATTCCATGTCATGCCAGTCCAATTGACTCTGCGTCGGTATAGGCAACAGAGGTGAAGGTGGTGCAACCTCCTTCATTGAACAGGAGAGAAGCAAGAAATTCAGGAGTATGGCGAATTTTCTCACGCAAAAATTATCGGTCCCCATACTTATCGGGAGAGTTGATCCAATGCTTCATCGGTTTTATTGACGGGTAGTTCACAGGTTTTGTTAAAGCATACATAGATCATTGTTTTTTCATCCCTGGCCTCCCGGCCCTCAAACAGGGGCAACGTGCTGCTTGATTCCGTTCCCAGTATCCTGGCAAAGGGAAGGTAATGTTGGTTTAATTCGTTTTTTCTTTGTTGGGCCTCTTTGCCCACCACCACAATTTCTGACAATCCGTGGGTAATTTCTGAAAAGGCAATACCCCAGTGACATAGGTAACCCGGTTCAGACTCAATTAATGAAGCGATTCTTGACACCATGTCAGTTCCCATTTGTTTCCAGTCATCACGTCCAAGCATGATACCCAGTTGATATAGGTTCCTGGCCATCACTGCGTTGGATGATGGAATGACATTATCAAATATTTCTTTTTTGCTGGCGATGAGTTGTTCGGCACCGTTGCTGGAGAATTGGAAAAATCCGTCGGACTCGTCATAAAAATGGATTAT
This sequence comes from Cytophagales bacterium, assembly GCA_025358885.1. Lineage (GTDB taxonomy): Bacteria > Bacteroidota > Bacteroidia > Cytophagales > Cyclobacteriaceae > ELB16-189. The sequence goes on along the minus strand of JANYHW010000094.1, from coordinate 31,987 downwards.
CACATATTCACACCAGTGCCTTGCTTTCTCCAGCCACGTCTCCTTGAATGTTGACTCGTATAGGGAGATGTATGCTTGAATAAGAAAGGCATAGTCCTCGAGGAATCCTTCAGTGCCGGACCGTTTGTTCTTGAATGCCCGGTAGACTTTCTCGCCATCCATCATATGGCTCTCCAGGAAAGAGATACATTTCAATGCACGTTGTAAGAACATGGAATCTCCCGTGAACTTGTAGGCATCTGTCAATCCTTGTATCATCATGGCGTTCCACCCGAGAAGTATTTTGTCATCCAGGCTGGGCCGGATCCGTTGCGATCGGGCAGCCAACAGTTTCTTTTTGCCTTCATTTACAAGGACTTCAAGGTCATGCGCATTGATGTTGAAGTCGTTCATGAGCGCCGAGTCGTTGCCAGTCCGGATGAGGATGTTTCGACCGTGTTCCCAGTTTCCGTTTTTTGTGGCGTTGAAATATTCCGGAGTAACATCGTGTTTTTCGACTGACGTCATGAGTTCTGTCCATGTCCATGTGTAGAACTTACCCTCCTCGCCCTCACTGTCTGCATCCAGTGCTGAATAGAAACCACCATCGGGGTGAGTCATTTCTCGTTCGAGCCACCTTACTGTCTCATAGATTATCCTTTTGAAGTCATTATTTTTGGAAATGCTGTACGCTTCCGCATAGAGGCTCAGTAGTTGGGCGTTATCATAGAGCATTTTTTCGAAGTGAGGAGCGAACCACTCTCCATCTACCGAGTACCTTGAAAATCCTCCGCCCAATTGATCATAGATTCCTCCCATGGATATCTTTTCCAGCGTAAGTCTGACCATATCAAGAGCCTCTTGCCTTTTGGTTACAGAAAAGTATCGCAAAAGAAACAGCCAGATGGAGGGCATTACAAACTTTGGTGCCTTTTCAATGCCACCCCATGTTGAGTCAAACCGGGTGGTAAGAATCTCAAACATTTTATCAAGGCTCTCCGTCTTGAATTTTTCCATACCGGGTTCGCGCGCAAACCTCTTTAAGTCATTCGTCTGTAAATGCTGGCGAAGCTCTTCTGATGATTGGTTAATGCCATCTCGTTTGAATTTGAACGCCTTGCTGACCTGAAGCAAAAGTTGTGACCAGTTATTTGGCGGGAAGTAGGTTCCTCCGTAAAAAGGCTTCTGTTCGGGGGTGAGAAAAACATTTAGTGGCCAGCCGCCATGTTGTTGCATAGCTTGCACGGCCTCCATGTAGATGTGGTCAATATCCGGCCTTTCTTCCCTATCCACTTTGATGCACACAAAGTTTTCGTTCATGATGCGGGCGATCTCCTCGTTTTCAAATGACTCACGCTCCATTACATGACACCAATGACATGAAGAATATCCGATGCTGACCAAAATAGGCTTGTCCTCGTTCTTCGCCTTCGTCAGTGCCTCTTTGCCCCATTCAAACCAATCCACCGGGTTATGGGCATGCTGAAGCAAGTAAGGACTTGTGGCACGCGCTAGGCGGTTTGTAATGTTTGGCATAGGTACGGGGCGCTTGGGTATAAAATTGGGAATTAGGTGGTGATGCCAAGTAGGGACTTTAGTTTGGTGATCTCAGATTCAACATCAAAATGAGGTTTTACTTCCTCCAACCTCTTGATAGTTTCCAATAGAAATGCCTGATGTGATACTCCGTTGACCTGATGAGGTCTATGTGCCATAGCTTTTTGGATTCCATCCCATTCTCTCAGGAGCTTGAGGGTAGATTCAGAAAAATAAGTATGTGCAAACCTTTCCCAAATGTAGTCCTCCGCCTGGTCTGTGGGGTGAATCAGGTCCCGTTTGTAGAACCTATAGTCACGAAGGTCATCCATCATGATCTCATAAGAAGGAAAATACTCCACAGAAGGAAATTGACCTTCGATTTGCTCGCAGGCAACCCGGAGTACAGCTTTGCTCAGATTATTACGCTCCAAGGTATCTTTCACATGCCGGACCGGACTTACCGTAAGAATAATTCGGTCCAATGAAATGTGTTCCTGAATGATGTCAAACAGGTTTTTGAAACTTGAAACGATCTCTTCGCTGCTGATCAACCTTTTCGTAAACTCCTTGCCAGGTACCTTGTGGCAATTTGCCACGATGTGATGGTTGTCATTTCTTTGGTAAACAAAAGAAGTCCCGTAGGTGATAACAATAACCCTGGTTTTACGAAGAAACTGGTGGCTGGTATCAACGACTGATTTTATCTGGTGGACAAGGTCGTCCTCACTGGATGAAAAGAACCTTGAGTGAAAATCATAGTTAAAATAAATGTCCTGAGAGCGAAGGTAGGTCTCTTTGGTCGGGTATTTTGCCTGAATGGCGTTGGCAAGGAGTCGATGTATCGAAATAGGGTTGTAAACCGTCCCGAACGGATTTACAAGCGTCTCAAACTTATTTTCCTTCAGTTTGCTGCCAATCGCATCTGAGAAACAGGATCCCAGCGTAATGATCGCTGATTTTCGGTCAATATTCTTTTTTAGAACCGGGATCATTTCAGTACGAAATTCATTCATCAATCAAAGGTAAGAGGAGGGAAGGCGAATGCAATGGTAAACATGATGAGCAGATGAAAGGATTTATTGTAATAATCCGATTGAAAATAGACCTCCATTTGGTTGGAAGGCTTATTTTTACAAATTGTCCATGAACAAAAATCTCTCAAGGTTATTTGAAATCGCCAACAAGAAGGAGAGGCTTATCATAGGTCTCATGTCGGGTACGTCGCTGGATGGGCTGGATATTGCGTGCTGCAAGATCGGAGGAGCCGGACTCCAAACTCAGATTGAACTTTTGGCTTTTGAAACGGCTCCCTATACCGATGCCATAAAGCGAAAGGTGTTGGAAGTTTTTGCTCAACGTAAGATAGACTTTGAAAGACTCTGTATCCTGAATGCATGGCTGGGTAACCTGCATGGTAAGATGATTCAGTCTTTTCTTAAGAAGCATAATTTTAGTTCTGGAAAAATTGACCTGATTGCCTCTCATGGACAAACAGTTTTTCATTCACCTTCCTATTTGCATCCCAGGGAGAACATCAATGCCACACTTCAGGTTGGGGATGGCGATCACATTGCGGTTACTACCGGGATCATCACGGTAAGCGATTTCAGGCAGAAACATACCGCGAAAGGAGGGGAAGGAGCACCACTGGCAGTCTATGGCGACTATCTTTTATTTTCCCACCCTGTTGAGAACAGGATATTGCTGAACATTGGCGGTATTGGCAACTTCACGTACTTGCCTGCTGGCCGGGATTCTAAAAAAATGTTTGTCACCGACACCGGGCCAGGCAATACCATGATCGATCAAAAAGTGAGGTCCACGATCCCGGGTCAGCACTTTGACCGCAATGGATCAAGGGCAACGGAAGGCAGGGTACATATCAACCTGTTGAAGGCGCTAAAGTCGGATCCATTCTTCAAGAGATCTTTCCCCAAAACGACAGGGCCAGAATTATTCAACAATGAGTATTTGACGCGAGCTCTGAAGAAGACAAATTCTACACGGTTGCCACTGGATGATATTTTAGCAACCCTGACAAGGTTCAGCGCAGAGACGATCGCGGAGGGTATTCTCAGAGCGACAAGGAAAAGCAAGTTTGAGCTGTACGGCAGTGGTGGAGGAATGCACAACCTCCTCCTGATGAAGTGGATTCAGGAAATGCTTGAGATCAAGGCGATGAGGACTTCTGACGAATTAGGTGTGCCAGGTGACGCAAAGGAGGCCATGTTGTTTGCTGTACTGGCAAATGAAACCATCGCTGGTGAAGTTATTGATTTTGGTTCAGGCGCAAAGGTGCCTGGGGTCTTGATGGGAAAGATCTCGTTTCCAGATTAGATGAACGTGTTGAGATATTTTGTATGGTTAAGTATTTAGGTTTTCATAACTCAAAAGAATGTCTCCTCTAATCTTGTTTTCATTTATTGTCGGATACTTTCTTTTATTGATGATTGTGGCCTGGATCACAGCACGCGGCGCAACCAATGAGTCCTTTTTTATTGGCAACCGGAGCTCCAGTTGGATTCTCGTGGCGTTTGGGATGATTGGAACCACGCTGAGTGGAGTCACCTTCGTAAGTGTGCCGGGAACAGTTGGCCAGCAGTCATTTCTTTACCTCCAGATTGTGCTTGGAAACTGGTTGGGCTTTGTACTCATCGCCTTTATCCTGCTTCCACTGTACTATAAGTTGAAGCTTACATCCATCTATTCTTATCTCCAGGTCCGGCTTGGATTCCAATCTTACAAGACCGGGGCGTCTTTCTTTCTATTGTCCCGAACATTGGGAGCTACCGCACGCCTTTATCTTGTTGTCAGGATACTGCACGATGGTATCCTAAAGAGTTTTGGACTCCCATTTTGGGTCACCACGGTCATCATCCTAGTCATGATCCTTATCTATACTTTTGAAGGTGGGGTAAAAACAATTGTATATACGGATACCTTACAAACATCATTTATCCTTATTGGCCTTGTGGTAACCATCGGTTATTTGTTGAATTCATTGGAGATTAGTTGGTTGGGAGGATTCCAGGCACTTCATGACAAAGGCTACACGCGGATCTTCGATACTTCACCGGTGAGCAGTACATTTTTTCTGAAGCAAATCCTTGCGGGGGCGTTCATTACGATCACCATGGTGGGAATGGACCAGGAGATGATGCAAAAAAACATCAGCGTGAAGACCCTTCCTGATTCGCAGAAAAACATGCTGACTTTTTCAGTTATTTTTTTGCTTGGCAATCTTTTATCACTTTTCCTTGGCGGCTTACTGTATCTTTTTGCAGCCCAACATGATATCTCCGTCGTTGGGGATCAGTTGTTTCCCCTGGTTGCCTTAAAGTATTTGCCGGCAGGGCTCTCTATTGTATTTATTATAGCGCTGATCTCTGCCCTATTCCCTAGTGCTGACGGTGCCATCACCGCACTAACCTCTTCCACCTGCATTGATATTATCGGGTTGAACAGACGGTCGGACTGGAATGAAGCAAAGCGACTAAAAATTCGCAAAGGTATTCACCTGGCATTTGCTTTGGTGTTCTTCATTTTTGTCATGATTTTCCGTTGGACTGATAATCCCAGTATGATCACGTTGATCTTGAAAGTTGCAGGGTATACCTATGGACCACTGCTCGGCCTATTTTCTTTCGGTGTATTTACCCATCGGCAGGTCAAGGACAATTTTGTGGTATGGGTTGCCATCCTTGCACCGGTAATTTGTTTTTTGATGGATTATTATCAACGTGATCTATTTGAATCCTACCAGGTTGGACTTGAGCTCCTTTTCTACAATGGGTTGATCACTTTTGTGGGTTTGTTGTTGATTTCCAAAAAGAAGGATGCGGGTAATGAGGAACTCAGCACGAAGGCGATATAAAATGATTCCGGGAGGCACTTTCAAACGTAAATTGACTTTAAATTTGCTTTCAGTTTAATTGTTGGGATAATTTTAGATAAATCTATAACAAGACCAGATTATGAGTATGTCATCAGTCCTTGAGAAAATACCCACGAGAATTTTCAATACGTCGGAAGAAGCCTCAGTATTTGTTGCGAATGAGATTGCAACCCTTATTCGAAGACGTCAAAAGGAGAAGAAGCACTGTGTGTTGGGATTGGCCACGGGGTCAACACCTACCCGGGTATATGAGGAACTGGTAAGAATGCATCGGAAGGGTCTGAGTTTCAAAAATGTGATTACTTTCAATTTGGATGAATACTATCCCATGTCGCCAGACTCGTTGCAGAGTTATGTGCGATTCATGAAGGAGCATCTGTTCGATCATATTGATGTGCCTTCCAGGAATATTAACATTCCCGATGGTACGCTCCCCAAAGACAAGGTTGCTTCCTTTTGCAAAGCGTATGAGAAGAAGATCGATGACCTGGGTGGCATTGACATTCAGATCCTCGGGATAGGTCGCACGGGCCATATCGGGTTCAATGAACCGGGTTCTTCAGAGCGTTCAGTTACACGAATGATTACCCTGGATCAGGTTACCCGTATGGATGCGGCGAGTGATTTTTTTGGAGAGGAAAATGTTCCCAAGAAAGCCTTGACCATGGGCGTGGGTACAATCCTGAAGTCGAAGCGAACGATCATGATGGCCTGGGGTGAGGGAAAAGCGCCAATTGTTCAAAAGGCTGTGGAGGGTCCGATTACCGATCAAGTACCCTCCACCTATCTGCAAAAACATTCCGATGCGTTCGTTATTCTCGACGATGCTGCGTCATCTCATCTTACGAAAGTCCGTACGCCATGGCTGCTGGAGAGTGTTGAATGGGATAATACACTTATTCGTAAGGCAGTAGTGTGGTTATGCCAGACGGTTCAGAAACCCATACTGAAGTTGACTAACCATGATTACATGGAGCATGGCATGGGCGACATTGTAACTGAGTTAGGTTCGGCATACAATGTCAACATCAGGGTATTCAATGAGTTGCAACACACCATTACCGGCTGGCCGGGCGGAAAGCCGAAATCAGACGATACCAATAGGCCGGAGCGGGCAAAACCATTCCCAAAACGAGTCATTATATTCAGCCCTCACCCAGATGACGATGTGATATCCATGGGCGGAACATTTATCCGGCTCGCAGACCAGGGGCATAAAGTCCATGTAGCCTACCAGACCTCAGGCAACATTGCCGTTTTTGATGACGATGCCGTCCGTTTCGCCGACTTCGTCCGTGATTTTAATGTGGCCTTTGGACTGAATAAATCAGATGGTGAGAAGTTCTATAAAAAAATCCTGACTTCGATCAAGGAAAAGAAACCTGGACAAGTGGACAGCCCTGAAGTGATGAGAATAAAGGGCCTGATTCGGAGGGGAGAGGCAAAGGCTGGCTGTCGATACACGGGGATCCCTGACTCACAAGCACACTTTCTCGACATGCCATTTTATGAAACCGGTAAGGTGAAAAAGAAACCTTTGAGTGAAAAGGACATCCAAATCATTGTCGATCTTATAGAAGAAATAAAACCGCACCAGATATACGCAGCAGGTGATTTGTCGGATCCTCACGGAACACACCGTGTTTGCCTGGCTGCCATATATGAAGCACTCAGAAGACTGAAAAAGAAACCATGGATGAAGGACTGTTATGTCTGGTTGTACCGTGGTGCGTGGCAGGAATGGGACATTGATCAAATTGAGATGGCTGTGCCTCTGAGCCCTGATGAATTGATGCGGAAGCGAAGAGCAGTATTCAAGCATCAGTCACAAAAGGACAGTGCTGTCTTCCCTGGAAATGACAAACGGGAGTTTTGGGTTCGGGCGGAGGACCGGAACCACGCTACAGCGGAAGCCTACAATGAACTTGGGCTTGCCGAATATGAGGCCATGGAGGCATTTGTTCGATATCATTTCTGATTGAGTTGCCAGGCATCAGAATCATTTCACTCAAGGCTTTGCGACCTAGACTGACTCCCTTAGATTTGGCCTTCAATTAAGCGCTATGTCCCTTCTTCACCTGGTTTCCTGGAATGTTAATGGCGTTCGTGCCATCATGAAAAAGGGGTTTGTGGAGAGTGTGAAAGCCATGGCCCCGGATGTCATTTGCCTTCAGGAAACAAAAGCAGGGGAAGATGAATCGTCAGAATCACTCGATGTGCTCAAAAGCCATCATGTGTACGTTAACTCCTCCAAAGCAAGAAAGGGGTACTCCGGTACTGCCATTATCTCCAAGGCCGAACCCATCAACGTCACCTACGATATTGGACTGGAGAAATATGATCAGGAGGGGAGAGTAATCACCGCAGAGTTCATCAATTATTTCCTTGTCACTGTTTATACCCCGAATTCAGGTGACGGCCTGGCGCGGCTGGACTACCGGGAGAGTTGGGATTCCGAATTTAATCATTACTTGTCCTGGCTGAAGAAACGCAAACCAGTCATCGTGTGCGGCGATTTTAACGTTGCCCACCAGCCCATCGATCTGGCCCGGCCGAAGGAGAACTACAACAAATCAGCCGGCTATACACAACGCGAGATAGATGGCTTCAGCAGAATGCTGGATGCAGGATTTGTTGACAGCTTTCGGCACTTTTATCCAAAAGAAGTCAAATACTCATACTGGAGTTTCGTGACCAGCGGCCGAGAGAAAAACGTTGGCTGGCGGATTGATCATTTCCTGGTTGACCACCGGATAATGCCAGCCGCAAAAGATGCATTGATCTATAATGAGTATCATGGGTCTGATCATTGTCCCGTTGGTTTGAAAATTGAGTTGTAACAAGAGGTCCTTTACTATATGATGAGTGAATTTAAGCAGATAAAAAATATAGGGATTAGAAGTCTGATTTCCTGTGCGGTACTCATTGCCGGTACGTTCCTCGAGTCCTGTGAAAAATTAGAACGATCGGAGGAAGTTCCATTCGAGGGAAATGCCTTTGCTTTCGAAATGCGTTCGAAGACGACCATTGAAACGACCCTTCACTATCGAAAAATTGTTTTTAGACGAGCAGGCTCAAATGACGAAAAGATCCTTGTGGGAACAGGCTCTCTTGAAATGGATGTCTTCCCGGCGATCAAGAACCAGCTTGAGGGTGTGGAATATTCCATCATCGATACGGTTGCCAGGACCAGGGATAAGTTACCGCCAACCCAGGAGTCGCATACTTTGTACTTAGACCCCGAAGTATTCACAAAAGATGACTACAACACGGTTGTAAAGTTTGTGAAGTCGTGTTATGAACAACCCATTGAAAAGAACAAGATTATTGAATGGCTTGACGCCGATGTTCTTGGCCTCGAGGATGGGGGTATCTATTATAGTGTTTATGCTATTGTTCATAAAAAACTATCTGATCTTGAACCTGAATACCATGCAACGGAGGACAAGGACTATGTAAGGGTTAAGGTGAATAATAGGGTGTGGGTCTCTTCTACGTCAAAAGATGGACTTGAAATGGCCGGTTTTGATTACACATTGAGAAATGATTCGTTGTTTTATCCGGACTATTATATAGACAAAGCGGCTATTGACAGGCAACTTACCTTTAAAGATAAAAATGGAGAATTGTTTGGTGCCAGGGCGAAAGTGCTCATTGCTGAACCACCTCATTAAATTTACCGACCAGATGAAAACCTTGTATCTTTTACTGCTGACATTGTTTCCACTGGTTGTGCATGGCCAGGAAATTTCGGGACAATGGAACGGGCTCCTCAAGGTGCAGGGAATGCAGCTAAGGGTGGTATTCAATATCGAGAAAACTGAAGATGACTTTCGCTCCACCATGGACAGTCCTGACCAGGGAGCAAAGGGGATACCGGTAACGTCTACAACATTTGTCAACAATGTCCTCAAGTTAGAGGTTAAGAATGCAGGGATTGAATATACGGGCGAATTGGGGGTTGATGGGATGGTTGTTGGTACCTTTAAACAAGGTGGTCAGTCTTTTCCACTGACGTTGGGTCGGGAGATTATCACAAAGGAAAAACCAGTGCGACCCCAGGAGCCCTTAAAGCCATATCCTTACTATTCGGAGGAAATCAAGTTTACCAACGCGAAGGCAAGTATTGTTTTGGCAGGCACGTTGACCAGGCCTGAGAAGGCGGGCTCATATCCTTTTGTTGTATTGATCAGTGGCAGTGGACCCCAGAACCGTGATGAGGAGTTGTTAGGCCACAAGCCTTTCCTGGTGCTGTCCGACTATTTAACCCGAAATGGAGTTGGAGTATTGCGGTTTGATGATCGGGGAACGGCAGAATCGAAGGGTGATTTCAAGGCTGCGACCTCACAGGACCTTGCCACCGATGTCGAAGCAGCGATTTCATATCTTCAAGGGAGAGGCGATGTCGATAAGGATAAGATTGGGTTGATAGGCCACAGCGAAGGCGGGATTATTGCACCCATGGTGGCAGCGAAACTGAAAAAAGAAATAGGATTCATTGTGTTGCTTGCTGGAACAGGTATTCGTGGCGATCGGCTGCTGCTCATGCAACAGGAGTTGATTGGCAAAGCTTCTGGTGTTTCGGATGAGGCTCTCGAGAAGAACAAAAAAATAACCCAGGGGGCATTTGATATTATTCAGAAGTCATCGGATGCCGAAAAACTCAAAGCTGACCTCCGGACATACCTGCTCGACAACATAAATGAACTACCGGAAATTTCAAGACCGAAAGAAACTGATCGGGAGAATTTTGTCAACCAACAAATAAATCAATTGACGGGCCCATGGATGAGATTCTTTCTGACTTACGATCCGAGCCTGATCTTGAAAGATGTCCGGTGCCCCGTATTGGCATTGAATGGATCAAAGGATCTACAGGTGCCAGCTGAAGTCAATTTGAACGGCATTCAGCACGGTCTGGCCAAAGGCCGAAACAAAGCGGTTACAGCCAAAGAATTGCCCAATCTGAACCACCTTTTTCAGGAATGCAAAACAGGTTCACCCACCGAGTATGCCACCATCGAGCAGACTTTTTCTCCGGCCGCGTTGAAAGAGATTTCGGATTGGTTGAAAATCCAAATCAGGTAGTACGTCGTCATTTTCCGGTAAATCTTGATGTTCCAATTTGAAACATCAAGTGGGAGGAAAGTTTATCAGATTCTTTCTATCAATGCTCCCAGTTTCTTCAACCTTCCCTCGATCTCCTGGTACCCACGGTCAATTTGCTCTGCATTGGAAATCTCACTTTCTCCCTGGGCAGAAAGGGCGGCAATTAATAATGCAACGCCTGCGCGAATGTCGGGTGAAGACATCTTGATGCCGCGGAGCGGATACTTTCTGTCGAGGCCGGTTACTGTTGCACGATGTGGGTCACACAGGATAATCTGGGCGCCCATATCAATAAGTTTGTCGACAAAGAACAAACGGCTCTCAAACATCTTTTGATGAATGAGGACGGTTCCTTTCGCCTGGGTGGCCACCACCAGGGCAACGCTGATTAGGTCAGGTGTAAACCCTGGCCACGGCGAGTCTGCAATTGTGAGGATTGAACCATCAATAAAACTTTCTATCTCAATATGATCTTGTGCCGGAATAAAGATATCATCGCCCCTGAATTCCATTTTAATGCCGAGTTTGCGGAATGTCTCCGGGATGATCCCCAGCATGTCGATGCGACAATTCTTAATCGTGATTTCAGACCGGGTCATAGCGGCTAGACCAATGAACGATCCAATCTCAATCATGTCTGGCAAAAGTGTATGTTCAGTGCCATGAAGTTTGGAAACGCCCTGGATAGTCAGCAGGTTGGAGCCGATACCACTGATGTTTGCCCCCATGCGGTTAAGCATATGGCAAAGTTGTTGAAGATAAGGTTCGCAGGCTGCGTAGTAGATGGTTGTTGTCCCCTTTGCCAGTACCGCTGCCATCACGATGTTGGCTGTACCCGTGACTGACGCCTCATCCAGAAGCATATAGGCACCTTTCAAACCGGAAGCATCTATATGGAAGAGACTTTCATTAGCATCGAAATTGAATTTAGCGCCAAGGTTTTGAAAGCCGACAAAGTGGGTGTCCAGTCGTCTTCTTCCTATTTTATCTCCGCCTGGTTTGGGAATGCTTGCCTTTCCGAATCTTGCCAGGATGGGTCCCAGCAACATGACTGAACCCCTGAGTGAAGCTGCTTTCTTCCGGTAGGATTCAGTCTCAAGATGTTTTGTACTAATTGTTAAAGCGGTAAATCGATAACTCTGGTGCTCTAACTTTTCGACTTTGCACCCCAAATCCCCCAGTAACTCGATGAGCTTGTTGACATCGACGATATTCGGAATATTATGAACCACCACAGGCTCATGTGTAAGCAGAGTGGCACACAAAATCTGCAGGGCCTCATTCTTGGCTCCTTGTGGGATGATTTCGCCTTTTAGGCGCTTGCCGCCCTGAATCCGGAACGAACTCATTGGTCTCTTCTGCGGTGGGGATTGAATCGCTTTTTGAATGGTCGACCACCACCTCCGCCACCGCCACCCTGGCGCTGATTGGAATGACCTCCTTGTGGATGAGGTTTCTTGCGTTCCCGGTATAGTTTCTCAAAGAGGTTATCTTCACGCACTTTTTCCAGGTTCATGCTGAGCTTTCCGCCGGACATCAGTTGAATATCTTTCAGGATTACAGAGTCATCGAGGATCTCCTTGTTCCAGCTCCCATAGAATGTCTTCATCAGCTTGCCCAGGTAGATCACGGCGTCTTCCCTGTCCTGGGGGTCTTCCTTCTTCAATGCTTCTTTTACGAGCCGTTCAATATTTTTTCCATAGTGTTTGAAACGGACATCACTTTGTGGGTAAGGCACCAGCATGGGCTTCTTCGACAAAATATCCTTTTCGGGCGGGTTGAATGGGTTGTTTACATCCAGGTTGAAGTCAGCAATGATAAAAAGGTCGTCCCACAGCCGCTGGGGATTTTCAACAGACTCACGGACGGTTGGGTTGAGTTGCTTGATAAGCTCAATGAGCGTGTATGAGAGTTCAGTCCTTTTGTCCTTGTCGTCGATGGTGCGAATATGCTCGACGATTTTCTGAATGTTACGACCGTATTCTTTAAGAATAATGAGGGGGCGTTGTGAGTTGTATTCTGGAAGCATGTAGTAGATATTCTAGTTTAGAAATTAGCTGGCCATCTGGGGCCTGCCGGGATCGGCAATGTCAATTCTCGTGTATTTTCAACTTAGCAAAACTAAGCAATAAGGTCTTCTCTCCAAAATCATTGAAATTGATTTTTGCTTTGCGGTCGGCGCCGCTTTCGTCCAGCTTCACTACCTGACCAAAACCGAACTTAGGATGCTCTACCTTCATCCCTTCCTTGAGGCCGGAAGTGTCACTGGGTGCAAAATCAGCTGGCGGCCTGTAGCTGGTGACCTTGGAGGCTGGTTGTGAACTGATGGTCTTTTTCATCCCGGTCACAAAGCTCCTTGCAAACTGACTGTTGGAGGGTACAGAATCAATGCCCGCGTACTTTGCGCTTACCTTGACAAAATTGGTATCCACATCATCCAGGAATCGACTCGGTTCACAATTCTTCAATCGACCGAACCGGTATCGGGTGAGTGCGTAGCTCAAGAACAAACGTTTTTTGGCTCGGGTGATTGCCACATAGAAAAGCCTGCGCTCTTCCTCGAGTTCGGCCCTGCTGCTCAGCATCATTTGAGATGGAAACAAGTCCTCCTCCATTCCCACGATATACACATAGCTGAACTCCAGCCCTTTGGCCATGTGGATGGTCATCAGCGTTACCTTCTCAGGGTCTTTATCCTTGTCTTCATCCTGTCCGGTGATCAGGGAGATTTCTTGCAGGAATGCACCAAGCCCTTTGTCCTCCCGCTCAGGATCGTCGGTAAATTCTTTGATGGCATTTAGCAGTTCCTGAACATTTTCATAACGACTTAAACCTTCTACTGTTTTGTCTGAATAAAGTTCCCTTAGCAGCCCGGATCCCTTTGTAATTTCTGTCGCCGCTTCATAGGCATCCTTTCTCTGGATCTCGATTTCAAATCGCCTGATCATAGCGACGAAATCATCAATTTGACCTGCTGCCCTTCCTCCGAGAAAAGAGTTGGCATTTTGAAGTACCTCCCAAATAGAAATGGCATGATCATTTGCAGCAACAACGATCTTGTCAACGGTAGAGTCACCGATCCCTCTTTTTGGAAGATTGATTATCCTTCTGAACGATGCTTCGTCCTGTTGATTGATCGAATACCTCAGGTAGGCGAGTAGGTCTTTTATTTCTTTTCTTTGGTAGAAGGACAGGCCACCGACAACCTTGTACTTGATGTTCATTCGCCGGAGCGATTCTTCTATCGCCCTGCTTTGGCTGTTGGTACGGTAAAGAATTGCAAAGTCGCTGAATTTTAGCTGATGCTGCATCTTCTCTTCAAAGATGGATGTGGCAACCAGCTTACCTTCTTCATTATCGGACACCGCCTTGATTAGTTCGATGAGATGTCCGTCTTCATTCGAAGTCCATACATCTTTCGGGATTTGGGCCTTGTTCTTTGCAATGACTGAATTCGCGGCTTGCACGATATTTTTAGTCGAACGATAGTTTTGCTCGAGTTTGATGATCCGTAAGTCCGCGTAATCTTTCTCAAAATTCAAAATATTGGTAATGTCGGCGCCACGGAAAGCATAAATACTTTGCGCATCATCACCCACCACACAAATGTTTTCTCTTACGGCGGCTAGCTTCCGGACGATGAAATACTGGCACAGGTTTGTGTCCTGAAACTCATCGACCAGTATGTAATGAATGCGGTGTTGGTATTTGTTGAGGACTTCCAAGTGCTCTTTGAATAATCTGTCTGTATTGAACAGTAAGTCGTCAAAATCCATGGCCCCGGATTTGAAGCAACGGAGCGCATAAGCCTTATAAATATTGCCGATTTCAGGACGAAGGTTAGCTGCATCATCGCCCATAATTAAGGCATTGCTCAGGTACTCCTGCCACCCCACCAGCCTGTTCTTAGCCCCTGAAATCCGGTTGTATACAATATTTGCCTTGTATTGGGTCTCGTCAAGTCCCATTTCCCTTACTACCTGTTTGATCAAGGACTTTGAGTCATCTGTATCATAAATGGTGAAGCTGTTAGGGTATCCCAGGTGATGTGCTTCGGCCCTGAGGATCCTGGCAAAAACCGAGTGAAAGGTCCCCATCCACAGGTTCCGGGCATCCTTGCCTACCACATGCTCAATCCGTTCCCTCATTTCCCTGGCGGCTTTGTTAGTGAACGTAAGGGCCATGATGTTGAAAGGGTCTACCCCCTTACTTTTGATCAGGTGGGCGATGCGGTAGGTCAACACCCGGGTCTTGCCTGATCCGGCGCCCGCGATGAGCATGCATGGTCCTTCGGTGTTGATGACGCCTTCGAGCTGCGAAGGGTTGAGGTTGTCCAGATAATCCATTAAAAAATTCTTCTGCAAGTTAAACCAGGGAAGTCAATGATTTTGACGATTTGCATGATAATTTTGGCAAACGCCAAGTCATGAAGCCTGACTTTTTTAAGACGGACAAAAAAGAATCATTCAAAAGCTCTTGGTTTAGAAGAATGATGAATTGGTACCCCATGTATTTTGGGACGGGTGGGAAAATCCTCTTTTGGTCAGGGGATTCCTTGGAGGTTCACCTCAGGCTTTCACTCAACCTCTGGACCAAAAACTATGTGGGCACCATTTTTGGCGGAAGTCTTTTTGCCGCTGCCGATCCATTCTATATGGTTATGCTGATGCGCTCCCTGGGAGAGGCGTATGTGGTATGGGACAAGACAGCTCACATTCGTTTTAAGAAGCCTGCCAAATCGACCCTCCATGCCTTGCTTAAGATCTCCCACGATGATTTGAGCAGTATCAAACTCCAGGTAAAGGAATGTGGACATGCTACTAAGACTTTCATGATCAAGTGGGTTGACGAAGACCAAATTGTATATGCTGAGATTGAACGCCAATGCTACATAGCGGATAAGGAGTTTTACAAGAAAAGAAAGGGAGACACACAAAAAGCGCGGTTCTGAAATTTGATCTAAACCCATCGACACTGGCTTAGCCCAATACGAATTCCTTCAGTATATTTCCACTCATGATCAAAGTAGGGGAGGTCCTCGTCTCGGACGACATTAAAACGGTTGAATTTGTTTGTCACCTCGAGAAGTGCAAAGGGGCCTGTTGCGTGGAAGGAGACTTGGGGGCGCCACTGGAGGAAGTTGAATTGCCCATCATGCATCAAATCCAGGATGCCGTTGCGCCTTATCTGACGGAAGAAGGAAAAAAAGCCATCGCTGCCCAGGGACCTTATATTCTTGACGAAGATGGAGACTACTCTACGCCGACTATTGGAGGTAAAGAGTGTGCCTACGCTCACTATGATTCCAGGGGCATTCTGAAATGCGGCATAGAACAGGCCTACCTGGATGGTAAAGTTTCCTTCCGGAAGCCAATTTCCTGCCACCTGTACCCGATTCGGATTACAAAGAAAAAGGGTTTTGAGGCGGTCAACTATCACAAGTGGGGGATTTGTGCCGATGCATGTACACTCGGTCGTTCCCTTGAAGTGCCTCTATATAAATTCCTGAAGGATCCATTGATCCGCAAATATGGAGAAGCGTGGTATGACGATCTTGTTATAGCCATCGAGACAAAATAAAAAAGCCACCCTCGACTAAGGGTGGCTTCTCATATTCTCAATTTTAGGTTACTCAGCTTCTACCTTTACCTTAATCTCATGCTTCACTTCTTTGTGAAGGTCAAGGCTGGCAACGTAGTCACCGAGTTGTTTGGGTTGCTCTTTGAAAAAAATCTTCTTGCGGTCAACATCAAAGCCTTTAGCTTTCAACGCTTCGGACACCTGGAGGGAAGTGATGGCACCGAAAATTTTTCCAGTTTCGCCAGCCTTCGTCTTCAGTTCAACAGTCATTTCTCCGATTTTCGCTGCCAATGCCACTGCTTCGTCTTTTATCTTAGCAGCCTTGTGGGCCATCTGGCGGACATTCTCCTCTACCATTCGTTTGTTGGATACATTGGCAATCAATCCAATGCCATTCGGTATGAGGTAATTTCTGCCGTAGCCTGGCTTTACTTTTACCACATCGTTCTTATATCCAAGCCCTTGTACGTCTTGTTTCAAAATTATTTCCATGGTCGATTCGGCTTAAAGGTTATTTTAGTGAGTCGCCGAGATATGGCAGCAACGCGATATGACGTGCGCGCTTGATGGCCTGGGCAACCTTCTTCTGGTACTTCCAACTATTACCGGATAGTCTGCTGGGCAGGATCTTTCCTTGCTCGTTGACAAACTTCATTAAGAAGTCAGGGTTCTTATAGTCAATGTAGCGGATACCGTTCTTCTTGAAGCGGCAATATTTGGGTTTGATCTCCGCCCGCTTGATGGGTTCGTTTACCAGTGTCATGCTTTTGTCTCCTCTCTTTCTCTCCTTTGTAAAGGAGCCTTGGTCTCTTTCTTCTTGTTAAATTCCCCCTTGCGCCTGCGGCTGTTGTATTCAGCGGCAAACTTATCAAGGCTAATGGTCAGGAATCGCATAACTGACTCGTCCCTTCTGTATTCTGTCTCGAGTGTTCCGATTGTCTCCGGAGCTGCCGCAAATTCGATAAGGTTGTAAAAGCCTGTGGACTTCTTCTGGATGGGGTACGCCATCTTTTTCAGCCCCCATTGCTCCACATTAATTACGTTGGCCTTGTTAGTGGCCAACACCTTCACGAACTTTTCGACAGTATCCTTTGCCTGGTCCTCAGACAAAACGGGATTTAAAATGAATACCGTCTCGTAGTTGTTCATGTATTAATTGGTTTTAAAATGAGGGTGCAAAAATAGCGGGAATTTTGGTATTTGTAGCCTGATTGCCCCTAAATCCTCAAAAATCTTTGATTCTGGCCTGATTTCCTCTATTTTAGACGTCATTGAAGTGCACCAGCCTCATTTCGCCTATCTTATTGGACATCACAAAACTGGTATGAACATGGAAAAATCCTATAAAAACTGCCAATCCTGTGGCATGCCGATGAAACGAGATGAGCAGGGCGGCGGAACAAATGCAGACGGGTCGCGCAGCTTAATGTATTGCTCTCATTGCTTTCAGCAAGGCAATTTCACTCAACCTGAATTGACAATTGAAGGAATGAAGGCCCGGGTGAAGGACAAGTTGAAGGAATTTGGCTTTCCAGGTTTTCTTGCCGGAATATTCACCAGAAACATACCTTCACTCCTACGATGGAGAGACAAAGGGTAGAAACTCCTCTTGACCTGATGTCGTAAACCGAAAATCGAAACCTATGTACTCACGTCGGGAATTTATGAATCTTACTGCCGGATCTTGGCTGGCTGGCACCTTGTCGCCAATCACCGCGAGTGCCGACATCAAAGCCCAACCTGGATACGAGTTGATTATTCTCGCCACCAACTGGGGCTTTTCGGGGAGTTATGGAGAATTCTGCAAGAAAGCAAAAGGAGCTGGCTATGATGGTGTCGAAGTATGGTTTCCATCAAATTCTAAAGACAGGGATGATTGCCTTAATGCGGTAAAAGACAATTCTCTAAAAATAGGATTCATGCTTGGAGGTTCTGACAGTGATGTAAAGAAACATTTCCAGCAATTCAAAGACAGTCTTGAGTTAGCAGTTGCACTGAGGCCCCTGTATATCAATTGTCACTCGGGCCGTGACCATTTTTCATTTGATGACAATCGGGCATTCATGGACCTTACGCGCGAAGTTGGGCAACGGAGTCAGGTTCCGATATATCATGAAACCCACCGTTCCAGGATTTTATATTCGGCACCTGTCGCCAAACAATTCATGGAAAAGATTTCTGATTTGCGGCTGACACTCGATGTATCGCATTGGTGCAATGTGCATGAATCCCTGTTGGAGGACCAGCAGGAAACCCTTGCGATGACTCTTTCACGAACCGACCACATTCATGCACGAATTGGCCACCCTGAGGGTCCTCAGGTAAATGACCCGCGGGCCCCGGAATGGAAGAAGTCAGTAGATACCCATTATGCCTGGTGGGACAAAATCGTAGAGACTAAAAAGAAAGAAGGAAAAAGAATTACTATCCTGACCGAATTTGGACCTGTGGATTACATGCCTGCTCTTCCTTATACACGTCAACCCGTAGCGAATCAATGGGAGATCAATGCCTTTATGTTAGAAACCTTGCGCAAACGATACGCTTAGAAATGCGACCCAATGTCTGATAATTCTAATGCCTGATCCCTGGCCAACTCTACTTCACTACGAACTGAGCTCTCCCCATCAGATATCCGTCAGTATAAATTTCAATAGAATAATTCCCCGAAACATATTCTGAACCTTTTGAATAGTTGAATGTAAGTTTCTGACGGGTATTGTCAAACAAAATTTCCTGAATGGCGGTGTAAAATTCTTCTTTGTTACTCAGCATGAATGTGCCCGATCCCTTGGCTACATCGAAAATCACCTGGCCATTCTCATCCACGACACGGATCATTATTTTCTTTCCTTCAATGGGTGCGACCTTGTTTTCGGAGAGGTTGAATTCCACCTTGAGTTTTTCAAGCTGCTTGTTCTTGAATGGTGATTCCCGCTCTTTGCCTTTTGAATTTACTGCCATGACAGAAATGTTTTCTGCTTTCAGCTGACTGGCAATGGCGACCTTGGAGGCGAGTTCTTGTTTGGTTGTCGACAAACGGTTTATAGAGTCATTCAGTACATTCTTCTGTGTCTTCAGCACCCTGTTTTCGCTGTACAATTCCTTGTTGACTGACTTCAGTTTGTCAATTTCCTCATCCTTGATTTTAAGCAGTTCTTCGTAGCCCTGGACACGGTCCTTCAATTCCTTGATGGCCTTTGAACTCTTGGCCACGTTGCGCTTAAGCTGAGCGGTGACTTCTGCCTTGGCTTTTTGTAATTCAGTGATGTCACCACCAAGCTTCCGTATTTCTGTAATTTTTTGTTCCAATTCGGTCTGTATCTCCTTGAGCCTTTGCAGGGTGCTCGCGAGGTCCTCCTCGACGTTGGCTTTCTGCTCAGTAATTTCAGCTTTATCCTTAAAGTCCAGGTAAATTTTTACCGATTGAACAATGACAACGATAGACAGCAGTGCAATAATAACCGCTGCTTTGTTCGATTTCTTGGGCGCTTCCTCTTGGCTGGACTCCATGGACTCTCTTATTTAGGGCCCAAAGTTAGGCTATGGCCCATTCATTTCAATGACCAGACGAAATGCTGTTTATTTAGTACAGGATCAAAAAACAAAATACCACAGTGGTACAAATCAATGCTTCCATAAACCAATACATCTGACTTAATCTCTTTCCATGCCTTTTCCATTTCAGGTGAACGGTGGATATCGTCAATAACAAGAATCGACTTTTCGGTGAATCGCCTGGTGAGTTGTTGATAATATCGCATGGTTGGACCATACCTGTGATTGGCATCCATCAGCGCGAAGTCTATTTTGAGGGTCTGCTCTAAAAAACGGTGGAGGGTATTGTCAATATTCCCTTCAATCAGGTAAATATTTTTCTGTCCGGCCCACTCAAAATTGGTTAGCGCTGTATTGGCCAATGAATGACTTCCTTCAAATGTGTACACTGCGCCATCCTTTTTTTGAGCGAGGTACAATGCCGTGAGGCCCAGGGAAGTCCCCAACTCAACTATTCGGTGAGCTTGTGCAAAATAGGCGAGTTCCAGGTAAAACAATGCCATCGAGGCAGAGGTAACGCTGGTAAGGGCTATTTCCCCAATGGTGCTTTTGTAGAACGGTGTTGATTGCCCCCCAGAACCCATATCCTCGATTTCAAGGATGGTGTCATTGTCCAACAGGCTCGTCCTTAGCTTGACAAGCAAAGGAAAGTCTTCTCTTTTCTTTTTTGAAATGGTCTTGGCGTAAAGATCAAAAAAGAATGGAGAGTGAATCGAGTGTTCATCTACCTCGAATAACCAATGATGAAGGAATGACTTTGCCTGATGAAACGAAGACACAGTGTGCGAGCGGTTAGGTGAAGTTAGTTCAGTCTCATGGGGGCTACCATACTGAACTCGGGGATATTTACCATAAAGGTTGTGCCATCTACGATTCGTTCCATAAGGTAGGTACCCGCCATTTTTCCTATGCCTGATTTGAGATTACACCCTGACACATATTGATGTGTTTGACCCGGTTCCAGGACTGGCTGCTGACCGACAACGCCTTCGCCTTCCACTTCGCGGGACATGAAACCCGCATCATAAATGTGCCACCTGCGTCTCATGAGTTGTATGGTGAAGTCGCCACCGTTGTCAATGGTAATGCGGTAGGTAAACACATAATGGTATTGGCTCGGGCTTGAGTAGGAGGGTTGATATTCGGTCTCCACCGTTACTTTGATACCATTGGTGACTTCGGTTACCATTCAGTCAAAAATATCAATTTTTTCTAATTTTCACCCTTTCTGTGGATATTAGGGCGTGAAGGAAAATGACATAAAAATAGATGGTTCCTGGAAATCGCGGCTGTCGGAAGAATTTGGGAAGCCCTATTTTCAATCGCTCATTCATTTCGTTAAACAGGAGTATGCTTCCGGAGTCGTCTATCCTCCCGGGCGGGAAATATTCCATTCGTTTGATGCTTGCCGTTTTGAGGACGTCAAGGTGGTCATCATCGGGCAGGATCCTTACCACGGACCGGGGCAGGCAAACGGATTGTGTTTTTCGGTAGGTGATGGCGTGCGACAACCTCCTTCTCTGGTTAACATATTCAAGGAAATAAGAAATGATCTTGGCAAACCCATCCCTTCATCCGGTAATCTGGACCGGTGGGCAAGACAAGGAGTGCTGCTGCTCAATGCGACACTTACGGTGAGGGCGTCCTCTCCAGGCTCTCACCAAAACAAAGGTTGGGAAGCATTTACGGATGTCGTGATTCAAAAGCTCTCGACAGAAAAAGAAAACCTCGTATTCCTGCTATGGGGTGCCTATGCACAGAAGAAGGGTGAAATAATTGATGGGAATAAACACTGTGTGCTGGTGTCGGCTCATCCTTCACCATTCTCGGCGGACCGGGGATTCTTTGGGTGTAAGCACTTTAGTAAGACAAACCAGTATTTGAAGAGTAAGGGGATTAGTGAGATAGAATGGTAAAGAATGGCTTATCTGATAAGATTAAGAAACCGGCTCCAGCGTATCTTGTGTAAGAAGTCAGCATACTTGTCAATTGACAGCCAGATAAAGAAGGCCTTGCCCACAATGTGATCTTCGGGAACGAAGCCCCAATAACGTGAATCAAGGGAGTTGTGACGGTTATCCCCCATCATAAAGAAATAGTCCTGCTTGAAAGTGTACTCCTTTATGTCCTTGCCATCAATGGTCAGAGTGGTCTTAGTGATATCAACATTTTTGTTGTGATCATAATTCTTGATAGTGCTTCCGTAAAGGGCCAACGTGGAGTCGTTGATGGCAATGGTCATCCCTCTTTTGGGAAGAGTGATAGGGCCGTAATTATCTGCGTTCCATTGAGTTCCCCTGGTAGATGGGAAAATCCGCGGATCGGGTTCATCATAGGTGCGATGGTCGTCGGCCACGCCCGTGATATATGGAATTGATTTCAATTCTTCTGCTTTCGATTTGGTAAGAAACATTTGATACACCACCTGGTTCTCTTCGGGTCTTCCAAGAAAATTGTAATCATCCGGATCCAGTTCAAGTTTAGTAAGGTTTCTTTCATTGATCTCATCTTTGGCGTAAACGAGATAGCTGAACTGCATGTCGGGTGGATTGGGAATTGGCTCATTGTTCACCAGCACCTGACGATCCTTCACCCGGATTGCATCACCAGCAACGGCAACGCATCGTTTGATATAGTTCGTCTTTAGGTCAACTGGATAGTCTTTGCCTTCGTTGAGTTCCCTCGGGGGTACATTAAACACCACTACATCTCCACTTTTTACATGGCTGATACCCGGCAGACGATATTGAGGCAACTGGATCCATGTTACATAGGAAGGAATATTGGTAAACCATATTTTTTGATGTGTCAGTGGAATTTGCAAAATGGTTTTTGGAGTCCTGGTGCCATAATGGAATTTGCTCACAAAAAGAAAGTCACCGACCAAAAGAGAATTCTCCATGGACGGAGTAGGTATGGTATACGCTTCCATAATAAGCCAGCGAATGAGCGTCGCTGCCACTACAGCAAAGGCGATAGCATCCAGCCATTCGCGGAAAAATGATTTCTTCACCTTCTCTTCTTCTTTCTTCTTTTCCCAGAATTTCCAATTCATAGTAAATAGTTGTTGGTTGTTTGGCCCGTTGGTTAATCGTTGGCGCATTCGCGAATAACAATCAACGAACAGCGATTGTAAAAGCCCCGCAAATAAAAGTAAAATTATCGGAAGTCAGAATTTCAAAAAATCATTCATGCCCAAAACACCCTTTTGTCCTGGAAGCCATTCCGCAACGGCGACGGCCCCCTTGGCAAAACCTTCCCGTGAGTGAGCCGTATGCCTTATCTCAATGTTATCTACAACAGACTGGTACCGTACCGTGTGTGTACCAGGGGCAGGGTCCTGTCTTACAGAATGAATGACAAGGTCTTCTGGACGATTACTTGCCTGGTTCACCCAATTTGATTTGCTTTTGAAATGCCTCAAAACGTTTTCCGCCAGCGTGATGGCTGTGCCGCTGGGTGCATCCTTCTTTTGTGTGTGGTGGATCTCCTCAATTCCCACGTCATATCCGGATTGCCCTTGCATCATTCGCGCAAGTTCTTCGCTTAACCGAAAGAAAATATTTACCCCCAGGCTATAGTTGGAAGCATAGAAGAAGGCCCCATTCCTGCCAAGGCAATATTCATCCACAGATGGTTTTTGTTTTAGCCAGCCTGTGGTGCCTGACAGGACTGGAATGTTTTTATCCAAACACATTCGAATGTTATTGGCGGCAGACTCAGGCATGGTAAATTCTATGGCAACATCTACAGGCATACTGAAGTCGAAGGTAAGTCCTGTTTCTGGATCAATCCGCCCTGCAATGGTGTGGTTCCTTTCTTTGGCGACAGCCTCAATTGCCTTACCCATTTTACCGTACCCGATGAGAAGTATTTTCATGGCATCAGAATTTGAGTGTAAACGTGAACCCGGAGGAGTGCCCCATGAGTCCTGTGGGCTGGACGGTCGGTCGCAAACTTACTTTCAATTGGGGATTGAGGTCAAATTCTTTAAGGTGTGCATCCACATGGGCGTCTACGAGTTGAAGGATATAGACGAATCCATCGAGAATGATAAAGTAGTCGCGTTGTCGACGGTAGTTATCAATGAGTGTGCGGAGCTGTGTTTGTGTGTAGCCACTGGGAGGTGGGATGGCGGGTGTTTCAAGTGTGCCATACAGTTCCTCTTTGTATTTGATGTATAAATTATTGTACGCCACAGCATTCTTGGTGAGGAGGTAGAAGCCTGCATAGATCAGTGGCAGTTTCCAATACTTCTTGTTGTATACCTGGCCCATGCCAGGCAGAACAGCCGAATAAAGCAAAGCCTTTCGCGGGTTAAAGCGTTTGGCATATGACCGGACATTAATGATCCTTCCACCTTTCGTCATCACCACAGAGTCTGGCAATGCAGGTACGGTATCCGCCACAACATCTACTTGTTGAGCCAGAGCACATGTTGTCATCATGCTGGCCAGCCATATCACCAAAATTCTCAACATGCATCAGACCTTGAATATGTCAAGGATCCTGTTCAGGTCCTCGATGGAAAGAAAGGGTATCTTGATTTCACCTTTCCTGCCATCACTCTTCACACTAACTTTCGTGCCAAAGTGTGAAGAAAGTTTGCCCTGGAGCTGGACTATTTCGCGCGATGATGCCGTGGAAGAAGGATTTGCGGTATTTTTCCCTTTGTTTCCCCTTGCCATTGAACGGGCGAGCTCCTCAACTTGACGGACAGAGAGGTCTTCGCTAATGGTTCTCTTGAAAATAAGGAGCTGGACTTCGGGATTCTCGACATTGATGATTGCCCGCGCGTGCCCCATAGACAGTTTATTGTCTCGAAGGGCGATTTGGATATCGGGTGGTAATTTGAGGAGTCGGAGGTAGTTCGTGACTGTTGTTCTGTTCTTCCCAACACGTTCCCCCAGTTCATCTTGTTTCAGCCTGCACTCGGTAAGCAATCGCTGATAGCTCAAGGCAACTTCGATTGGATTGAGGTTTTCCCGTTGAATATTTTCGATCAGTGACATCTCCAGCATTTGCTGGTCATCAGCCGAACGAACATAGGCTGGAATCGTCTTTAGTCCCGATAGCCGGGCAGCCTGATACCTTCTTTCTCCTGAAATGAGTTGATACTGATTCCTGGAGAGTTTTCTGACGGTGATGGGTTGAATGATACCATGGACTTTGATGGAGTCGGCAAGTTCGCGCAATGCCTCCTGGTCGAAATGTTTGCGTGGTTGAAAGGGATTGACTTCAATCTCTGCAATAGTGAGTTCCGACATATTTCCTGCCGCCGCCGGCGCTTCCTCGAAAGTTCCGGAATCTGGGGTGTCGCTCAAGAGGGATTTGAGCCCGCGGCCAAGTGCTTTCTTCTTCATTATTTACTTAAGCCGTTTTTATCAAGAATTTCATGTGCCAGGTTGAGATAGGAGATCGAGCCTTTGCTCTCCGCGTCATGTACGATGACTGGCAAGCCAAAGCTGGGTGCTTCGCTCAGCTTCACATTCCTGGGAATGATCGTTTTGAAGGAGATGCTTTTGAAGTGTGTCCTCACTTCTTCTACCACCTGGTTGCCCAGCGACGTTCGGGAATCATATAAAGTCAATAGAATTCCCTCAATTTCCAGTTGGGGATTCAGGCGCGTTTGAATAATTTTTATCGTGTTCAGAAGCTTTCCAAGACCCTCGAGGGCAAAGTATTCGCACTGCACAGGGATAATCAACGAATCCGCCGCAGTAAGGGAATTTATCGTGATCAGGCCGAGGGATGGGGAGCAGTCGATGATGATGAAGTCATAGTCATCCTTGATGGTTTTCAAGGCATCTCGCATGCGTTCTTCGCGGTGGTCGATGTTCACCATTTCTACTTCCGCACCGACAAGGTCAATGTGTGAAGGAAGGATACTCAGGTACTTCAGTTCATTCTGCACAATGGCTTCACGAATATTGGCGCCATCAATCATACACTCGTAGATGCTGAGTTTTACACTCTTAGGATCTATTCCCAGTCCAGACGAAGAATTGGCCTGCGGGTCTGCATCCAACAGTAAGGTTTTCTTTTCAAGCACCGCAAGGCTGGCAGCGAGGTTGATCGCTGTGGTCGTCTTGCCGACACCTCCTTTTTGGTTTGCTATCGCAATAATTTTTCCCATCCTGGGTCTGATTCGTTGATTTGTTACTTCGTTAATCCGTTGAACTGCTCAATGGAAGCGGGGATCAAATATAACCCAGTTCCAATCAACGGATCAACGAATTACAAAATCAGCAAATTATTTCTTCTTCCTCCTCGCCTCCTCACTTGTCTTCATGGCCTCCTCAAGCTTGGTCATAAATTTTGACTTCGTACTTGTACCTGTGGTAATCTTTTTCTTGTGATCCTCCATCACCGCCTTGATCTTGTCCTCATCCACAAAGCGTTTGATAATCGCTTGCTGAGCAAGGCCCATGAGATTGGAAACAAAGTAGTAGAAGCTCAAACCTGCGGAAAATGAATTGAGTATAAACATGAAAATCACAGGCATGATCATGGACATTGATTTCATGGGACCTGTAACAGAACTTATCTGGTTGTTCTGCCAGGTGGAAACCAATGTGGACGCCGTCATCAGGAGTACGAATAAACTTACATGGCTCCCATAACCAAAAGGAACCGTGAAGGGGAGTTGAATGATGGAGTCATATGTTGACAAATCATCGGCCCATAGAAATGCCTGCTGTCGTAGTTCCACTGAGACAGGGAAGAAATAGAACATGGCGAAAAGAATAGGCATCTGCAGCAGGATGGGAATGCATCCACTGAAAGGATTTACACCTGCCTGTTGATACAATTTCATTTGGTCCTGCTGCGCCTGCGTCGCGTTGTCTCCATTCTTTTCCTTAATCAGATCCAGTTCCGGTTTGAGTAAACGCATCTTGGCCATACCGAGGTAAGAGGTATAGGAGAGTGGTGTTAGGGCGATCTTTATGATAATCACGAGGATCATGATGATGATTCCATAATTGCCGATGAAGCTTTCCAGAAAATGGAAAATTGGAATGATCACAAACCTGTTTACCCAACTCACTGGTGGCCACCCGAGGTCCAGGTTCTTGGAAAATCCCGGCGCCACAGCTGAAAGAAGTTGGAACTCATTGGGTCCAAAGAAATATTCAAAGTTTGCCCTGTTGCCAACGACGTCAGCCTTGGGGATGAAAAGCCTTACGGAAGCAGATTTAAGAACACTTGAATCAGTAGGATTGACGCTGGTGCTTGCCTCACCACCGGAGAAAGAATTTTTTGCGATAATGGCGCTTGTGAAGAATTTTTGCTTGATGCCCATCCACTTTACCGGAGAGGCCATCGCTTCAGTTTCTGTGTCAAGGGAAGATTCCGAAAGATTTTCAAATTCTCCCTTGACGGTGTAATAGTTCACCGTTGTTTTCAAACGGCTATTCTGTAGGTCCTTTTCCTGAACGGGAATGTGGTCCGTCCATAGCAAGGTAAGGTGGTCACCGTTAAGTGATTCGCCAAGACCCGAAGTTTCGATTCTATATTTTAACCGGTATCCATTGGAGGGAATGGAATAGATATGCCTGACGATCTTCCCTTCGGAAAGGACAGTGGAGAATGTCACGAGGGTGCTGTCGGCCGGAAGTTTTGTTTCTGGATGGATCCCTGATATCTGCCGGCTTTCAACCTTGTAGAATACCGAGTAAAGATCAATGTCTTTGCCTTCGAATGTGGCATTCAGTCTGAACGCATTCGATCGGGGAGAGACAAGGAGTAAAGGCTTCTTATAGTAGGTCTTGAATTTCTTCAATTCCACTTCACGAAGGATTCCGCCATGATTGGAAAAGGTGAGGACGAGGTCGTTCGTCTCAACCCGTGTATCTTTTTCCTCGCCCTTAAGAAGAGTAGCAAGAGGCCCCGAGGGGATTAACCCCGTGCTATCGATTTTACTCGTGGTCACTTGTGAAAGGGAGTCGGTCTTTTCGGTTGTGGTGATGGTGGGAGGGGTCTCTTTAGGAGGTTCCGGTGAGAAGAAGTTAAAGTACACCAGCAATAAAACTGCAATCAATGTTAGCCCAATGGCGGAGTTACGGTCCATAATTAATGTATGCGAATAGATAAGTGTATCAGGATTCCAGCTTTTTATGATTCAGGGCCGCCTCAATGAATTTAACGAAGAGGGGATGGGGGCTTAGTACGGTGCTTTTGAGTTCAGGATGGAACTGAACACCAACAAACCAGGGATGATCCTTTAGCTCGACAACTTCCACCAGCCCCGATTCCGGATTCATTCCTACGGCCTTCAAGCCGGCTTCTTCCATTGGCTCAAGGTATTTGTTATTAAATTCGTAGCGGTGACGGTGCCTTTCAGACACCATCGTTTCCCCATAGATCGATGCCGCCTTTGAGCCTTTCTTGAGTTTGCAGTCGTACGATCCAAGACGCATCGTTCCTCCTTTGGAGGTGATTTTCTTCTGCTCCTCCATCATATCGATGACCGGATTTTTTGTTTTTGGATTGAGTTCGGTGGAGCTTGCATCAAGGCCCAACACGTGGCGGGCGAACTCGACCACGGCACACTGCATGCCGAGGCATATACCGAGAAATGGGACTTTATTTTCGCGAACAAACTTTATGGCCTCAATCTTTCCCTCCAGTCCTCGTTCTCCAAAGCCCGGAGCCACCAGGACCCCATGCAAACCACCGAGCAATTCGCCGACGGTCTCTTTAGTTATGTCCTCAGACGAAATCCATTTCAAGTCAACTTTACAATCATTCTCTGCCCCGGCATGGATAAACGATTCAGCAATGGATTTGTAGGCATCGGGGAGGGAAACATATTTACCAACCAGGCCCATCCTGACTTCATTGGTGGGATTTTTCAGTTTGCCCAGGAATGTCTTCCATTGTTCGAGGTCAGGTTCATTCTTGGCGTGTACCTTAAGTTTTGAAAGGACACGTTCATCCAGTTTCTCTTTGCGCATAAGCAGCGGCACGTCGTAGATCGTGTCTGCATCGATAGCCTCGATGACGGAGTTGAGCTGAACGTTGCAGAAAAGACCAACTTTCTTTCGGATGTCCATGGGCAGTGGCATTTCCGTTCGACACACGAGAATATCAGGCTGAACTCCTTCTTCCAGGAGTTTCTTTACCGAGTGTTGTGTCGGCTTGGTCTTTAGTTCTTTTGCGGCTTTGAGATAGGGGATAAGTGTCAGGTGGATTACGAGGGAGTGATTGGAGCCCAAATCCCATCTCACCTGGCGTACAGCCTCGATGAATGGCAAGGACTCAATATCTCCGACAGACCCACCGATTTCGGTGATGATGAAGTCATATTTACCACTTTCACCAAGCAGGTAGATATTCCGCTTGATCTCGTCTGTAATGTGAGGGATAACTTGTACCGTTTTGCCAAGAAACTCGCCCCGGCGTTCCTTAGTAATGACATTATTATAAATGCGACCCGTGGTGATGTTGTTCGCCTGGGAGGTCCGAATGTTCAAAAAGCGCTCATAGTGTCCCAAATCCAGGTCAGTTTCGGCTCCGTCATCTGTCACGTAGCACTCGCCGTGTTCATAGGGGTTAAGGGTACCCGGATCAATGTTGATATAGGGATCAAATTTCTGGATGGTTACAGAAAACCCGCGAGCCTGTAACAACATGCCGAGCGAGGCGGAAATGATTCCTTTGCCCAGAGAGGAGGTCACGCCGCCGGTCACAAAAATATACTTAGCAGACTTGTCAGGAGAGGTCATGGATGGGCTAAAAAATACGGGGGCAAAGGTAGATTATTTGGGAGTTGGTGAAACTCCCCTTTGAAATTATTTCTAATTTGAGGAATTTGAAGCTTTTATGACAAATTGATGGCGGTAGGTTACATCCAAAAGGGCAAGAAGTATATAATCAGTGAGCTTAGAACCTCCTTAATGAAGAAGTTATACACCCTCAGTAGTCTATTCATTTTTCTCTGGCTTTTTTTCTGTACAACAGGGCTTTTTGCCCAAACGGTCTCGATAACCGCCAATGATCCCAGGCATGAAACGCAGGGCCAGAATCAGATTGCAGTCTTATTTACTGGGGCGGTCACAGGCTCAAGTGCTGCCGGTCAGTGGATTGTTAAAGTAAACGGAACAATTGTTACCATTACAGGTGTACCCATTCTGGGAGCACCCGGCACAAATTATGTGCTGGTTACTTTTGATGCTTCACCTGCTCATGCAGGTACCTCCTTCGTGATTCCTGGCGACGTTCTAACGGTTAATTATACAAATTCAGGCGGGACGTTGTTGGTCGGAGGAGTGGCTGCAGTTTCTATGGGCGGTGGCGTATTTGCCACCTCCAAGAATAATTGGCCAGGGAATTGTGCGGATCTTGGTTTTTTCGCTGTTGCAGCTATTGCCGGAAAACCGATTGATGTTTGTATTCCTGTCGTTGAAGATTTTACGCAATTTCAATTTAAGGTTAGCCTTAGAATAAGGAATAGTTCATTGTACTATGCAGGATGTGTATTTAATTCTATTAATTGGGGAGACGGCAGTCCGGTTAGCCTTATAGGTGGCTATCAATCGGACCCTACTGGGGTAGCATCAACTACATACATAGATCCTGTTGGGCTTGGTGCTTCAAAACCAACAGTCATTGTGACTACCCAACCAGCTCATACTTACCCCAATTCTACCACCAGCCCTCCCGGAACTGCATTACAACAATGTGGTTGGAGTGCTACAATCACACCAACATTGGGTTTGACTTCTGCCATTAGCTGTGGCGGGGTGACGCAAACAAAACTCTTTCCCAACTATGATGTAGACAATAAAAATACTGGTTCGCTAACCGTCACAGAGTTTCCACCATCACCTCTACCCACCTCGAGACTTGTTTGTCAAGGTACAAATGTTGGGCCAATGCAATTTTCTGATAATACTATTCTTAACTGCAGGTCAGCTGTGGAGAACAGACTTATTGAAAATGCATTTACCAGAAATATTCGCATTACGTATGGCAGTACCAATTTTGGCGCACCTGGAAATATCCCGGATATCCGCGTTGCGCTCCCTGCAGTTCTTGGAGGAGGGACAACAATTGTCACCAATGATGATGCTACGGGAACACTAATAATTCCAGGGGGCTTTATCCCAAAGAACGTTGGCGTTGCTGACGGACAGGGAGCCATTACCCTAAACTCGCCAGTAACAGTTTCGACAGCACTTACTTATATGGGCACCATTACTACAGTGGATCCTACATTACAGCAGATTGGCCAACGATTTTATGTTAAACTTGAATATTGGGATATCTGTAATCAATACGATCAATTTGCTGCCCCCGCAACCAATACCGGAACTGCAGTCTTTATTGAGAACTGGGTTGAGATTGTTGCCAGGCCACTACCACTAACCACAGCAGGGCAGGCGGTTTGCTTCACTACACCCAACAGCACTGCGTTCAATTTTACAGGTGTAAGTTCAATTGGTGGAGCGCGGATAGGTGTCAACTGGTATAAAGACCAGGCGAGTGTTGGCGGCGCTAAGATGGCCAATGGTGTCAATAACCTTACTTTCCCGGCGGCCTCATACGGTGCGCAAGGAGGAATCGGTGGTGCATTTACTGTCAACAATACCAATGGTCGCTATATGTCTGTTTGGGCGACTCAGTTAGCTGGTTCCGGGGGGACAACTTGCGAAAGTGATCCAATTGAAATTGTTATTGTCCAGCAGCCTGATATCCGACTATCTCCGCCTGGGCCGATTGTTGTCGCGGTTCCTACCGGTGCTACGAGCGTTTGCAATAACTCAGCCGGTACTGTTTATAATGAGTCGACTGTGGCAGCTAACAAGGTGATACCGGCCAATACATCAACCAACTTGATCCCCGCACCAGGGCCGGGTGCAATTTCTTTGCCAACAGAATTTACGTGGTCTTCTGGCTTTCCGGCCACTGTTACTATAGCGCCCGTAATAGGCAACTCTCCTACGATTACCTAT
The DNA here is from genome assembly GCA_025358885.1 of Cytophagales bacterium. Classification (GTDB taxonomy): domain Bacteria; phylum Bacteroidota; class Bacteroidia; order Cytophagales; family Cyclobacteriaceae; genus ELB16-189. The sequence continues at coordinate 370 of JANYHW010000094.1, read as the reverse complement.
AATATAGCCGCAGGAGCATTTGCTGGCGTTAATTTTCTAACCAATAATATTGGAGCGGCATTGGAGTACAAGTCAACGGACAACACGACGGTAACCAGCCCTCTGCCTGTCCGACCAGCTCCGTTTACTATACCACCTTATACCATTAACATGCTGGCATGCACAGCCAGTCCACAAAATCTTTCAGTCACTGTATTTGCTCAGAGTGCCGGTGGAACAGCGGGACCAGTTAGCCAGACCATTTGCGAAGCAGCTGCGGCTACACCCATAAGCATTCCTGTCGCTGGAATCAAGGGCAGCATAATAGGGTGGGAAAAGTCCGTCAATGGTGGTGCGTTTGCGGCTGATGGTACATTGGGGGTTGCCAACC
>JANYHW010000028.1 GCA_025358885.1 Cytophagales bacterium | reverse complement strand
TTACTGCCTTGTAGCTCAGTGTGCTGATGATGGATCCCATCCAGTTCGGGTTCGGATTGGCAATGATACCAATCTCGTTCGCCTGCTGGTAGCTACCTGTGCTGGTGATAATTGACTGGCCATCAGGTGCCTTGCTGGTGTAAGAACCCTTGATCACGTTGAGGGGTTGTCCCTGGATCGCGAAATTTCCGAGGTTGCTGAATCCACTGATCAGGATTGAAGTAGAACCTGCAGGGAGGGCATCCACGCGGCTCACGTTCTTCGTATAGTTCGCAGTCAAATCCCAGTTCCAGTTGCTTGTCTTGATCGGGGTTACCGTCAAAGCCAATTCCCATCCTTTGTTAGAGATCGTACCTGCGTTGATGAAGGTTGATCCATATCCTGTGGAAGGATCCAAAGGACGGTTGATGATCTGGTTCTTGGCAGTACGATCGTAGTAGCTCAGGTTGAACTTGATCCTGTTTTCGAACAACTGGCTTTCCAAACCAATTTCAGTTTCAGTCAAAAGCTCAGGCTTCAGGTTCGGGTTAGCCAAAAGGCTTGGGAGACGGGATACCGCTACGTTGGTTCCAAGTCCGTCAACTCTTGCCTGTGCATTCAAAGTCAGGTAAGGAGAAGTGGCATATGGCACACCAAAGTTGGCTGACGATCCGATCGCCGCACGAATCTTTAAGAAGTCCAGTACACCAGCTCCGAAATTGGGGAATGCTGCTGTAGGAATGAAGGCAATGCTACCTCCCGGATAGAACTGTGAACGGTTGGCTTGCTGAAGGGTTGATGACCAGTCATTTCTGCCTGATACGTTGAAATACAACATCTTCTTGTAATCCGCTGTTCCGTCAAAGTAGATACCTGCGATCGTGCTGTTGCGGGTGTAGTTCAATTGCGTACCTCTGAAATCCTTAGGCTGTGTGGAGGTGAAGTTTCTGTGTTCAAACAGACCATACACCACCTGGCCAAGGCTTTCCAGACCTACTTGCAAATAATTGTTGCTACGGTAGTTGCTACCAATCACACCATTGATGCTGAGGTCCTGGCTTACATCCTTGTTGAAAGAAGCCATCAAAGTATGGTCAATGACCGTGCTGTTACCATCGATGGAACGATAAGCTCCGGGAGTGAGGTTAGAATCAAAACCTGCGCCACCACCTTTGTTGATAGTATAGGTCTGATGCTCGCTGTAAGTATCATAACCAAGACGATACTGCAGGCTTACCCAATCAGTGAGCTTATAAGCAAGACTCGCATTGGAGAAAAAGCGGTTTGTGACATTGGTTTGCTTTGTGTTCGCGAGTATCCAACGGGGATTGGTAATATCGTTACCGTTTCTGTAGTACACGTTAGAGTGGTCTACAGGATTTTCCCATGGCCAGTTTGTCAAATCAATGTTACGTGGCGTGTAGAACAAGTTCGCCCAGATGGAAGGACCACCTGCTGAGTTGGAACCAAGTCCAGCACCCGACTGTGGCTGTGCGTTGTCTGTCTTCACATAGTTGAACGTGGCATTGAAAGTCAGCTTCTTGGTCAGCTTGGCGTTGGCACCGAGCGAGAAGTTGTCGCGCTTCAGTGTGTTAACCGGAACAAAACCAGTTTCATTCAGGTGGCTGTAGCTGAAGTTCATGCTTCCCCACTCGTTGGAGTTCTGCAGGTTCAATGAAGTGGTTGCAGAAGAACCATTCTGGAAGAAGTCCTTTACGTTATTGGGAGCTGCTGTCGGGATATATCCTGGAACAGTTTGTCCTGGCTGTACCGTCGTGGCAGAAACTGCAAACTCAGGGTGGTTAGGAAAAGTAGCCGCCCACTCGAAATATGGGTGACGGAACTGTGTGGGCTTGCCATCAAAGAGGCTACCCCAGTTGCTGAAGAATTCTCCGTAAGCACCGTCGAATCCGTTTGCCCACTTATTCTGGTATTGAGGAAGAATGGCCTGAACCGTGAAATAAGATTGGGTTACTGATCCTGAAAACTTGTTCTGGGCTCCTTTGCTTGAGCCGGTCTTGGTCGTAACCAAGATTACACCGTTTCTTCCTTGTGAACCATACAAGGTAGTAGCATTCAAACCGCGCAATATGGAGATCGACTCAATGTTGTTAGGGTCAATGTCCAAAAAGCGGGTAGGTGATACAGCACCATCCTGGAAGTCGGAAGTAACGCTGTTCTGGTCCGTGTTTACGGGTACACCGTTCACAACCCAAAGAGGCTGGGAGTTACCGGAAATTGTACTTGTACCGCGGATGTTGATCTTGGAAGCGGAACCTGCCATACCTGAAGAGTTCAGGATCTGGAGACCAGGTGTTCTTCCTTGCAGGGCACGACCCACATCAGTCTCAGGCTTGTTGTTCAGCGTTGCAGAAGAGATCGTAGTTTGAGCATATCCAAGGGATTTTTGCTCTCTTTCGATACCTTGTGCAGTCACAACTACCTCGGATAACTGCCTCACATCCAGAGAAAGTCCAATGTCAATCACTGAACGTTCACCGATTGCTACTTCCTGGGTAGCCAGACCGATGAAAGAGAACACCAGGCTACCGCCGCCAGATGGCACGGATAGCTTATAGTTCCCATCTACGTCAGTCACAGTTCCATTGGTGGTCCCTTTGACGACCACATTCACACCCGGTAAAGAAGTTCCATCCTCAGTGGCGGAAACCTTACCAGTTACCATTCGCTCCTGCGCCCAGACGGTGCTGAGCACAAAAACGAATGAGAAGCACAGTAGTACAATCTTCTTCATAGATTTAGGTTTAGGTTAAAAATAATACGGGGGTAAGATAGGTAATCTTCAATTAATCAAACATTACCCCAAGCATCTTTTCTTTAAAAAAAGTTACATAAAGACCAGGGTGGGTGGTCCCTCTGACCCTTAATTCTTATAAAAAAGGCCTTTTGTACTCCATAAATGCTGAAAGTCAATGGTGGGCTGAAAAAATACCTCTCTTTAGGTCATTTTTGCATGAAATAGAAGCCTCGCACCGAAAAATACCACCTATTGGGCCGTGGAAAAGTAAGGACTTGAACATTTGTGGAGAATCGAAATCGCTACCCAGCAACACCCTCAGAAAATAACTCATTAATATCAAGCCAAACAGATTTGAACTATGGAAACTCTTGGACGTTCTGACCGTGTTGATCTTCCCGGACTTGGTCTGACAGACATTCAAGCAAAAATTGATACTGGTGCATACACCTCCAGTCTTCATTGCCTGTCGGCAGAAATCGTGGGAGGTGAATTGGAATTTGTGCTGCTGGATGATGAGCACCCGGAATTTACCGGCATGAAATATAGGTTCAAGAGGTTTAGCCAGCGCGAAATCAAGAATTCTTTTGGAGAGGCAGAGATGCGTTTTGTAATTAAGACGAAAGTAAAACTCTTTGGTCAGGTCATTCGGGCGGAATTCTCCCTGAGCAACCGCGGTAATTTGAAATTTCCTGTGCTGCTTGGTCGCAAGATCCTCAGGCACCGGTTTCTAATCGACGTCACAAAAAAAGATTTATCTTTCAATCACAAACAAATGTCTTCACCAGGGCCTGCTACTCAGGACCCATCGATATGAATATTGCCATCCTTTCCCGTGACGCAAAGCTTTACTCCACCAAGCGACTTAAAGAGGCTGGCGAGTCGCGCGGGCATAAGGTGGAAATCATTGACCATATGAAATGCATGCTGCTTATCGAAAAGCAAAATCCAATGGTGTGGTACAACGGCCGGAAACTTGATTACTTCGACGCCATCATTCCCCGCATTGGCGCTTCAGTTACTTTCTATGGTGCAGCTGTAGTTAGGCAGTTCGAAATGATGAAGGTTTTTACTGCCATAGAATCACAGGCACTGATTCGCTCCCGCGACAAACTACGCAGCATGCAGATTCTCTCGCGTGCGGGCCTGGGACTTCCAAAGACTATTTTCATGGATTACTCAAGGGATACAGAAGGAGTAATTGAAGCTGTAGGGGGTGCTCCGGTTGTGATCAAGCTTCTGGAAGGGACACAGGGACTCGGCGTAGTACTGGCAGAAAACAAAAAAGCAGCTCAATCAGTGATCGAAGCATTCCATGGGGTGAAGGCTCGCATTATTGTTCAAGAGTTTATCAAGGAGGCCAAAGGTGCCGATATCCGGGCGTTCGTGGTAAATGGTGAAGTGGTTGGTGCCATGCGGCGGCAGGCACGTGATGGAGAATTTCGTTCCAACCTACATCGGGGTGGTCATGCTCATGTAGTAAAGTTGAACCGGCAGGAAAAGCACGCAGCCACAATTGCCGCCAAAAAGATGGGGCTTGGTGTTGCCGGAGTAGATATGTTACCCTCCCATCGCGGACCGCTGATCATAGAAGTAAATTCTTCGCCAGGGCTGGAAGGAATCGAAGGAGCGACAAAGGTTGACATCGCGGGCAAAATCATACAGTATCTGGAAAAGAATGCCGGGAAAAAGAAAATCCAAAAGGATAAGGTCAATGCCTGATAGAGAAATGCGAAATGCTAAATAATGAATACTAATGGCAGTTGGGTGTACTGTAAGATATGGCGCTTCAAATATTGGTGAGAATGAAAACTGAAATTGATGAAAGAACTCGTGATTGCCGGTCAGGCTATTCGGCCGGGAGAGTTTAAGGAAATCAACATTAATATTGCCCGGCTTCCGTCGAGGACGCAGATCGATACACCCATCTATGTCTATCGCGCACCGGAGGACGGTCCCGTCCTGGCACTCACGGCCGGCATGCACGGAGATGAAATCAACGGGATGGAAATCGTCCGCCGGATTATCGATGCCGGTCACCATAAGGTCCTCAAAGGCACCACCGTGTGCATGCCTATAATTAATGTGTATGGTTTCCTGAACTATTCCCGTGAGGTGCCCGACGGCAAAGATGTTAACCGGTCATTCCCTGGAAGCAAATCCGGATCGCTTGCCGCCCGCGTGGCATACCACCTTACCCATGATATTATTCCCTTCATTGATGTGGGTATTGATTTCCATACTGGCGGTGCCATGCGCACAAATTATCCGCAAGTGCGTTGCATGATGCAGGATCAGAGGAATGTAGAACTCGCACAAGCCTTTCATGCACCATTTACCATCGACTCACCTTTTCGTCCGCATTCGCTGCGTCAAACAGCTGCCAGGAAAGACAAACATATAATAGTGTTCGAAGGTGGTGAATCGCTGCGGATGGATCTCAGAGCCATCGAAGAGGGAATTCAAGGGACCCTTCGACTGATGAAGCACCTCGGAATGATTCAATGGGCACCAGAACCCAGGGAAGAAAACAGGATCCTATGGAGCTCGGCGTGGATACGCGCGCGAACGGCAGGACTCTTTCATCCACACATCCAGGCGGGAGAACTTATTCACAGACATCAACTGGTTGGTCAGATCACGGATCCATTCGGAGAGTACAAAGAAGAAATCAAATCAACGGTGACAGGATATGTGGTGGGACTAAACAATAACCCTGTTGTGAACGCTGGTGATGCCTTACTGCACGTGGGAACGGATGATCATTGCAAGCTGGATGGCGGCGGTGAGGAATAAGGACAAGCCCTAATCAGTAATCAGTAATCAGTGACCGGTGACCGGTGATCGGTTCGTCAGTCACTTCTCCAAATCAAAATGTAGGACAAGGAATAATCAACTTATCTTTAGGTGGCTTGCGAGGATTGCGTGTGGGCCACGAGTACACCAGGCTGAATTCATGTGCACCGCCACTTCCGGGTCCGAGCTTTGAAATGGTGTAATCATAGCTATAGCCAATGTTGAGAACATCTTTCTCGCCTTTAAGAACCAGGCCTACGAGCAAGACAATAGATTCATTGTTTGCAAATCCATTTACTTTGTTGAATGGAATGCCACGGTACCAGGTTCCGATCACCAGAGGCTCAAAGGTATAATACATACCCACATCCGCCTGGCTTGATTGACCTTGCTTGCGATATTGCAAGACAGGTGCAATACTTCTCTCCTGCGGTTTTGAAAAAACACCCGTCCCTTGCACTCCAGGCCGGAAGAAAAACTTATACCCGCCATGAATGGATATCTTCATATCGAGCTGATCTTTTGCTCCAAGGATGGATTGATTGGGTTGTGTGATATGGTGTGCCGCCACACCAAGCCAGGCATTTTTTGAAAAGAACAATCCACCAAAAGACAAGTCGGGAAAGAATTTGCTCTGACCTGTGTTGAGTGCCTCGGCGGTACCCCTCACGATCTCACCGGTGTTGGGATCAAACTGGTCGCCGAAGGTGAGACTTCCAAAATTTATGGAGCGGTTGACAATCCCCACTTGTACGCCAGGGCGGAAGGATAGTTTCTTTGTGATATTAAGCTGATAGGCATATTGCAGGGCGAAGCTTATCGACTGCAATCCTACAATTCCGACATAATCTCTCGTAAGCAAAGCTCCTACACCGCTATTTTTGTCCTCAATATAAACATCGCCATAAGCCGAAACGGTGGTAAAATTTGCATCTATGGCTGGCCACTGGTTGCGGTAGTTCATACCCACCCGGCCTTGCTGTGTTGATCCGGCGAAAGCGGGATTCAAGTAGAGGGGCGCCGCATAAAATTGTGAGAACTGTGGGTCTTGTGCAGTTACCGAAAGTGTTGCCGCCAGCATCCATCCACACAGTATCGGAAGAGCCCGGTACTCCAACTTGGGGTAAATCAATCGCCTCATCTGAGCAAAGTAAATCTATTTGGCTGTCTTATGAAAGTAACTTCAATCCGATTAATTAACGACAAATTCCGTCAAATTATATACTTTAGTGGAGTTTGGTCGTTTTAAAATTGCAATTGTTTGAATGAATCAGCAGGTTGTGTGATGGCGCGGATGATGGACACTTCACGGATGCGAAAGCTATTCCTTTTCTTATCTCTTAGCCTGCTTACTATGGCTGGTTTTTCGCAGAGTCTTGAGCGATACAATTGGTATTTTGGGAACTCTACCCAGGCCATCCGGTTCAACCGGACTTCTTCTAAACCATCCATCGTATCTAAGGCTATTCCCATGGGCACAGGAGGCAGTGCTACAGCCTCTGACCCTGCGAATGCGAACCTCCTTTTCTATACCGACGGGCAATTGGTGTATGATGCTACCCATTTACGGATGCCCGGGGGACTGGGACTTACAGGAAACAACACAGCCAATCAGCCTGTTGCTATATGCCCGGTGCCCGGTGTTGCCAAGAAGTATTTCGTTTTTACCTCCACGGCAAATTTTACTGCAGGCGGGACTATCAGCGTAAGCGTTGTGGACATGGGATTATTTGGGAACGCCGGTTTTCCTGCACCACCCCTTGGCGATCTCGAATCCACAAACCAGGCAACAGGCATCTCGGGAAGATCCGAAGGTATGATACTGGTTCCTCATGCAAACGGTACTGACTATTGGCTGATCACGCAGGCCGTAAGCTCACAAAACTTTTCTGTGACACTAGTCAACAACGCAAGCTACACGGGTACATTTACAACAACAACCTTTTCAGGACTCACCTTACCTACGAGTGCTGCAAACTTTTCATACCATGCGGGCAAAAAGAAACTTGCCGTGTCACCACAAGATCCGAGTACGGATGCTGCCATTCTCGACTTCAACCCGGCAACAGGTACACTTGCATTAGACCGATACATCTATAACTCAGGATTACTCACATTGACGACTCAATCGATTTATGATATTGAATGGTCTTTAAAGGGAGACTATCTCTATCTCTCCCGCTATGGTGAGGCGGGCATCGCGGCAAATCTTTTGCAGTACGACTACAACAATCCTGCTACGACCCTTACGTCTGTACTCCCTGCTGCTGTCTTCAGAAGTTTCGGAGTGCAGATGGCGCCTGACAGCAATATCTATCATTTGTATCAGACAGTTTCCGGTGGGCCCATCCTGGTTGGAAAGATTAGCAAGCCTGATACCATTGCTTCACAGGTGAACTACAAAGCCGCACAACTTACACCCACAAGTTTCCTGGGCACACAGTTTCCAGCGTTTTCACCAAAAACAAATGTTACACTAACCGTGACTTTTACTTCCATCGGTACTTGTCAAAATAACAACACCACCTTCTTCCCGGACATTCAACCCGGAGCCGACAGCGTTCGTTGGGACTTTGGAGACAGCAGCGGTTCAAATGACTGGAGCCCGGTGCATAAGTATTCGGTGGCACAGTCATTCAATGTTAAGTTGACGGCCTATTATCAGGGACAGTCACAAGTAGTCACACAGCCTGTAACGATTACAGCCTTTGATATGAAACTGGATTTGGTACAGGACACAACTGCTTGCCGCAGTGAATTTCCTCCACCTCGCGGCAGCTCATCTCCAAAACAATTCTCCGTGAAAGTCAAACTTACGGGCACCACACCAGCCACCGCCTACAATTGGTCTAATGGGGATACCGGCCCAATCCTTACTCCGGATTCTGCTGGTTATTATTATGTGGTTGTATCAAGTGCCACGGGCTGCTCGGCCTATGCCGGGGTGAATGTGAAAGAATATAAGTTACAAGACCAGCGTGCCAACATCTGGTACTTCGGAAAAAATGCGGGAATTGATTTCAATACCATTCCCAATCCGCCCAAGCCACTCAGCAACAGCGCGATGGATGCACCCGAAGGATGCGCCATCATCTGTGATCGCAATGGAAAGACCATTTTCTATACGGATGGTGACAAAGTCTTCAATAAAGTTGATGCCACAATCGCTACGGGGATCGGTGGGGATCCACTCGCATCCCAGTCCTCCATCATTGTACCGGTACAAGGCGATGAAACATTGTACTACATCTTCACCAACGAGGCAATCAATGGCACTTCCGGTAACACTGTGAAGTACTCTCTTTTTGATTTGAAACAAAACGGTGGTCTAGGCGCCGTGGTGAAACAAAACCAGGTTCTGTTCAGCAAGAGCACGGAGCGCATTACCGCATCTGGTAAATGGTTAATCATTCATGAACTTGGTAACAATACATTTCGCGTTTATCCTGTCTCTGCTGCCGGCATTGGCGATCCTGTCCTGACTGCGATCGGCACCGACCATAGTTTCAGCAATCAGGCAAGCGGCGAAGGCTATATGAAACTCGGCCCCAAGAATACTCTTGCGGTCGCCTTGTCTTTGTCCCCCAGCAACAATTTGGTTGAACTATTTCATCTTAACGACACCACCGGAAAGTTGAACAATTATCATAAGATCACCTTGAAACAGAATGGTGTCAATGGTCAAGTGTATGGAATCGAATTTGGAGGACCCAACAAAATCTTTGCAACCCTCAAAGGGTCTCCTTCCCCTTCTCAAGTGTTTGAGTATTTTATTGATTCAATAGGGCACCCCTACTTCAGAAACCGAACCCAACAAGCCGCCGAACTGGGTGCAATTCAAATCGGTCCTGACCGCCAAATTTATATAGCGATTAATGGTAGTAATGTACTGGGCACTATTCAACCGGTGTCGGATACAACAAAAGTGTCACCGATCAATTTCAGTGGCTATACATTAGCCCCAGGCACCAACAGCCGGCTCGGGTTACCAAATTTCATCCAACAAATTTCAAATGCTTTCGGTGGCCCATCCATTGATGTCACGGGCATCTGTTTCGGCAGTCCCACCAATTTCGTAGGAACACCTACCGATGCCATTGACCAGTTCGCATGGTTTTTTGGTGATGGCGGTAGCGATACGCAGGCCGCACCAACTCATACCTATGCGGCCGCTGCGACATACAATGTATCCATGCGATTGACCAACCGATGCGGTCTGGATACAACTCTTTTGAAACCCGTCACCATTTTCGCTCCACCGAAAAAGCCTACCATTCCCGGCGCGGGCGCTTTATGCAATGGTCCACTCACGTTGGATGCAAATACAGGAAACCTTCCCGGACTAACTTACTTGTGGACGGATGGTTCCACGGGTAAAACCCTTGTCATCAGTCAACAAGCCATCGTGGCTGTCATGATTACGGATAAGAATGGATGTACCTCGAAGGGAGCATCACTTGTGGCGGACAACCAGCCAAAGGTTGATCTGGGGCCTGACTTGACTTTATGTCAAAATGCATTTGTGAATGGTCTTGACGCGCAGAATCCGGGAGCCAACTATGTCTGGACGGTTAATGGAGGCGGCACTACAACAGCACAGACCCGACAACTGGATACGACCATCCCAGGCGCCTTCACATATAAAATAGTAGTTACGGACCCTGTCACAACCTGTACAGCAAATGATCAGGCAGTTTTCACCATCGTTGCCTCTCCGCTTTTTGTCCTTTCGGGAACAAACCCAACCACATGCGGTGGCTCCGACGGTACACTCGCTGTACAGCTCCAGGTTACCACGCCGCCCACGGGGCCCTACTCCTATTTTGTTACGGGACCTGCCTTCAATAAACAAGGCATTGACCAAACAGCACCACAGACCATCAACATTCTCGCGCTGAAGGCTGGCATCTATTCCGGCATCGTGAACGACCAGGTTTCTGGCTGTACCATATCGCAATCGTTCGGATTAACCGATGCCGTGTGGACTGCGAGTGCTTTACCAATTACCAATTGTGATCCGATTGCCTTTGCAGTTACTTCAACGGCCGTGGCTTTCCCCTTACAATACACCGTCACCAATGGTACATCAGGAAAAAGCATAGGTCCAAGTTCCTCCCCGACTGCCAATTTCAATACTACACCTGCCCTGGCGGTTCAGGTGGGAATAACCTCCACGTTCACCATTCAACTGCAGGACAATGTGGGGTGTATTTTCAGCATCAATACCCCGGTGACACCGGGTACACCTGTACCCATTACCATAACACCAAGTATTTGCGGTTCGCCCGCCACCATCTCAGCTGCCGGTGCCACATCCTATACCTGGACCGGTCCCAATATTCAAAGTGGTGCGGCCACGCCCACCATCACCATTACCGGCCTTGGCTCTGCAACATATACAGTGGTCGCTTCAGCTGCCGGACAGTGCACTAACACACAATCTACAACCGTGGTGCTGGACAATGTCATCCCGGACTTTACACAAAGCGACCCATGTCAGACTTCTGTGATATTGACCGCATCACCCACGGGCAACTATACTTATCGATGGTATAAGGCAGGAGTTTTCCAACCTGCTTTGTTGGGTCAATTCATATCCCTTGGTCTTTCTGAAGATGGAGCCTCTTATCAGTCCGAGGCATTCAACACGGTTAATGGTTGCGCACATAAATCACCCGCGAAGACGGTGAATGTCGACGGCATTGTTGATGCTGCTCTTTCCTCCACTCCGGCTTGCGATGACAACAAGCCTTTTACTTTAACAGTTACTACCACCGCCGTGGGGGCGAATTTTGCATGGTCTAAGAATAATGTCGTGCTTACAGGCCTTACCACCCCCACCATCAGCCAGACAGATGCCGCTACTTACAAAGTAGACGTTAGTAAAGCGACTTGTAAAGCCACTTCACAGCTCACGATCATCAAAGCACCCTTGCCAGTGGGGAAATTGCCGAACAGGAAAATCATCTGCAATGATCCGGAGAACAAAGATCCAAATACGAACCAGGTTGACCTTGATCCAGGCGCTTTTCCAAAGTATAACTGGTTCAAGAATGAACTAACTATTAACTACTCACAACGCGTGTACACGGCCACCAGCCAGGGAAAATACAGAGTAGACATTACGAATTCATTTGGATGCATTGCCTCCGACGAGACCGAAGTTCGGAATGAGTGCATACCCAAGATTGATGTGCCCAATGCCTTCCGGCCCAGTTCCACCATCAATGAAAACAAAGAATTTTACATCTACAGCTTTTTTATTACCGACACTAACTTCCAGGTCTTCTTGTACAATCGCTGGGGCGACCTCGTTTTTACCTCCAGCGACCGCTATTTCAAGTGGAATGGCGGAATGAACAACAGCCTTAGCCAGCCCCTGCCCGGAGGCTCCTATGCCTACGTGATCAAATATGTGAGCGCTTTTCATCCGGAACGCGGCGTTCAGGAACAACGTGGCGGAGTTGCACTTCTCCGTTAGTCTCCACGGTACTTTCATAATTCCAGCAGGATGAGTATCTATGTAGCAGTCCATCAAACTTCATTATGAAAAAGATCGTTGTTTTATTCCTCTTAGTTTCTGCATTCCATTCATCAGAAGCACAAATTATCAAGACATCACTGACGCTCACCGTCATTGATGAGCTTGGAAATTCTGTAGAGGGTGCCTCAGTGATGCTCTTTGAAAAGGAGGCGGATTACACAGCCGAGAAAAATCACTCGGCACAAGGAAAGACCGACGCAAAAGGTGTTGTGAAATTCAAGGACCTGAAAGCAATCCCTTACTTTGTTCTCGCGAGAAAAGGTGACAAAGACAACGCTGGCGGTGGGGAACAAACTGGCAAGCTGGAGGAGCACAAGTTCAATAAAGCCAGAATAGTAATCCAATGACAGGGAGTCGTGAGCGGTTGCTCAAGACGTTAGAGGCGTACGCTGTACGATATTCTGCCGAAAAAGATAGGGTTAGCAGGTACCTCCAGCTTCTGAAGCATGCAGACGCTTTTCAGCGCACCCACCTGCCCGGGCACATCACCGGATCCGCATTCATTGTCTCTTCCGATTTCAAACAGACCCTGCTCGTCCATCATGCCAAGCTAAACCGATGGCTTCAGCCCGGAGGTCATGCAGACGGCGATACGGATGTTGTGCGGGTGGCCATGAGGGAGGCAAATGAAGAAACGGGACTAAAACATCTTGAGATACTCACCCGGGACATATTTGACCTGGACATTCATCCTATTCCTGCACGTAAGGACTTTCCCTCGCACGACCACTACGATATCCGCTACGTTGTCAATGCTTCAACCGAGGAGAAAATTGTTGTGAGTGAAGAATCTTTTGATGTTAAGTGGGTGCCTTTGGAAATTCTGGAGAAGTACAGCGATGAAAAATCCCTGTTGCGAATGAGGGAGAAGTTAGCCCACCTCTATCTCAAATCCTGAAAAAGACCCTTTGTCCGTTTTTTCCTGCATTTTTGTTTCAAGATTATGGCCACCATCGGACAGGATATTAATATCGCCCGGGAACTTCTTGAACAGGGAATGCTCGTGGCAATTCCCACAGAAACTGTCTATGGACTCGCCGCGAATGCCCTTGATGGAAATGCGGTGGCTGCCATATTTGCTGCGAAGAACAGGCCCTACTTTGATCCACTGATAGTTCACGTTCCTTCCTTTGCACACGCGAAGAAATATATTCATGATATCCCCCCAGTGGCCGAGCAACTTGCCAGGACTTTTTGGCCCGGGCCCCTGACATTACTTTTACCAAAGAATGAAATGATCCCCGACCTCGTCACCTCCGGGCTTGATCGGGTTGGCATTCGCTGTCCATCCCATCCTCTTACTTTAGCCTTGTTAGATAAACTAGTCTTTCCCCTGGCGGCGCCAAGTGCCAATCCTTTTGGATATGTAAGTCCAACCACCGCGCAACACGTGCAAGATCAACTTGGAGGCAAAATCCAGTACATTCTGGATGGCGGCCCCTGCACTGTTGGGATTGAATCCACCATTCTTGGTTGGGAGGATCAACACCCTGTGGTGTACCGAATGGGTGGTGTGAGTCTGGAGCAGCTAGAGGCCATCGTTGGCGCGGTGAAGGTGCATCCTCATTCTGGTTCAAGACCCCAGACGCCTGGACAATTGGAAAGTCATTATGCACCTCACAAGGAATTTGTTCTGGGCGATCTTGGGCAACTGATAGCGCAGAACACCTTTCAAAAGCCAGGTATTCTGGCGTTCCAAAAAGAAGTTCCCGGCATTGATAAATCATATCAAAGGGTCCTTTCACCTTCCGGTGATTTGAAAGAAGCTGCGCAAAATCTTTTTTCGATGCTTCGACAGTTGGATGGGATGAAAGTTGATGGCGTCCTGGCTGAGGAGGTTACCCCTGTGGGCCTGGGTCGGGCCATCAATGATCGGTTAAGGAGGGCAGCGACAAAGCGATAATAATGCAAACTGAATGGCCTACCCGGGCTAAAACTTTTCTTCAATCCCAAGTCCAAACAAAGCGAAATCATATTTGACCGGGTCTTGCGGGTCAAATTTTCTCAGCTGGGCGGTGAGGCCGAGGGCAGTCTGCCAGTTCATGGCCTTGCCCTTGATCAACTTCAGCTTTCGGGCCACGCGTTCAACATGCAGGTCAACCGGGCAAACGAGCTGACTGGCCGAAATATTTTTCCAAATACCAAAGTCAACGCCTTTGTCATCATGTCTTACCATCCACCGAAGGAACATGTTGATGCGCTTGCAGGCTGACTTCCGTGCAGGCGTAGCAACGTGCTTTCGTGTTCGATCAGGGTGATCTTTGAGACTGAAAAATTGATTGTGAAAATTGGTCAGGCCGTTTTCGACGGTGACATCTCTGCTGTCCACAAGAAAAAGGTGTTCCAGCGATTCATGATGGAGATAGAAGGATTTCAAAAAACGGATAAAATACAGCAAATCAGTTTCATTGAATGTCCTGTGTTTGTAGCCCTTCATCCTTTTCAAGTCCCGTTGTTGATGATGGAGGATAAAATCGTGTGGTGCCATGTCCATCCTGTTCAGCAAGTCATCGCATTTTCGGATGATGGTGATGCGCTGACCCCAGGCAAGGACAGCGGCAAACAACGCGGAAATCTCTATGTCTTGATTTTTAGTAAACCGGTGCGGGATAGACACAGGGTCGTTAATGACAAAACCTGGCCTGTTATACTGCTCCACTTTATGGTCCAGGAAATTTTTGAGGTCCGCAAGGTTATTGGGGCGTGCTGACAAGATGTTGAATCGGTAAGAAGATCATTTCAGGAATCGGACTTCCACCCTTCTGTTGAGGAACCGGGAAGTCTCATCCGTTGCCACAATCAAGGGCCGTTGTTTTCCATGCCCATGCATGGTTAGCCGGTCTGCTGCAATGCCTTTCGACTTGAGATAATCCACCACACTTTGAGCGCGGTTCCTCGACAGTTCCAGGTTATATTCTTCGCTGCCAACATCATCCGTGTGGCCATTCAATTCTGCTTTCCACTCCGATTTCTCCGTCAGGATACTCGCAAGCCTGTTTAACTCTGGAAAGGACACCGGTAACAATATATATCGATCAAACTCAAACTGAATATTCTTTAGTATATATGTTTCCTCGGGTTTGATTTCCTGACCATCCGTCCATACCAGTGGAACCGGGACCTGCGCTATCTCGGGCAACGGGTCCTTATCCAGGAGTGTTACTTCAACATCATCGAGATATACATAGGCGCTTCCATTCAACATCGGGCTTTTGCCCTTGCGGCTTTCCAGGGAAGTGAATTGAGTGGTGAGGTTATCAAAAAAATTTCCAATCGTAAGGTATTTCTCTCCTCCTTTCGCCACATAATTTATTTCAGCGATGTCCCAGCCATTTTTGGTAAAAGGTTCACTCCGTATAAGGCTAAGTGTGGGATTCTTGGGCACCGTTTGATCTCCCGTCATTGTAAAGGCTGAGTCGGTTAGCAGCAATCCAATGCGGTCTACCGTATAAACAGAGTAGGATGCCAGCTTGAAATAGAATTCGATGTGGTATCGCTTGCCGCTTTTCATCGCTTCCTTTAGTTCACCCTGAATATATTCCCGGTAACTGCGGGGTTTGCTGCTGGGCCTGTTCCAGACATAAATTCCTGTGTAGGCGAAGCCGGAATGGGCATTGGATTCACCTGCCCAATTGAAAGGAACATCACAATCACCCCAGCTACACTGGTGAAAGTAATCAGGTGTACCTGAATTTGCAGATTTCCATCCGGGCACAACAAAGTCTTTGCTGCTGGTACTGAAGTTATTCGGACACCGCAAATGATCCTCAAAGCTTGGATTGACCACGAGGTTTTGTGCCTGGGTAAAATGAAAGCACGTCAGCCAAATCATCAAACCCCAGCTGACCTTCATATCTATTACTTGTAGTAAGTGATCTCTGCCCGGAATGAAGGCTCGGAGGCACCCAGGCGATCATAGGCTGATTTCGAGATTCGAATCATGGTCGATGCATCTTCAGCCGGGAGGGGGCCCGTAACGCGGACAAATACTTCCTGGTTGGTTGCGAGGTTACGGATCTTGAGAATTGTTCCTGGCTTTACAGAATGGTGTTGGGCAAGATATTTCCTGTTGATGTCTGAACTTGTGATCAACTCAGCTAGACCGATCTCCTTGATTTCGTCTGTCCCCCTCACTCCCTCTGATGTAGTTACCGTCGACTCAGTTGTTGTAGGAATCGGTATGTCCGTAACCACGGCTATGTTGGTTGTTACCACAGGGGTGGACACAACAGGAGCAGCTACCGTGAGTACCTGGCCGATTTTGAGTTCATTGTCTTTGATGTTATTCCATTCTTTCAATTGTGCCACGGTCATCCCGTATTGTTTTGCGATGGAGTAGAGTGTCTCCTTGGCCGCCACCGTGTGGGTTTTAGCTGCTGTGGCAACGGGTTCTGTCACTGGAGTATCCACCACAGATTTCTTTTTAATGATGATATCCTGACCCAGGGAAAGAGAATTGTCCTTCAGGTTGTTCCAGGTTTTTATGTCGTCCACGGAAACATTGTAAAGGCGGGCAATTGAAAATAGTGTTTCCTTAGCAGCAACTTTGTGAACTATGCCGTCGGCTGTTGTGACTGGCGCCTGGCCCTTCCCCCTGGGTGCATATGGAATTTTCAAAATTTGACCTACTTCAAGTCCTCCGTCAGCCGTGGGATTCTGCGCCAGCACATCGGTAATACTGGCCCCGTACCGCCTGGCAATGCTATACAAAGTTTCTTTTTCATCTACCTGGTGCACCACAAAAGGCTTACCATTGATGGTCTCCATGCGCAGCGAGTCTGAAGGAAACGCGACGCCGAGTGAAAAGAGTATTATCTGAAACATAGGTTATAATTCAAACGAAAATTACCACTTCGATCTTGCATCACGCAACCCCAACACGTTGAATTACTTAGTATTTTTACAAAAACCTGAAATATGAAGGCTATCACACTGACGCTACTCACCTGTCTTGCCCTTTTTTCTATGGTGGTTGCTCAGGATAAGTCAAAAGTCATGGTCATGGAGATTAAGGCGGAAATTGACCCCCGAATGCTCCGGTATGTAAAATTGTCCCTGGAGCATGCCGAAACCATCAAAGCCGATTATGTCATTGTTGAAATGGACACTTACGGCGGCGTACTGACTGACGCCAAAGAAATTGTTGACCTGATCATGGATTTCAAAAAACCCGTCTGGGTGTATGTCAATTCGGATGCCGCCTCCGCGGGAGCGCTGATTTCCATTGCATGCGACAGCATTTACATGTCACCGGGAGCAAGCATCGGGGCCGCAACCGTGGTGGAAGGCTCTGGGGGACAAGCGGCTCCTGATAAATACCAATCCTATATGCGGTCAATTATGCGCTCAACTGCAGAAGAAAGAGGCCGCGACCCTCGCATTGCAGAGGGGATGGTGGATGAGAAAGTGATCATCGACGGCATCAAAGAGGCGGGCAAAGTGATCACCTTCACTACCTCCGAAGCGCTAAAATATGGGTACTGCGAAGCTAAAGTTGAATCTATTGATGAGATTCTTCGGCGCAACCGGATAAGCAACTATGACATAGAGTACTTTCACCTTGGGTATTCAGAAAAGATCATTGCTTTCTTCCTAAATCCGTTCATCAGTGGGTTGTTGATCCTGGTGATTATTGGTGGCATCTATTTTGAAATGCAAACACCGGGGATCGGGTTCCCCATCTTTGCCGCCATTGTCGCCCTCATACTTTACCTGGTCCCTTACTATCTTAATGGTCTTGCCGAATATTGGGAAATCCTTGCCTTGCTTGCGGGGCTCCTCCTCATTATTGTTGAAATATTCATCCTTCCTGGCTTTGGCGTAGCCGGTGTGCTCGGCATTGGAATGACCATCGGGTCGCTCATCCTGATCATGCTGAACAATGATTTCTTCAATTTTGAATTTGTCCCCCTCGGCGACATCGTAGTAGCCATGTTTGCCACACTCGGAGGAATTTCCGGCGGGGCCCTGGTCCTGTTTTTTGGTGGAGCGCGCCTTACACAAACGAAAGCTTTCAGGCGAATGGCGCTTACGGAGACCCAGGACAAAGGGGATGGCTATACATCCAACTTCAATGCAGAATCCATGCTTGGCAAGAGGGGGAAGGCTTACACTGTTCTTCGTCCCAGCGGGAAAGTAATGATCGATGGGTCACTATTTGATGCGTTCACCCGGGGGGAATACATCGATAAAGAAGAAGGCATTGAAGTGATCAGCACAGAAAGTTCCACCTTACGTGTAAAGAAGAAAACTGAATGAAAATACTTGGTGTTATTCCGGCTCGTTTTGCTTCCTCACGTTTTCCGGGCAAACCCCTGGCAGATCTGCTTGGAAAATCTATGGTGCAACGGGTTTATCTTCAATGTAAAAAAGCAAGAAAACTTGACGACATCGTTGTAGCGACCGACCACCAGGAGATTTTTGATCACGTGGTCGCTTTCGGCGGCAACGCATGCCTTACCTCCGACAATCACCCTAGCGGAACCGACCGTTGCTGCGAGGCGATGGTGTTACAAAAGACTCCCTTCGATTTTGTCGTAAACATTCAGGGAGATGAACCCTTTATCAATCCGCAACAAATAGATTTACTGTGCTCATCAGTTGATGCGGGCACCGAGTTGGCTACTCTTATTCAAGAAATCATTAACCTGAATCAGTTGCACTCTCCGAATGAAGCCAAGGTCGCTATCAATCACAAAAAAGAAGCGATGTATTTCAGCCGCTCGCCGATTCCATTCGTTCAAAAATATGACGAAAAGGAGTGGCTGGATAAAGTAACATTCTACCGGCATGTTGGATTGTATGTTTACCGCCAGGATATTCTCAAGAAAATCACCCAGCTCCCTGTATCGCCGCTGGAGAAAGCCGAGTCATTAGAGCAACTGCGCTGGATTGAAAATGGCTTCACCATAAAGACGGTGAGGACAGACATCGAGGAAGGGATGTGCATAGATACGCCCGAGGATTTGGAAAAGGCAATAGTCTATCTGAAAAGCATTACACACTAATCGCCGAATTCATTTAGTGCAAATCAGATTGACCCGGATGTAGTCAACAACGGAAATCAATTGTCCACAGTCTTCATTCCCAGCTTCTCCTCCGCAAATTTCTTCGCTGCCGCCGCCACCGTCTCCAGGTCTTTGGAAACAATATGGGAACCAAGAACGTGACCGCCCGCATTAGGAATGGGTACCATAACCTTGAGGGAATCTGGTGTGCTCAACTGCTTGTTCATTTCAATCATTGCACTGACTTTGACCGTTGGGTCCTGCTCCTTTTCATTCTTGTAATAATACAAGGTAAGACTCGGACAACTGACTTTCTTAAATGTTTCAGGATTCATTTTGTCTTCAATAAGTTCTTCAAGTTGGGTCACGGCCTCCATGCGATAAGGATTATTCCAGTACTGGTCTTTCAATGGATCTTTTGGGAAGACGCGATTCTCACCTCCCACGGCCAGGCGGGAAATCTGCAGCCCCCATGGCTCATTGAGCAACCATGCATTTCCATCATTAATGGCAATGTTGGGTGACATATTGATCAGCGCGAAAACCTCTGCGGGATACGTGGCCGCCAAAATCACCGCCATCGTCCCTCCTGTCGAAGTGCTCATGACGATTACTTTATCGCCAAGTGCCTTTCCGATTGCCAGGGCTTCCTTGCTGCTTTTCCACCAACGATCGGGTGTAAAGTAGAGCAATTGGTCGGTGGTGTCGATCCCATGGTCAGCCATGCGAGCGAGATATAGGTTGCATCCAAAGGTTTTCGCAAATTGTTCATGGATGGGGTCTCCTTCTTCCTGGCTGGCTGAAAATCCATGAAGATAGATAACGCTGTATTCGGTCCTTTTCTTTGAAGAATCCGCCCACACAATCCTTGCCTCATTGTCGGGCTTCAGCTTATGCATGCTTTCCTGAGCGGCAACATAGTTTTCCAGTCCGGCAGGGTCCTGAGGTACCGATGGCATATCCAAATTCCAAACCGGTTTGTCAGGTTCAGGGCCCAGGAAATAAATTCCAGCAAGTAAAATAATCGGGAACGTGATGTAAATATATTTTCTGGACATGGTATCGCTGTTTGGCTTAAAGATATGAAAAGTAAATTTTGGAACTCAGGGCATGCCGGTGAAGAACAGCGACACCGGTAGTGATCACCACTCCATTCAGTCAATCTGCCATATTCCAATTCCATTAGCCAAGGCAAGGCTTGGTAAAAACACCAGAAGAAATCCCAGCATTGTCAATACAACCTTGATCAAAGTCAATGGGGATCCTCCTGGTATACAATAAGCACAAAAAAGAAAAGCCAGACCATAGCGTCCGGCTTTTCAGCTTAAAAAAACATTCGGTCGGGAGCAGCAAAAAAATAATCAGATAGCTGCCTATACTAAACCCAACCAAAAAGAAGGCACTCCGGCACCGGCAAAAAATATTTACAACCAACAACCACTACGAATGGAGTAAATAACCAGTCATGCCGGAAATGCCATATCATATCACCCCTTTCCCTCTCCCTGGAGAGAGGGATTTAGGGTGAGGTTAATCAACATTATCATGCAGGAACTTGTTATTCCCCAACAAATTGTTGTCATCATTTAGATTGTATTTGGAGATAAATCGCTCGGAAGAATGTGGAACGTTTTCCATCTTCACCCCACGGCGCAGATAAGCTGGCAACGTCCATTTTTCATTAAACTCCTCCTTGCTCATCTCCTGTTTCTTGGCGGCTTTCAGGCGGTCGCGACGCTCTTTCGCCTGTTGCTCCAGGCGCGCCTTTGTCTTGCGAACCTCCATCATCCCTTCCTCATTAATTACCTGATCAGCAGACACTTCCCTACCGACATCGAATTCATCGTCATCTTCATTTGATTTTTCAATGTCATCTTCGTTGTCGTCATCATCGTCCAATTTCTTGGCTACAACTTCCTGCTGGTCAAACAAACTGAGGGTGTAATGCCTTTCTTCCAGGGGAGTCTCCTCCTTTTTGATTGGCTTTGTCTCCGGCTTGACATAAAGGGGTTTCTCTTCTGTCTTTTCTTCCGGCTTGACTTCTGTCCGGACCTCAACGATGGCAGGTACCAGTTTTTCTTCAGGCATTTTCATGATCGGAACATCCTCTACCGGTTTTGTCTCAGTCTTGACCTCTTCTATGAAATCAAAAAAAGGCTCATCCTTTACCGGAACGGTGAAAATCATTTCATCTGCAATGATTAGTTCAATCTCCTGATTGCGTTCGTTGACTGAGTTGTCGGCCACCTCACTCAGGGGAAGGCTTTTCTCAAGATCGAGGATCTTCTTTTCCTCTGCTTTCTTAGCGGTGCTTCGTCCTTCACCTGCAAACCCGGTTGCAATGACGGTTACACGAATGCTGTTACCCAAGGCAGGGTCAACGCCATGACCAAATATCACTTCGCACTCGTCCCCGGCCTGTTCCTGAATATATTCCGTGATCTGGCTGAGTTCGTCCATTTGGAGCTCTGCCTCCTCACCGGAAATGATTGAAAGGAGTATTCTTTTAGCGCCCATGATGTCTTTATTGTCCAACAGCGGTGAAGCAAGGGCCTGCTCCGCCGCCCTGATGGCGCGACCTTCTCCGCTGGTTTCTGCAGATCCCATGACGGCAGCCCCGGCATTGAGCATGACGGTGCGTACATCCTGGAAGTCAACATTGACATAGCCTGCGAGTGTTATGATTTCGGCGATACCTTTTGCCGCGACCGTCAGCACGCCATCTGCTTCACCAAATGCCTGGCTGATGGATAGGTTGCCAAACATCTGTCTCAATTGGTCGTTGAGGATAGCAAGAACAGTATCAGAGCTGTTTCTCATGGCATCCAGCCCCGCCTGCCCTTGTGCAAGTTTTTTTCTGCCTTCAAAGCCAAAGGGCATCGTTACAATCCCCACGGTGAGGATGTCCATCTCCTTTGCGATTTTGGCAATAACCGGAGCAGCCCCTGTGCCGGTACCACCACCCATACCTGCTGTGATGAATACCATTTTTGTGCCTGCCAGGACTTCGCGAATCTGCTCCTTGCTTTCCATCGCAGCGGCACGGCCTACTTCGGGATTGGCTCCGCAGCCAAGTCCTTCTGTCAGGTTGGTTCCGATCTGCAACTTGGTGGGCACTGGACTACTGTTCAGTGCCTGCAAGTCTGTGTTGCACACGATGAACTCGACATCCTTGATGCCAAGCCGGTACATGTGGTTCACGGCGTTGCTGCCGCCACCTCCCACACCGATCACCTTAATGATCGATTTGTGGTGCCTCGGCAAATCAAATTTGTAGGTTGCTCCAGATTGAAACATGATGATTATCGTTTAATAGTGGTTGTTATAAAATTTTATTGGTTAGTATTCATTTTTTCCATCGAGGTCGTCGATCAACAATCCTTTCGTCTTGTTGAGGATGCTGGTAAAGAAATCAGAGGTCGGCTTTGTCTTCTTCACCTTGACCATGGCTTTGTTCTCTTTGGCCTCACGGTATCTTTCGTCCCGTTCATCCAGTGAACGGAAGCCTGCCAGCACCAGTCCTACCGCCGTTGCATACATCGGACTTTTTACAGCCTCCATTTTACTCTTGCCAAGGTGTTCGTTAGGATAGCCAATGCGCGTATCCATTCCTGTCATGTACTCCACAAGGTGTTTCAGGCTATTCAGCTGTGAGCCACCTCCAGTGATTACTATTCCTCCCGCCAGCCTGTTTTCAAATCCACAGCTGATAATTTCCGTATGCACCATTTCCACAATCTCTTCCATGCGGGCCTGGATAATGTTGGAAAGGTTCTTCACGGAGATTTCCTTTGCAGCCCTGTTGCGGATACCCGGGATGGAAACAATTTCATTCGGACTTGCTTCTTCAGCGATGGCCTTTCCAAATTTTGTCTTGAGTTGCTCGGCCTGTTTGGCCATTACCATCAATCCCGTTTGTATGTCGTTTGTCAATATGTTACCGCCGAAGGGGATCACAGAGGTGTGACGTATAATGTTGTCGTAGAAGATGGCGATGTCAGTCGTTCCACCTCCGATATCAATCAGGCAGACACCGGCCTCCTTTTCCTCGTCACTTAGAACCGCAAGGCTGGATGCCAGGGGCTCAAGAATCAGGTCTTCTATTTCAAGGCCTGCACGACGAACACATTTGTTGATGTTGTTGATTGCGCTCGTTTGGGCGGTGATGATATGAAAGTCTGCTTCCAGCTTTATGCCGCTCATGCCAACGGGATCTTTTATTCCCTCCTCATAGTCGACCGTATAGTCCTGCGGCATGACATGAATAATCTCGCTGCCGGGCGGAATTACGATGCGATACATATCTTCTGTCAGGCGGCTTACGTCTTCAATGCTGATCTCATCGTCATTGGAAGTACGTGTGATGCTTCCATGATGTATGGTGCTCCGGATATGCTGTCCGGCGATGCCCACATTGACCACACCGATGTCTATACCTGACATGTCGCTGGCTTCTTTGACGGCCTTTTCAATGGCATAAACCGTTTTATCAATATTGGTGACTATGCCTTTTATCACGCCCTCAGATTCGGCCTTGCCCATGCCCAGCACTTCGAGTTTTCCGTACTCGTTCTTCCGGCCAACGATGACACAAATCTTTGTAGTTCCGATATCGAGGCCGACGACTATTTTTTCCTTTTCCATGGTTTGTGAGTGTTTATGAGTGGTTGTTAAAAGCTTAAAAAATATATAGGTTGATCATTTATTACTGTGCTATGACTTGTCCGTCGTACTTCAAATTGACCCGTTCGTATTTCGTCCAGCCTTTTTGAGGAAGTACCTCCTTGTAGAACACCATTAACTTTTTCAATTTCACTTCAAAATTTTCCGTTGTTCCAAACTCGACCAATTGTCCCGTTACTTGTGGATAAATGGTGATCTCGCCATGACTATTGACATCCATTTGGGCAATTTGGGCTTTCCAGAAAGGGTGGTCGTTGATGAACTCAACCATCTTCATGAGGCTACGGCCTTCATCAAATTTCATCAGGTCGCCCTTTTCAAGGAGTTGCTTCACAAACTTTCCGCTGATAATCATCACCCGTGAACTGAACTTGTCAGAAACCGACATGATCACGCCCTCCTCGGACAAGTATGCATCCGGACCGTCGTCTTGAACAAGGCGAGCAATGGGTCGCCTCAGCTCCACATTGACAATCAAATTACCTTTCAAGTCGCCGTAGAGTTCAGCGTCCAGAATATGTTTATCATATTTCAATTTCGTTTCAATCGCCTTCAGGTTGACGCGGGAAAGGCTTGTTCCTTTTATCGACTGACCACTTGTTTCCACCAGGTGCATCACATCTTTTTCATCGAGGAAATGGTTATCGCTGATATTGTCAATCTCAATGATAATATTCTTGCACACTGCACCACCTTGCTTGCGTTCGCTGAATGCAATCAGGAAGAACAAGCCTACCAGGGCCGCACCCACCTTCAACTCCTTCCGAATGCTAAACTTAAGCTTCATATTTTCTTGTCAACATTTCCTTAATGGGTTTCACAAACATGTCGATGTCGCCCGCGCCGACCGTAGCGAGTACTTCAATCTCCATCGTCTCCAGCTTGGACAAAAGGTCTTTCTTGCTGCTTCTTATTTTCACGGGACAGGTAACGTCCTTAAATATGATGTCTGAGGTAACGCCAGCAATAGGTAACTCGCGCGCCGGGTAGATATCCATCATCACCAGCGTATCGGCCAGGCTGAGACTCTTCGCAAAGCCTTCAGCAAAGTCCCTTGTACGGCTATACAGGTGAGGTTGAAAAATGACCGTGATCTTTTTTCCGGCGTACATGGCTCTAAGCGATTTGAGAAAAGCTTCTATTTCGGCTGGGTGATGGGCATAATCGTCGATGAATATCCGGCCATCATGCTGGAAGACAAACTCAAACCGGCGCTTCACTCCTTTGAAGGATGCCAGGGCCTTCTTGATGGTCTGATCATCCACGCCTACTTCTTTGGTTGCCACGGCGGCGGCTATGGCATTTTCCACATTATGAAAACCAGGGACACCAAGCTGAATGTTATCAATCTTCATGTCTTTGCCATGAAGATTGAACTTAAAAAATCCACCTACCGTGGTGAGGTTGCTGGCTAAAAATTGTCCCTGGTTCAGGCCATAGGTTTTTGTATGAATAGTGGTATTGGCAGAGGCCAATGACTGCACGGAATGATGAATCACGAGCGTACCCTTTGCATCAATTTGCTTGATAAAGTCGCCAAACGAGGCAAGCATGCTTGCATGATCACCATAGATATCCAGGTGATCGGGGTCTGCAGATGTTACTGCGGCTATATCCGGGAACAACCGAAGAAATGATCGGTCAAATTCATCTGCCTCCGCCACCACAATGGTATCCTTTTTCACTTCACCGTGCATGACCAGGTTTGAATCGTAGTTGGAGGAAATCCCCCCCAGGAAGGCTACCATATCTTTACCGGCCGACTTTAAGATATGTGCGATCAGGGATGAGGTGGTTGTTTTACCATGGGTTCCCGCCACAGCGATGGTCTTATAGTCTTTGGAGATCAACCCAAGTACTTCCGATCGTTTCAGGATCGTAAATCCCCTGTCTTTCAGATAGAGATGCTCAGTGTGATCTCTTGGAATGGCGGGGGTAAAAATCACGAGCGTTTTTTCCTTGGTGAGATAGCCGGGGATGAACTCCACTTTATCATCGAAGTGAAGTTCCATGCCCTCTTCCATCAATTCATGAGTGAGTGGTGTCGGGGTGCGGTCGTACCCTGCGACTTTCAGTCCCTTTTGCTTGAACCAGCGCGCCAGTGCGCTCATGCCAATGCCGCCAATGCCCAGAAAATAGATACTATCGTAGTCGTTGAATTTCACACCAACAGTTTTTCAATTTCACTTACTATATCTTCTGCCGCCCTGGGTTTGCTCAGGCGACCGATATGTTCACTGAGTTCAGCACACCGCTTCTCGTCATGGAGCAGCCTCATGGCTTCACTCACCAGCTTCTCTTTTGCTTGATCGTCTGTTATCATAACCGTCGCATCTTCTTTCACAAGGGCGACAGCATTTTTTGTCTGGTGGTCTTCTGCAACATTCGGTGAGGGTACCAACACCGAAGGCCTCTTGGCAAGACACAACTCAGAAATCGACAACGCCCCTGCCCTTGACACGACAACATTCGCGGCAGCGTAGGCCAGGTCCATCTCTTTTAAAAAATCGTACAACCGTACACTTCGAAGGTCTTTGTCGGCGATCTGTGCCTTCACACTTTCGTAATAGACCTTTCCGGTCTGCCAAATCAACTGAACATTTGCCTCGATGAGTTGGTCAAGACCCGATAACAGGCTTTCATTAATCTTCCGGGCACCGCCGCTTCCACCCAGCACAAGGAGGGTACGGGCGCTGGAACGAAAACCGAAATAATTCAATGCCGTCTGACGTTTACTTTCAAGATTGATGATATCACTCCGCACGGGATTGCCGGTAACCCGTATCTTCTCTTTTGGAAAGTATTTCTCCATTCCCGGATAGGCCACACAAATCCGTTGCACCTTGTTTGCCAGCCTCTTGTTAGTAAGTCCGGCGTAGGAATTCTGTTCTTGCAGAATACTCGGTATGTTATTTCTTGTCGCAGCCATCATGAGCGGACCGCTTGCATACCCTCCTGTACCCACAGCCACATGGGGTTTGAATGTCCTGATGATATTCCTTGCTTTCCAATAACTTGAAACAAGCTTGAATAGGAATGAAAGGTTCGATAACGACAGGCTGCGCTGAATACCACTGATCCAGAGTCCCACGATTTTGTATCCGGCTTCAGGCACCCTGATCATCTCCATTTTGCCTTGCGCTCCTACAAACAAAATTTCGGCATCAGGATAGCGCGCACGGAAGGCGTTTGCGATGGCAATGGCAGGAAATACATGACCGCCGGTTCCTCCGCCGCTAATGATGAGTCGATATGGTTGAGACGCTTTCAAATGGAATTCTTTGTTGGATTGAAAACATAGCATTTCATCCAAACAGCCACAGGCTGCAGGCTACAGGCTACAAGCCGTGGGCGCTCAGGCCTGAAGTTTGAGGCTTGAAGCTTGAAGTCTATGTTGTGGACGAGTCTTGGCGACATGTTGTTCAATTGCTTCATGGTCGTTACGCTGCTTTTTCTAAACTCTTGCCTTCTTTTCCTTCTTCACTTTCGGTTTGTGCTCCCCAGTTCTTGTCCTGTTCACCACGGCTCACACTCAATATGATTCCAACCGACAATCCGGCAAACACCATGGCCGTCCCTCCCATGCTGACGAGGGGTAGTGGTTGTCCGGTGATAGGACCCAGTCCTACCACCACACCCATGTTTACCATCGCCTGACACACTAAGTCAAAACTTAAACCTGCGGAAAGGAGACCGCCGAAAGCTCTTTCCGAATTATAGGCGGCCTTCATGCCGCGGTGAAGAAGAATCAAATAGAGCACGAGTACGATGATGCCTCCAATCATTCCATATTCTTCTATGACGATGGCATACACAAAATCCGAGTAAGGGTGTGGGAGTATGTTTCGTTGGTCGCTGTTTCCAGGTCCTTTTCCAACAATGCCACCGGTAGCTACCGCGATACGCGCATGCTTCGCCTGGAAGGGGAGTTCGCTTCCATTCACAAAACTCAGGATGCGGTTCTTCGCCGTCTCACCCCTAACGCCAAACTTTAAGGCGACGGCACCAGCCAGGAGTCCAACCAACACCAGCATGGCCAGGTATTTTACCGGGACACGACCAATAAACATGACGAGCATGCAGGTGGCAAACAGCAAGACAGCCGTAGAAAGGTTGGTGAGCGCAATTAATCCGCAAATTACACCCGACCATATCAGGATAGGTATCAGGGATTCTTTGATATCCTCAATGTTTTGCTGCTTCTTCGACAACATGCTCGCGAGGTTGATAATCAAAGCCAGGCTTGCAAAATCAGAGGGCTGGAATGAACCTATAATCGGAAGGGATATCCACCGGGCGGCATCGTTAATGGTTGTACCGTTGGTGAATGTGTAGATCAGCAGTGGAACACTTACCCACAATGCCAGGCGGGAAATTTTGGAATAGTAGCGATAGTCGATCTTATGTGCAAACCACATCGATGCGAGACCCAAACAAACCATGAAGGTGTGCTTGATGAGTATCATCTCCGGACTCACCGTGCGCTTGTATGCCAATGTTCCAATTGAACTATACACGACAAGCACGCTGATAATCGACAGCGCAAAGACGACGGCCCATATCACGGGATCTCCTTGCAAATTCTTATCCGACCATTCTTTAAATTTTTTCATAGCCCTCTATTTTTCAGACGCACCATGTACTTTTTCAACTTCTTCCTTGGCTTTCAGAACAGCTTCCCTGAACTGGTTGCCGCGGTCTTCATAATTTTTGAACAGATCAAAGCTGGCACAGGCTGGAGAAAGCAACACTACATCGCCGTTCTCCGCGGATTGCAGTGCGAGCTTCACCAACTCACTTACGCTTTGCGTTTCCAATATTTTTGGAACCACCTTGCCAAAGAACTTCTTCAGTTTTTCATTGTCTTTGCCAAGACAGATGAGCGTCTTGACCTTCTTTGCCACCTCTGCTTTGATCAGGTTATAGTCATTCCCCTTGTCGATGCCTCCGGCAATCCAGACCAAAGGCTTGTCATAACTTCCCAAGGCGTAGATAACGGAGTCGACATTGGTGGCTTTGGAGTCATTTATAAATTCCACGCCCTTGATGGTGCCTACCGATTCTAGCCTGTGAGGGGCGTTCTTGAATGTTTTTAGCGCTTCCCTGATCTTAACATCCGGTACTTTCGCAAGGTGTGCGGCCGAAACCGCTGCCATGGTATTGATGAGGTTGTGAACACCTTTTAGTGTCGTATCAGACTGGTCGATCTTGAATTTCTTCTTACCAAACTGGAATACCATCTTCTTCCCGTCGAAATGGGCTGAACTGATGGCTTCCGGGTCCATTGAAATCTCAACACGATATGCTTCGGTTGACCGCTGTTTGGCTTCTGGGCCTGCAATGCGATCATCGGCATAGTAGATGAAGTAATCTTTCGAACCCATGTTCTTCACCAACTTGAACTTACTGTTGACGTAGTTCGCCATTTTGTTTTCATAGCGGTCCAGGTGGTCGGGAGTAATATTGAGCAGGACACCGATATGGGGATGAAAAGTGCTGATGCCATCCAATTGAAAACTGCTGACCTCCAGGACATACCAGTCATGTTCTTCTATGGCCACCTTGCGTGCCAGGCTTTCGCCCACGTTTCCCGCCAAGGCTACTTTTTTGTCGGCTGACTTGAGCAGATGGTAGGTCAGCAGTGTGGTGGTGGTCTTTCCGTTCGTACCGGTGATGGCTATTACTTTTCCCTTCAGGTAGCGGAAAGCAAATTCGATTTCGTCGATGATGGCGATCTTCTTTGATTTGATCTTCTTGACGATGTCAGACTTTTCAGAGATGCCAGGGCTTTTGATTACCAGGTTTGCGTTGAGGATATTGTCTTCCGAATGCTGTCCTTCCTCAAAAGTGATCTCATGGTCAAGCAAGTCCTTCTTGTACTTTTCCTTGAGTTGTCCCTGATCAGATACAAACACGTCAAAGCCCTTGGCTTTCGCCAGGATCGCCGCTCCGGTTCCACTTTCACCACCACCCAGTATAACAATTCTATCGTTCATCTTAACTTAAGTGTTGCAAGACTGAAAATCGCCAACAGTATTCCCACGATCCAAAACCTTGTTACAATTTTGGATTCATGAATGTTTTTCTTCTGAAAATGGTGGTGTACGGGAGACATCAGAAAAATTCTTCTTCCCTCGCCATATTTTTTCTTTGTGTACCTGAACCAGGATACCTGCATAATCACTGACGTGCTTTCTACTAAGAATATGCCGCACAATACTGGGATCATCAGTTCTTTCCGAACCGCAAGTGCCACCACCGCAATGATTCCGCCCAATGTCAGGCTCCCTGTATCGCCCATGAAGACCTGGGCTGGGTATGCATTGTACCAAAGGAACCCAAGGCATGCACCCACAAACGCCGTACAGAAAATCACCAGCTCACCCAGGTTTGGGATATACATGATGTTTAAGTAGGAACTAAAGTCAACGCGGCCGGAGAGGTAGGCAAAAATCGCAAGCGTCAACCCGATGATGGCGGACGTTCCCGCTGCCAGGCCATCGATTCCATCAGTCATGTTCGCACTGTTGGAAACTGCCGTGACAATCACCACCACGATCAAAACATATATGATCCAGGTATAATCCTTATCAAGCCAGGGTGTCAGGCTGTGATAGTCAAACTCGTTGTTCTTCAGAAAAGGCACCGTGGTCTTTGTCGATTTAATGCCCACTTCGGTTTTTATATCTGAAGTTGTAGGCACAACTTCCTCTTGTGCGACGATTTTTTCCCTGATGACCACATTCTCATTAAAGTAGAGAGCCAACCCAACAATCAGTCCAATCACCACTTGCCCGACGATCTTGAACCGTCCCGCAAGCCCCTCCTTGTTCTTTTTGAAGACTTTGATG
This sequence comes from Cytophagales bacterium, assembly GCA_025358885.1. Classification (GTDB taxonomy): domain Bacteria; phylum Bacteroidota; class Bacteroidia; order Cytophagales; family Cyclobacteriaceae; genus ELB16-189. The sequence goes on along the minus strand of JANYHW010000028.1, from coordinate 144 downwards.
TAGTCATCCAGAAATCCTATGAGGCCAAGACCCACCGTGGCAGTGACCAGTAGCACGATGTATACATTGTCCAGTTTTGCCAGCAAAAGAGTAGGGATAAGAATTGCTGCGATGATGATGATACCACCCATTGTTGGGGTTCCT
>JANYHW010000016.1 GCA_025358885.1 Cytophagales bacterium | reverse complement strand
CCTTCTTCTTTATACCCACTTTTATGGGATAGTTATTTTCGCAGGTCAAATTCTGACGTTCCTGCTATTGCTTGTCCACAAGAGAGATTTCAAGCACATCGCATACTCGATCGTTTCAGGAATTGTTATCATCGGGGCATTCGCCCCATGGATCCAGGTGATAATGAGATGGTCTGAGGTTACAAAGTTTTGGATAGAAAAGCCTCACCTTTTTTTTGTTGCCGAGTACTTTTATGAGTATACCGGGAAGGATGCCATAACAACGGTTGTGTTCGTTGTGTTTATTTTTCTTTTTGGAAAATGGTACTGGGGTCATGGAACTATTCCCAATGACGGAAGAAAAATAGGCTTGATTCTCATACTGTGGATCGTGCTCTCTTATTTCATCCCTTATTTAAGATCAACTTATAGTGCCTCGTTGCTTCAGCCACGTTATACCATGGTGACGCTGCCTGCCTGGTTTATTTTGTTCGCAATTGGATGGAATGAAATCCGTAACAGGTGGAAATACATTCTTCCCATTTTAATAGTACTGTCCTTCATAGTTAACATGATGTTTTTTAAGCAACATTACACCCGGATAGAAAAGGATCAATTCAGAGAAGTGAGTGAATACGTGATATCCAATAATGTGCATCACTATCCCATCTGCTCATCTCTTCCCTGGCACTTGAATTTTTATTTTCGAAACCAACCGGAAAAGGTTGAAGATATACACCATACAGACCTGGCCTCCATTGATATGTTTTGGTTATTGCAAGCGCACATTAATGAACAGCAACAGGCCTGGGAAGATGCTGTGCTTGACGGAAAGTTTGTAGTCGTGGAGAGGCATACGTTCTTTGGTGCAAATGCCTTATTGATGAAAAGGAAATGAAAAATCGACAGGCGTTCTGTTCGTCCGGTATTTGATAATTCTACTTAGCGACTACTCCAAAATCGGATAGGGTGCATCCGAAGGCCTCTCTTGCAGGTTATACTGCATGATAGTTCTGGCGCAGGTGTTCCACCGAAGCTTTGGATCATTATTGCCTGAGGCGTGAAGGGCATCCGCTTTTTCGTAGTAGTCCATCGCCTCGAGGTACCATTCGTAGGCATCGAAATCAGAGCCGTGCACGGCAGAGTTTAAGGCCACATTCCCCTGACGTTCATGGATGATCCCTATGTAGTACAAGCGGGAGTATTCGTCTTTCAGACTAAAGGCAATATCTTGCGCCTCCTTGGCAACCGTCATCGTGGATTGACCAAACTGATCAGTTAATGCGAGCAGGAGCACGATCGAAGCCTTTTGATTTTCTTTATCCACTTCGAGGATATCAAGGCATATGCTCTCTGCCAGCTTCGGCTGGTTGAGCAACCGATAATGTTCAGCCTTTGCCAGTGCGGACTCCACCCCGTCCTTCGAAAGTGGTTTTAGTTTGAACGCTTGCTTAGAATCTGAAGTTGAAGAAGTAACTGCCATGATGATTGAATCTAATGATCCATTAAATTAACAGGTGATGTCACACAAAACAAGGAAAAAGTTGCGAGAAATCAGGGTTTTTGAGCCTGAAAAAGCTCTATTGGAATAAAAGTTAGCCCTGAGCGGTTAACATCTCATGTAAACATCCGAAAAAACTTCATCAACGGATCATAGAATTTGTCGGCAACCCGCTCCTTGAGTGGAATAATGGCGTTGTCGGTAATGGTGATTTTCTCCGGGCACACGGTCGTGCAGCATTTGGTGATGTTGCAATAGCCAATACCTGCAGTGTCCTTCAAGTCGCCGGTTCTGTCCTCCACATCCAACGGATGCATCTCAAGCGCTGCGGCGTATACCATGTGCCGTGGTCCGGCAAACTCATTGTGCAGTTGATGCTCTCGCAGTACGTGACATACATCCTGACAAAGGAAACATTCAATGCATTTTCTAAACTCCTGGACACGGTCTATATCACCTTGGGCCATTCGCCACGTTCCATCGGCGGCATCGGGTTTGCGTGGCTTGAACTTCTTGATTTTTAGTTTATTCCTGTAATTCACGGAGACATCAGTAACCAAATCGCGGATCACCGGAAATGCTTTCATCGGCTGAAGAGTGATAGGTTTGCCTGCGGGCAGGTCGGCCATCCGAGTCATACACATCAACTTGGGATGGCCGTTTATTTCCGCCGAGCACGAGCCACATTTCCCGGCTTTGCAATTCCACCTCACGGCCAGATCGCCGGCGCTCTCAGCCTGGATTTGATGAACAGCGTCCAGCACCACCATTCCCTCTGTGATGTCGGTGGTATAATCCCGGAACTGACCTCCAGTTGCTTCAGAGCGCCATATTTTGAAGGTGGTTAGAGACATGGGTTGACGTGATTCTTAATTCCTAATTGTTAAATTATTTCATTTCCTCAATGATCTGTTGCAAATCATCTCGCACCTTGGTCTTGGGCACGTGCTGTACAACCATTTCACCATGAGCACCTTTTTTGATACTGATATTCATTTTTCCGAAATCATCGGCTTTGTCGGGAAAATCTTCACGAAAGTGTCCACCACGACTTTCCTTGCGCTCACGGGCAGCAATTGCAATCGCCTCAGCGATAGTGAGCATATGTTTCAGTTCAATAGCGGTGTGCCATCCGGGATTGTATCCGCGATTGCCACCCACTGCCGAGTGATCGGCACGTACTTTTAGTCCCTGAAGTCTTTCAATTGCATCGGTTAGCTCGGCTTCGGTACGCACGATTCCCACCAACTCCTGCATCATGTCTTGAAGATTGGACTGAATCTGGAAAGGATTTACGCCTTCATGGCTTGCATCCCTTTCGAAGGGTGCAAGTGCCCAGGCGGCAATTTCTTCCAACTGTGAATCATGAATGATGCCGCCCTTGTTCTCTTTCGCAAACTTCGCAGCAAATTCGCCGGCGCGCTTGCCAAAGACAAGTAAGTCGGAAAGTGAATTACCACCCAGTCGGTTAGCCCCATGAAGGCCGGCGGCACATTCACCTGCAGCAAACAAACCGGGTGTCGTGGTCATTTGGGTATCGGCATCCACGCGAACTCCTCCCATGATATAGTGCGTTGTCGGTCCCACTTCCATGGGCTCTTTGGTGATGTCTACTCCGGCCAATTCTTTGAACTGGTGGTACATGCTGGGGAGCTTCCTTTTAATATGTTCTGCAGCATTTGGAATTTTCTCCTTAATCCAGGCGATATCCAGGAATACTCCGCCATGAGGAGATCCCCGTCCTTCTTTTATCTCGCGGCGAATGCACCGCGCTACGTGATCCCGGGTAAGTAGTTCCGGTGGCCGCTTAGCATTCTTATCACCCTGGGTATAACGCCAGCCTTCTTCTTCATCCATCGATGTTTGGCCTTTGTAATTCTCCGGGATGTCATCGAACATAAACCTTCGGCCATTGCTGTTTCTCAGCACGCCGCCTTCGCCGCGAACACCTTCCGTAATGAGCAGTCCACGAACGCTGGGGGGCCACACCATGCCGGTCGGATGGAATTGCACGAATTCCATATCAATAAGTTCCGCACCTGCGTGATAGGCGAGGGAGATCCCTCCCCCGGTACAATCCCAACTGTTGCTTGAGATTTTATATATCCTTCCCATCCCTCCGGTAGCAATGATCACCGCTTTGGCCTGGAAAACCTTGAAAAGTCCTTTTTCACGATCGTATCCAAAAGCACCAACGACGCCATCGCCATCTTTGAGCAAACTCACGATGGTATATTCCTGATAAATATCAATCCCCTGGTGAATGCCGTGATCTTGTAAAGTGCGGATCATTTCAAGTCCGGTGCGGTCGCCAACATGGGCAAGTCGGGGATATTTATGTCCGCCAAAATTGCGCTGGAGAATTCTTCCATCTGCTGTCCTGTCGAATACTGCTCCCCAGGCTTCCAGTTCTCTCACACGGTCTGGTGCTTCCTTGGCATGTAATTCTGCCATTCGCCAATTATTTAGATATTGACCACCGCGCATGGTGTCTGAAAAGTGTACTTTCCAGTTATCACGATCGTCCACATTGGACAATGCCGCCGCAACACCTCCTTCTGCCATGACAGTATGTGCTTTGCCCAGCAGGGAGCGGCATACAACGGCTACTTTGACACCCAACGAAGAAGCTTCAATGGCCGCACGAAGACCGGCGCCTCCGGATCCTATGACCAATACATCGTGATGATATGTTTCGAATTTCTCCATCAGAATATTCTCCAGTCAGTCCAAATTCCCATGGACACAAGGCGGACATAAATATCTGCAAAGGCTACACCCAATAAACTGCACCATGCCCAGACCATGTGATCTTTATTCAGGCAGCTTGCACAGTTATATACTTTCTTTTGCACCGGAGATTTTGAAAGTTGGTCTTTGATCCCACCCACCAGGTGGCGGAAGGAATGACAACCGAAAGTATAGCCGCCAAGCAATGTGGCATTCATGGTCAGCACCAAAGAGCCTACGCCGATGCCAAAGTGCTCGACGCCAGTGACGGGGTCAACAAACCACATGGATTTCCACGCGTCAAAGGCTAGCACAATTACAAAGAGCACCGCCAGGTACATGAAATAACGGTGAATGTTTTGCATGATCAACGGGAAGGAGTTTTCACCCCGGTAAGTCTTCCGGGGTTCCGCTACGGCGCATGCCGGAGGATCTGCCCAAAATGATTTATAATAGGCTCCTCTATAATAATAGCAGGTGAATCGCATCCCTCCGGGTGCCCAAAGTATGAGCAGCGCCGGAGAAAAGGGCAAAATCATTGGCCACCAGGAAGGCTTGGCCCCAAACCAACTATGCGGGGAATCACCAAAAATTTCTGGCGAATAGAAGGGAGAGAGGTACGGCCCAACGGCATAGTACTCACCCTGAAAGGCGGCCCAGGTGGCGTAAACAATAAAGGAAGAGAGCAGGATGAATATCAGTAAGGGGCGCGCCCACCAGGAGTCTGTTCGTGCGGTATGTCCGAAACTGGTGGAATTCAAGCGACTATAGTAATATCGTAATTGCGATTCAGTTTAGGTAAAAAAAAAACCAAATGCAACCTCGAATTATAGTAAGGGTAGTCTTGAGTTGGATGGTTCTTTTTTTTAAGTTCGTCCCCCGGGAATCTGAAACAATGAAAAAAGTAGTCCTTTTTAGCGCCTTTGTAATCATTTGCCTGCTTCGGTGTGCCCCGGCGGAGTATGAAGTTCCGAATGCCGAAAACCAGGCGTTGGGTTTGAAGTACTTTGATGCAATGATCAAGGGTGATGTGGCCACGATGACCGACTTAGTGGCGGATAATTTCATGCAGGTGGGACCTGGCACCAAGGATTCCGTGGCTAGACCTGCCATGCTGGTTAATTGGAAATTGGCCTGGGAACAAGATTATACTTCAATGTCATACGACCGTTATGCTATACTGACCAAGACGGTGAAAGAAGGTCGCGTGGCCGGCGATTGGGTATTGGACTGGGGGAAACTCACTATGAACTATAAGAATGGGAAACCCTCAATAACTGTTTGGTACCATAGCGCCATGCGGATAAAAAATGGAAAGATCGAACGCCAACGCATTTTCTTTGATGTAGCGGACCTGCTTACGCAGCAAGGCTTTACAATCACACCTCCATCGTGGGATGCGGGGGAAGAAATCAAGAAATAACTTTCAACACTGGCTGGTCGTCAGCGCAGCAAGCTCAAATCCGGTTGTGAATACTTGTACACTTTAAAGTACAAAGTTGTTTTAGTTTGATAAACTCCTTCCATTGTGGAGATGGTATTTACAAATTCAAGCAAGTGGTCATTGTTTCTGCACATCACGTCAACTTCCAGATCATAGTCGCCAGAAGTTGACGCCAGGAAGCTGACTTCCGGGAGGCGAGCGATTTTTTGTGCTACCTTTTCTTTCAAAGGTATGGGCCTGACGTACACCGCTATTTGTGCATAAGATTGAAATCCGACTTTTTCCGGATTTACCCTGCCGATGATGTTAATGGTCCCTTCTTCAATCAACTTGTTCACACGCGACCTAATATTCCCAATGGAGACTTTCAACTTCTCCGCAATGACGGTAAATGACATTCTCCCATCCTGTTGCAGGCAGGAGACGATGGCAAAGTCAAGCGTATCCATCGACAGGCGCTCTGTTTTCTTTCGGTTTCCTCTCATGCAAGGCAATTATTGGAGTGAAAAATGAAAAATTTGCTGCTTTAGCCCATCAAAAATGCATTTTTTTTATATTTATTGTTACTTTTAATTACAAAAAGCAATTATCCCACATGAAATACCCTGCGATTCAGAACTTTATCCATGGCGAATTTGTCCAATCTTCGGCCACAAGGTCTCTCGATGTCATCTCTCCTGTGGATGGTACTCACCTGTCGAAGGTGCCTATGTCCACCGCTACCGACCTGAACAGGGCAGTAACAGCGGCGAAAGTTGCTTTTTCCGATTGGAGCAGGACGCCCATCAAAGAAAGGGTTCAGGTATTCTTCAAATACAAAGCGTTACTGGAAAAGAACATAAAAGAATTGGCCGAACTGATCCAGGAGGAGAATGGGAAAACTTATGGTGAAGCGGTGGCCGAAATTGAAAAGAGCATTGAGCTTAGTGAATTTGCCACATCATTACCACAACTGGTAACGGGTGAGGTCCTCGAGGTGAGCAAGGGTGTGGAATGCCGGATCGAACATGTACCGGTGGGAATAGTGGCGTCCATCGTTCCTTTTAATTTTCCTAACATGGTTCCGAACTGGACTATCCCCAATGCCATTGCGCTCGGCAATTGTATGATTATGAAGCCCTCAGAAAAAGTGCCGTTGAGTGTGGGAAGGTTGGCATCATTGCTGAAAGAGGCCGGGCTACCGGATGGAGTATTCAATGTTGTGCATGGTGATGTGGAAATTGTAGAGGCCATTTGTGATCACCCTTCGATAGAGGCGGTTTCTTTTGTGGGATCGACCAAAGTGGCCAAAATTGTTTATCAGAGGTCTACTCATCAATATAAGCGATGCCTCGCCCTCGGGGGGGCGAAAAACCATTTGCTTGTGTTACCGGATGCGATCCCTGGAATGACTGCTCAGAATGTGGCAGCATCTATGAGTGGCTGTGCAGGTCAGCGGTGTATGGCCGCATCCGCCATGGTGGCTGTAGGATCGGTCGACCATATTATTGATAAGATTTGTGATGAGGCAAGAAAGATCGTGCCTGGTAAAAATCTGGGTGCTGTCATAAACCGCCAGTCTAAAGAGAGAATAGAAAAATATATTACTGAAGCAGAAAAAGACGGAGCCAAAATTCTTATAGATGGCAGGAATGTCGTGGTGGCTGGCAAGGAAGGAGGTACCTACGTAGGTCCTACGGTCATCGATTTCGTGAAGCCGGAAATGTCAGTGGCCCGGGAAGAAATCTTTGGCCCGGTAATAAGCATCATGCGTACCCATACAGTCGACGAAGCCCTTGCTATTGAAAATGCCAATCCGTATGGCAATGCGGCGTCGGTTTTTACCCAGAGCGGCGGTATCGCAAGGTATATTATCGACCATGCCAGTGCAGGAATGGTAGGAGTCAATGTAGGTGTTCCGGTACCACGCGAACCGTTTTCCTTCGGGGGATGGAATGAGAGTAAATTCGGCGTGGGTGACATCACTGGCAAAAGTTCTGTAGAATTCTGGACCAAACTGAAGAAGAGCACGACCAAGTGGAATCCAGAAGCCGGAATCAATTGGATGAGCTAAGAAGTCAAATATTAGGTGTTGAATGCTAAATGTTAGATGACCCGAACAACAAATAACCAACAACAGTGATCATGAGTGCGGAAACCAAAACAGTCTCGGAATCCCAGGAAATCATCCAGGACAATCTTGACTACACATTATTCTCCTGGAGCAAACAAAAAGGCATTGCGCCAATCGCCATTAAGTACGGCGAAGGTGTGTACCTATACGATTATGATGGAAAGCGCTACCTGGATTTTTCTTCCGGACTGATGAACGTCAACCTCGGTCATGGAAATCAGCGGGTCACCCAGGCGGTTGTCGACCAGATGCAACAAGTAAGTTATGTCACACCAAGTTGTGTGACCAGGGTGAGGGGTGAACTGGGCAAGAAACTGGCGTCGGTTACGCCGAAAGGACTCAACAAGGCATTATTTACTGTCTGTGGTGCAACAGCGATTGAGAATGCAATCAAACTCGCACGACTTTATACCGGGCGTCATAAGATTATTGCTAAATACAGGGCCTTTCACGGGGCATCTTACGGAGCCATGTCCGCGGGTGGGGATCCCCGGAAATTGCCCTCCGATGCACAACAGGTTCCCAATATCATCCATGTAGAAGATCCCTATTGCTACCGTTGTCCTTTTGGAAAGGAGATAACTTCGTGCGCAAGGGAATGTGTGAGTCATGTCGAGCGCATCGTTGAATTTGAAGGTCCGGAAAATATTGCAGCCATCCTGATGGAAGGGGAGAGCGGGTCATCGGGTTGTATCAAGTACCCTCCAGATTATCTTAAGAAGATCCGGGCGTTATGCGATAAACATGGAATTTTGTTAATCGCAGATGAAGTTATGAGTGGATTTGGTAGGACGGGCAAGTGGTTTGGAATGGACAACGCCGAAGTGGTGCCTGACATGATTGCCACCGCGAAAGGGATTACCTCAGGGTATGTTCCTTTTGGCGCGTTGATTGTAAGTGACAAGATTGCAGCACACTATAACGACCGTCCTCTCATGCTCGGCCTCACGTATTCAGCCCACCCGGTTGGATGTGCTGCAGCTTTGGAAGTGTTGAAAATCTATGAAGAGGAGCATATGGTGGAGAATGCGGCCACCATGGGCAAATACGTCGATCACAAGGTAGAAGAAATGAAGAAACGCCATCCCAGCATTGGCGACTTCAGGAACACCGGACTATTGGGATGCATCGAATTGGTGAAGAACCGCAAGACCAAGGAGCCCATGGCACCCTTCAATG
>JANYHW010000229.1 GCA_025358885.1 Cytophagales bacterium | reverse complement strand
ACTCCAGGAACTTGTCAATGCTACCATTAACACATTGTCATCTATTGAACAGGTCATCGAAAAACTTCTGGACGCAATACCTCGATATCAAAAGCAAATCCAAAATCAGTTAAAATGGGTAACTTGACAAAGTAGGACTAGGTAATATATGATTATTGAATATTGCAAAAAGCAACTTCCATTGGTCTAATTCAGCTTTTGAGATGGCCAGCCTGGCACAGGCAACTCTTCAGGCCCAATGGTTAACATCCAAAGTCAACAGAATTCAGTTCACTAATTAATCACTTGTCACTATATTCTTAGTATTTCTTAATCATATCAAGTGCCTGCGCTTCGATGTCGCGTTCCTTTGCCTTGAATCTGATCCGTCTGTGACCCAGCATAAGGATCACAAATCCAATGAAAGCACAACCAGCCATGATGCCTGCCATCGGCACCGCTGTGCCATCACTGGTGATACCAACCAGTGCCGAAGCCAGCGATCCAAAACCCATCTGTAGTGCGCCCATCAATGCAGAAGCGCTTCCAGCTTCCCTGGTAAATGGAGCCATGGACAACGCAGACGAATTTGGAAAATTGAATCCCTGGCAGCTCAGGAACAGGAAGATCAGAAAGATTGTAGAGTAAAGCCCAAGGTCGCTCAACAAGGTTCCTGCAAGAAGGGATATGCCCACCATGGTTTGAAGGAACAACACCACATTGATGATCTGTACGCTGGTGAATTTCCTCAGTAATAGTGTATTCAATTGGCTGCACGTGATCAGTCCCGCCGCGATGAGCCCAAACACCATTCCATATTGCTGCTCCGTCGCATGGAATAGTTCCATAAAAACAAAGGGAGAGCCAGCGAGGTAAGCGAAGAGACCAGCGGATGAAATACCCCCTGCCAATGCATAGGTATAGAACTGAGGCTCCCTGATGACGATCACAAAGCTGGAAATGATGGCTTTGGGTCTGAGCGAGAAACTCGGGTCCGGCTGCCTGCTCTCAGGCAGCCAGTAAATGACGACAAGCAGTATCAGTGTGGACACCATCGTCAATACCGTAAAAACGTGACTCCACCCAAATGCCCCGATGACGTAACTTCCTGCCGTCGGCGCAATGATGGGGGAAATACCAAGGATCAAGATCAACAGGGAAAAGATCTTCGCATTTTCTTTCAATGGAAACACATCCCGCACCATGGCCCTTGGAGCCACCATTCCCACGCAGCCGCCCAATGCCTGAAATAATCTAAAGACAATCAGCACTTCGATGGTAGGTGCCAGTGCACATCCAATGGATGCGAGTATATAGACTACAAGTCCGGCGTACAAGGGCCTCTTTCTTCCAAACCGATCCAGGAGTGGACCATATATCAATTGGCCCAGGCTGATACCGATAAAGAAGCTGGAGAGTGAATAAGCGACCTGCTCTATGGTAGTGTGCAAGTCTGCGGCAATCACTGGAAATCCCGGCAGGTACATATCAATGGAAAAGGGTCCCAGCGCGGAGAGCAGTCCGAGTATGAGGATGGTGATGGTGCGGTTTTTCTTACTTAAGGTCATGTGCCATAGCAAACAAAGGTTCGATCCAAAAAAGGATTGCCAAAATACTGAATTCAAAAGCAAATCCGGATGGAAATGATGCCGACCTTACATGAAAGTCGATACCATCGATTGCAATCCCTTTGACCATGATGGAATAGCAATTACTCCCTGCCAATCACAAGCGAAGGAAATTTTCTTTTCTCCAATATCACTTCTGTAACGTTTGAAGCAAGGCCCGCCAATGATGAGAGCATTTACATGCGACTGGAGAAGACCAGGGTTCTGATCGCGTTTGGCTACTCTGCTGTCTCCAATACTGCCATCCCGACCCCGATGCGACCAGATGTATTTGGTTTACTTGTGCTATTTATTTCAGAAAAAAGCAGTTAAATTTCAAATCCGATTTTAATCCACTAAAAACTCCTTTGCTATGGGCCTGTTTGACAAAGTAAAACATGAATTAATTGACATAATTGAATGGACGGATGATAGCGCGAATACAATGGTCTGGCGCTTCCCGCGATTCCAGAATGAGATCAAAGTTGGTGCGAAGCTTACCGTGCGTGAGAGCCAGACCGCCGTCTTTGTTAACGAGGGCAAGATTGCTGATGTCTACGCTCCCGGACTGTTTACACTCACCACGCAGAACATGCCTGTCCTATCGACACTGATGGGCTGGAAATACGGGTTTAACAGCCCGTTCAAAGCGGAGGTCTATTTCATTAATGCCAAGCAGTTTGTGGACCAAAAGTGGGGCACGAAGAACCCGATCATGCTTCGCGACGCGGAGTTTGGTCCGATTCGGTTGCGCGCATTTGGTAACTATGCCATCCGGGTACACGACGCAGGAAAATTTATCAAAGAGATCGCCGGTACCCAATCGCAGTTTACAACCGAGGAGGTGTCAGACCAATTGCGCAATCTTATCATTACGCGATTTACGGATGCCATTGGTGAAAGCAAGATTCCGGCCCTGGACCTTGCCGCAAACTACGATGAGCTGTCAAAATTTGTAGCGGGAAAGATCAACCCGGAATTCGGTGAGCTTGGGTTGGAGCTAACCAAATTCTTGGTCGAGAACATTTCATTGCCTCAGGAAGTTGAGGCTGCACTCGACAAGCGCAGCAGTATGGGCATTCTGGGGAATCTAAATCAGTACACACAGTTTCAGGCTGCCAATGCTATGGAAGCGGCTGCCAAGAACCCGGGTGGTGTTGCCGGCGAAGGAATGGGTCTCGGTATGGGCTTTGCGATGGCAGGTCAGATGGCCCAGGCCATGAATCAAGGTCAAAACCAACCAAGACAGGATGGTCCACCCCCTCTGCCCGGGCAATCACCTTACTTTGTTGCTGTTGGCGGTGCGCAGGAAGGACCATTCAATCAGGACTTGTTGAAGCAAATGGTTGCACAGGGAACGTTTACAAGAGAGACACTGGTTTGGAAACAAGGTATGGGTGCTTGGATAAAGGCGGGTGATGTCAGTGAGCTTGCGGCTGTGTTCACTTCAGCACCGCCTCCCCTCCCCAAGTAGATGCTGTTCCGATGTTGGGCTTGATCTATTAGACAAATACAATGAGTGATTCTTCTCAGGAGCCAATCTCTATCAAGAATGAGATGGCATGTAAAAGTTGCGGCGCATTGTTATCATACAAACCAGGTACGATTAAGTTAGTATGCCAGTATTGTCACGCTGAGAATGAGATCGTTCAATCAGCCCAGGCAGGAATTGTTGAGCATAACCTGGAGGATTTTCTAGCAAAGCAAGTAGAAGGAACAACCAAAGTAACGGTCACCACCATCAAGTGTGAGTCCTGCGGGGCGACGTCCACCGTGAACCCCTCGATAACTGCTGATAAATGTCCGTTTTGCGCCACACCTTTTGTTCTTAGGAACGGAAGTTCCTCGACTATTTATAAACCCGAATATCTTTTGCCTTTTGGAATTGATGACCAGAAGGCGAAAGGGAATTTCAGGAATTGGCTGAAGGCATTGTGGTTTGCTCCTGCTGAACTTGCCAACTATGCTGACAGGGCCGACCGGTTGAATGGCATGTATTTGCCTTTCTGGACTTTTGACTGTGAAACAGAATCAAACTACCAGGGCGAGCGCGGCATAGATTCCACCAGAACCGTTACGCGGACGAACAGCAATGGTCAAAGTGAGCAACATTCCGAAATAATAACTAACTGGAATTATGTGTCGGGCCATGTTAGTAATTCTTTTGACGATTTGTTGATTGAAGCAACAACTTCATTGCCTAAAAATATTCTGCGAGCCCTTGAGCCCTGGGACTTGAAAAATGTGGTCGCATACAATGATCAGTATTTGAGTGGTTTCAGAACCGAAACCTTTCAGGTTGATTTGAGAACGGCCTACGTGGAAGCAAAATCACGGATGGATAGCCATATTACTGCCAGTGTTCAGCAGGACATCGGTGGCAATCGGCAAAGGATTCAATCCGTGGATACCACATATCGGAATCCCAAATTCAAATACGTCCTGCTGCCCGTATGGATCAGCGCTTATCGATTTCAAAACAAGCTCTATCAATTTATCATTAATGCGCGCACAGGGGAGGTACAAGGTCAGCGTCCTTATAGCGCCGGCAAGATTGCCTTGGCCGTCATTGGAGGTATTATTTTGGCCATGGTATTGTATTGGGTGATTGGTCGCAATAGTTAAGTGATTCTAAAGACGG
>JANYHW010000086.1 GCA_025358885.1 Cytophagales bacterium | reverse complement strand
ACCACGAGAAAGCGATTCAATACCTGCAGAGAGCCCATAAAAACAGGGAAGGAAACTTAGTATATATTAATGTCGAGCCACTCTACAAACCCCTTCACCATGATAAAAGATTTAAGAACCTGGTGGAAGCGATGGGACTTCAGTCTACAGATTAGCTCGCCATAAAGTATTGATTATGAAAACCCCGTTTGAGTTAATGAGTTACTATATTTGAATCAATGCCCTCCTTTACCCTACCTTCGAATACGACATTTTCATCTCTTATCGCCACAACGATAACCGCAGCGGCTGGGTAACGGATTTTGTGAATGCTTTACAGGAGGCATTGGCCGCCACCATCAAAGAACCCTTCTCTATTTATTTCGGATATCGCTTACCTTTGCATCATGTCTGAAAAAGAAAAGCCTGTTTTCAATAAGCGTATTTTCTGGGATGTGGACTTCGAGAAGATTGATTACGATATCAAATTCCGCTTCGTGATCGAGCGCGTGTTTGAGCGGGGCTGAAGCGGAATATATAAATGCCATGATCCCCCAGCAAAATCCGGGGGCAGGACCAACGGATTCAAGTCGTAGGTTGTGGGAGTGGAACGTGGCCATGGGATTTAAAACGGATTTTCAGGTTTATAAAGGCATTCGTGGGAACGTGCAGACATTATACCGAATCTGGAATATTGAGAATCAGACACCTTACCCGGATTGGTTGATTATGAGGATGGGATTTGAGTTTCCGATTAAGAAGAAGGTTCCTAAGAAGTAGATACTGAAATAGTTCGTTGTTCAATTACCAACCAGCCATGCGATCATAGTAACAAGCAGAAACTTCTAACCACTTTAAAAAGACTTTAAAAAACAAAAAAGCCAATCACGACAAGACTCGTAACTGGCTGATAATAAAGAGCCGAGAAGGGGATTTGAACCCCTGACCTGCTGATTACGAATCAGCTGCTCTACCCCTGAGCTACCTCGGCGAATCTGAATTTGAACACGGTGTCAAGACCATTGGATTACTTTCCCAACAGCCAGGGTCCAGCACCCGATTCGACGTAAAAGTAGAATTATTCCTAAAAAGTATAACTTGAACCTACTTTTATGCTATCAAAAAAATGTAAGTACGCCATCCACGCGCTGGTTTACCTCGCGGAACGATACCAACAGGGTCCTGTCCACATCCAGGATATCGCCGACGCACAGCACATTCCCAAGAAATTCCTCGAAGCTATCCTCCTGGAAATGAGAAATGCCAAAATCCTCCACAGTAAGAAAGGGAAGGGGGGAGGCTACTATTTATATAAAAAGCCCGAAGACGTCAACCTGGTGGAGATCATCCGCCTCATGGACGGCGCCATTTCCATGCTCCCCTGCGTTTCCATCAACTACTATGAGCGCTGCGAAGAGTGCCGCGACGAAGTGACGTGCGGTATCCGCGACGCGTTCACCGGCGTCCGCGACGAAACCCTAAAAGTGCTCTCCCGCAGTACCCTGGCCCATATCGTCAAGCGACAACGGGACCTGGGAAAATAAAGTAAATTATAAATCTAGTAAGTTAGTAGACTTTAGGTTTATATTTGCACTCCACAACAAAAACAAATTATTATGGCAATTCGATTGGGAGACATCGCGCCCGACTTTCAGGCGGCGACATCAGAAGGAGACATTCAATTTCACAAATGGCTGGGCGACTGCTGGGGAGTATTGTTCTCTCACCCTGCCGACTTCACACCGGTATGCACCACGGAACTGGGCGCCGTTGCAAAACTCCGCGCGGAATTCGACAAAAGAAACACCAAAGTCGTGGCTCTCAGTGTGGACCCGGTTGAATCACACAAGCAATGGATTGGTGATATCAATGAAACGCAACATACTGTGGTGAATTTCCCCATCATCGCAGATCCAAAGTTTGACGTTGCCAAATTGTATGATATGATCCACCCGGAAGTGAGCGATAAATTTACCGTGCGCTCTGTATTTGTGATCGGACCAGATAAGAAGGTCAAGCTGACGATTACTTATCCTGCCGCCACGGGCCGCAACTTTGATGAAATCCTCAGGGTGATCGACAGCCTCCAACTCACAGCAAAATACAGTGTGGCCACCCCTGCCGACTGGAAACAAGGTCAGGACGTCATCATCACGGCCGCTGTCAAAGACGAAGACATCGCCGCTAAGTTCCCGAAAGGGCACAAGAGGATCAAGCCTTACCTGAGAACAACGCCTCAGCCAAATCTTTGATGACATAGTAACAGTTCCACCCTTGCTGAGCTTTCGGCGGCAAGCCTGCAACTCTTAACCCCTTCGTGTTCGCACGGAGGGGTTTATTTTTTTACTTTTGCCCTCTAATTATGAAACTCGTGCAGAAAGAAAAGCCCATGAATGAGCTTCCGGTGATGCAGGAAGGGGAAGGCATCATGCTATTTTACCCCCATGTGCCCAGGAAAGCCATTGAAGCGGTAACGGAAGTTTTACAAAGCCGGTGGATCGGACAAGGGCCGCGGGTGGCGCAGTTTGAAAAGGAGTTTGAAGAGAAATTTGGAGGCGCGGGAAAGGCATTGGCGGTGGGTTCCGGCACGGATGCCCTGCATTTGGCCTACATTCTTGCCGACCTGAAAGAAGGGGACGAGGTCATCACCCCTGTGTTTACATGTACCGCCACCACCATCCCGTTTCTCTACATGGGTGTCAAATTCCGCTTTGCAGATGTTGACCCTGCCACACTTAATATTAATGTGAGTCATGTCCGTGAACTGGTAAATGAAAAAACAAAGGCGATTGTCTGCGTGCATTACGGCGGACTGCCTTGTGATATGGATGAACTGATGGCCATCGGGGCGGAGTATAACATTCCTGTTATTGAAGACGCCGCCCACTCATTGGGAGCCACGTACAAGGGAAAAAGCATTGGCCAGATTTCTCCTTTCACTATGTTTTCGTTCCAGGCCATCAAATCGATCACCACCGGCGACGGGGGGATGCTTATTGTTCAGGATCATTCCATGGTAGCCAAAGCCGAACGCATCCGCTGGTTTGGAATTGACCGATCGAACAAACAAAAAGGAACATGGGAAAATGATATCTGGGAGGTAGGCTATAAATATCAAATGACAGACATTGGTGCGGCTATGGGGCTTGCCGGCCTCCACGAATTTGATCAGACACTCGCTTACCGGCAGAATTTATTTCAGGCGTACAAACGCGGCCTGGCCGGAAACAAAGACATCAATCTGATCGGCGCACAGGCGACAGATCGCACGCATGCTGCCTGGCTGTGCACGGCCATCGTCGAACGACGCCAGGATTTCATGAACAAACTCCGCGATCACAAAATTGAATCGGGACAAGTACATTACCGGAATGATCGTTACACCGTGCTGGGTGGCCGAAGGGATGATCTGCCTAACATGGATGCCATTGAAGAAAACTACATCGTACTTCCTCTTCACATGCACATGGGCGTGAAAGATGTTGATTACATCTGCCAGGTGATTAAGAGCGGGTGGTAGACTGCTAAGCCTAAGACATTCCAATAATTTTCTTCACACGGTCTCTCAGAAGCCGAAACTGAAAGCCCGCCGTTGAATTGGGGTCGTCAGACATTCCCTTGAACGATTCCCCCATTTTCAAATAATATTTATTAAGTGTAGAAATGGAAATCCCCCATTTCTGCAAAAATTGCTTGTTCCCGTTGTTGTGCACAATGCGGGCGGTCGTCTTTGAGCCGAAGTGATACACCCTGGAGGCACTCACTCCTTTATAATAGCGTACACCTGCCTGCCAGAGTTTCATCATCATATCCGGATCGGAGCCCATGCCGGGAGAAAATTCCGTGCTCAGCCCACCGATGAGTGTCCATACGGCCCTGGGAAGTACAAGGGGATACCAGTTGCTGCCATGCCAGTCGGGAAAAGGGATCTTATCGAATTCCAGCAGGAATCTCTTTTCATCAAATTGTTCCGTTGTCTTGCCGAAATCATGGGGAGCAATGGCGCATGAATTTCTGGATCGTTTGTGCTCGATCATCGTTCCGGAGATGCAGAAATAGGATTGATTCGACTTTTGTACTTCGTCCCAGAGAATCTTATCCCAACCCGGCGCGAAATAGAAATCATCATCGGACAGCAAAATATAATCTGCAGTAGCCAGCGCGGAAGGTGCGTTGAAGCCATAACACACGCCTGCATTAGTTTTTGAGAGTGAATAATCGAGGGATTGCGATTTTACCCATTCGAGAGTTCCATCACTGCCTTCATTGACATGAATAATAATTTGATGTTTGTGAGTGGAGTTCTTCCGGATACTTTCAATGCAGGTCTTTAAATAGGAGAGATTGTTCCATGAAGGAATCAGAATGGAGAACAAGGGCTTGTCAACGACAGTGCCCGGATGAAAACTGATTTCTGGTGTCATGCACAATGCGTCCTACACATCCATGGAATCAAATACAACTACTTTTTCCCAAAGAGCCGAATGATCCTCTACAAACTTTTTATGAATGGGATGCTCCTGATACGTGGCTTGTCCGGGGGTGTCATCGAAAAACATCAGTTCAGACACGCTGTATGAGTTCTCCACCACAGGTCGCTTTTCGGTGTCGGCAGGTACGCCGATGTGGAGTTCGCGAACACTATCTATTTTGCTAAGGGTGCGCAAGCCTTCTATTAATTTGTTGCGGTCTTCGGCGGAGGCGGGGTTCTTCAGCCAGAAGAAAACATGGTGCAGGAGCATCTTTTTTGCAGGTTTGGGAGCAAAGCTAGTCAAGGTGCCTGCGGTGGCCAAAGCTGCGGTTCCCAAAAAGATTCTTCGTGAAGATTTCATAACTATTTATTGAAATGTGATCATCAAAGCTAACGAAAACTCAGTTCGAAGGACCGGCCTTACCTAACATTCGTTATGCCATGGTTCAAAATTTTTATCGTGAAAGAATAGAATGTCTTCACATTTTTTTCCATCCTTGTAGTACTACAGCATGATCAAAGTGAATCTCAACAGAACGAAAGCAGAAGTCAATACGTGGGTACTCGGGATTTGCCGTGTTCTTGTGCTGGGTATCATCATTATTCTGCAACCGGCGGGGTGGTGCTGATCTGAACCTATCACAGAATCTTCAACCGCCTCGACTCAATCGGGGCGGTTTTGTTTTCTATAAGGAGTAACAAACTAACGATTGTTCTAAAACGATATGTATTACAACGAAAACACAATTCTTTTTCTCGATGGAAAATTTGTCAAGGCAGTAGATGCCAGGATAGATCCTTTCAGCCAGACACTGCACTATGGCTATGGTGTCTTTGAGGGCATCCGTGCCTACCAAACCATCAATGGCACGAAGATCTTTAAACCCCATGAACACTTCGAACGATTGAAGCACAGCTGCAATTTGTTGGGTATACCGATGACGTACAGTGTCGAAGAATTGACCCAGCTTTCTTATCAGCTGCTCGAAAAGAACGGCTTATCCAACGCTTACCTGCGACCATTGGTTACTTCTGGCCCCAACATGTCGCTGACGGCTCCAAAGGAAGTCTCCGTCATGATCGCTGCATGGGACTGGGGAAAGTATTTCAGTCATGCCTCCCTGCGTGTTTGTATCTCTTCATTCCAACGACCTAATCCAAAATCATTAAAAGTCGAAGCAAAGGCCTGTGGTCATTACGTCAACTCCATCATGGCCACCATGGAAGCGAAGGAACGCGGCTTTGATGAGGCACTCATGCTGGATATGAATGGCTTCGTGGCGGAAGGGCCCGGAGCCAATTTCTTCTATGAGAAGGACAATGTGTTGTATACTCCGCCTCTCGGCAACATTCTGCCGGGCATCACACGCCATACAGTCCTCGAGATTTGCCGCGAACTGGACATCATCGTAGAAGAAAAATATTTCCGACCTGAAGAACTGTTCGAAGCAGACAGCGCATTCTTCTGCGGCACGGCCGCGGAGATCACCACCATAGAATCAATCGAAGGACAGGCGTTTCAAAAGCCATGGAAGAAATCCCTGGGGGTTGTGATACAGGAAGCGTACCAGAGTATTGTATTGGATAAGAGCTATAGTTATGTAATTGTATAAGGTGCATCCACACTGATTTATAATGGAACTCAACAAATACAGCAAAACCATTACCCAGGATCCGACGTTGCCCGCTTCCCAGGCTATGCTGTATGGCATTGGACTGACGGAGCACGATTTGACCAAGGCACAGGTGGGGATTGTTAGTACCGGCTATGATGGCAACACTTGCAACATGCACCTCAATGCACTGGCTGGTGAAGTGAAGCAGGCGGTGTGGGACCAGGAATTGGTTGGACTCATATTCCATACGATCGGGGTGAGCGATGGCATTGCCAATGGAACGGAAGGCATGCGTTATTCTCTCGTAAGCCGTGAAGTAATAGCAGACTCCATAGAGACTGTATGTGGTGCTCAATACTACGACGCCTTGATTGCAGTCGTGGGTTGCGATAAGAATATGCCCGGCTCACTCATTGCCATGGGAAGGCTTAACCGTCCTGCCATCATGGTATATGGCGGCTCCATCGCCGGAGGACATTGGAAGGGGAAGGCATTAAATATTGTGTCGGCGTTTGAGGCGTTGGGTGAAAAACTTTCGAACAAACTTTCAGAAGAAGACTTCAAAGGCATTATCAGGAACTCCTGTCCCGGTGCCGGCGCTTGTGGTGGCATGTATACCGCCAACACCATGGCCGCGGCTATCGAAGCCCTGGGCATGGCATTGCCAGGCTCATCTTCATTTCCTGCCCTCGGGAAAGAGAAATCAAAAGAATGTCATGAGGCGGCCAAAGCAATTCTGAATCTTCTTCAGAAAGATATCAAGCCACGTGATATCATGACGTTCAAGGCATTTGAAAATGCAATTGCCATTGTCATGATTCTTGGCGGATCAACCAATGCTGTTCTCCACCTCATTGCGATGGCCAAATCGGTTGGGGTGAAAATTACACAGGAAGATTTTCAAAGAATTTCGGACCACACGCCTCTGTTGGCGGACTTGAAGCCTAGCTCGGTGGCAATTTCAGCACGGGTTGGTGGCGCACCAGTGCGTGCGATGGCACTTTGGATGAGTTCCAGAATCTGTTGCTGGCGAGCGGTTAGTTTGACTGGGTAGGGGGTCTGATCCATCATGCTGACTCCTTGGGTAAGCGGAAGAGTTAACTGGATTAATAACCAGTAACTGTATTTTTAATCAGTTTTTAGAAGTTTGCAAGTGATTCATCAAAAAATAGTGGTTTTGGGCACAGGTGGCACGATTGCCGGCGAAGCTGCGAGTGCAGATGACGCGATCGGTTACAACGCAGCCATTCGAGGCGTGCAGACCTTGCTGGCTTCTGTGCCTGGGATGGCACAGTTCCC
>JANYHW010000082.1 GCA_025358885.1 Cytophagales bacterium | reverse complement strand
TGATTGTCCTGCACAAAATTCATGTCAATCCCGGCTGCCACAAAAGACTGATGGTTGTAGGATTCAAAGAAATACCCTCGCTCGTCCTCAAAAATCCTGGGCTCAACAATCAGGAGGCCTTCAAAGGGAGTTTGGGTTATTTTCACCTACTTGGATTTTCTTAGTTGGTAGACAGCTTCAACTGAGGGTCTGGCGTCATCAATACCAAAACCATGATTGGCCAAGATACCTTCGTAACATTTGGTATGAAGATCTGTGAATCCATCACTGAACTCCGTCTCTTTTCCTTCGATCTTCAATGACCGATAGGTTCTTTTACCTTTTTGTTTCACATCAGCCGGCAAATGGTCAGCATTGATGCTCAAGGACCACTTAACCTTTGCACGCTCCAATTCAAGCAGACCAGAAGCATGGTCATCCTCAACAACCTCCGCCTGATTGCCTTTGATGCCGCCAAAAATCCAAAGCAGCATATCAAAAAAATGAATCCCAATGTTGGTGGCAATTCCCCCTGATTTTGACTCTTCTCCTTTCCAGCTTCTGTGATACCAACTGCCGCGGGAGGTTACGTATGTCAAATCAACATGAAAATGTTTGTCCTTTGGAGATGCTTCAACCTGCCTCTTCAGTTCCTGAATGACAGGATGCAGTCTCAATTGTAGTATTGTGTAGACTTTCCTGCCCGTCTCCTGTTCTATTTCAGCAAGCGCATCCAGGTTCCAGGGATTAAGCACAAGGGGTTTTTCGCAAATAGCATCAGCCTGATGCCGCAGCGCAAACCGAATGTGAGAGTCATGAAGATAATTAGGTGAACATATCGAAACGTAGTCAATTTTTTTACCCTGCCTCCTCAATTTCTCAAGGTGGCGATCAAACCTTTCAAACTCAGTAAAGAAATCGGCATTTGGAAAATAGGAATCCATGATGCCCACACTGTCAAAGCGGTCAAGGGCAGCTACCAGGTTGTTGCCCGTATCCTTGATCGCCTGAAGATGCCGTGGGGAAATAAATCCTGCCACCCCTATCAATGCAAAATTTTTCATGACTTTCTTACTCTGCCCTCTATAAGTTCATAATGTTCATTACTCTCGGGACAAGTGGCCGAGCCCTTTTTATCAAAACTCAGCCGATGCCCAAATTCACTCATCCATCCAATTTGGCGACCCGGATTACCCACAACAAGGGCATAATCAGGAATGTCCTTCGTTACCACGGTACCGGCACCAATGAAGGCATAGGAGCCGATGGAATGACCACAAACAATGGTGGCATTGGCCCCGATGGAGGCACCTTTTTTAACGACGGTCTTTTCATATTTTCCCCTGCGGTTCACGGCACTCCGAGGATTGGTCACATTTGTAAAAACCATCGACGGCCCCAGAAACACATCATCTTCACAGGTTACTCCGGTATAAATCGAGACATTGTTTTGCACCTTCACATTGTTTCCCAGTATCACTTCGGGTGATACCACGACATTTTGCCCAAGGTTGCAATTCTTGCCAATCTTGCATTGTGGCATGATGTGGGTAAAGTGCCAGATCTTTGTTCCATCACCAATCTTACAACCGGGATCAATTACGGCAGTCTCATGGGCAAAGAAAGAAGAACCTTCGTTCATCGTACTCAATGGAAACGTTTAATGCAGTCGCAAATATAAGACAACTGGTCTTCTTCTATCTCTGTGTGAACCGGCAGTGAAATGACGGTCAGGGACAATTTTTCTGAAACAGGAAATGAGCCAGGCCCAAAACCCTCCTTTTGATATGCCTTCTGAAAATGCAATGGCATCGGATAATAAATCATGGTAGGAATACCCTTATCCTGAAGATAGGATTTAAATGCGTCACGGTCAATTCTGTTGACCGCAACCGTATATTGATGAAACACATGGGTTGAGTATGGAACCCTGGAGGGGGTGGTGATAAAAGCCACGTCGCCCAGGTGTGTATCATAGTAATCGGCCACCGCTCTTCGCCTCTTTGCATACCCGTCAAGGTGCGGAAGTTTCACCTGGAGGATCGCAGCCTGAAGGGTATCGAGCCTGCTGTTGATCCCTATAAGATCATGATGGTATTTCTTTTTCTGGCCATGATTGGCAATCATTCGCATTTTCTCCGCAAGCTGTTTATCATGTGTAAACAATGCGCCACCGTCACCAAAAGCGCCAAGGTTTTTTGACGGAAAGAATGAGCTTGATCCGATGATGCCCAGCGTACCTGCTTTTGCGGAGGTTCCATTGGAAAAAACATAGTCTGCCCCCAATGCCTGTGCCACATCTTCAATTACGTGCAATTTATATCGCATGGCCAACTCCATGATAGGACTCATCGCTGCACATTGGCCGTACAGGTGCTCCGGTACGATGGCGACAGTCCTTTTTGTAATTCGGCTCTCCACTTGGCTCACATCCAATGTAAATGAGCTTTCATCTACATCCACAAAAACAGGCACAAGATGAAGAAGGGCAATAGCTTCTGCGGTGGCCACATAGGTGTGCACGGGCAGTATCACTTCATCTCCCGGTTTGAAATCAAGTGCCATCATGGCAAT
>JANYHW010000223.1 GCA_025358885.1 Cytophagales bacterium | reverse complement strand
CAGAAGTATCCTTGTCATATCGAATCATTTTCAATTCGTCGATTGACACATCACCAAACTTTATCGGTGGTTTTTGAGCCATGGCTGTTATCGGGAAAAGAATGAGCAGGACCCAGAATAGTCTGTTCATAGGGCATGTGTTTGGTTAGGTTCCGGCAAAATAAGTCAAATCAATTATCCTTAAAGTCGGTGTGTAAGATTACTTTTGATTCTTCACTTTTCTCAATGTCCAAAACAAAATCTCAATTCTTCTGTCAAAGCTGCGGCTATGAGGCTTCGAAGTGGCTTGGCAAATGTCCATCCTGCGGAACATGGAATTCGTTTGTGGAAGAAGTGGTGAGCCCTGAAGGCGCTAAGAATGACTGGCGACAGGAAAGTAGTCGCTCCAAAACGGTACAACCAAAATTGTTGAATGAAATTGAATCAGGCAATGAAATCCGGATTCCATCTCATGATCAGGAGTTGGATCGCGCACTGGGTGGAGGTATTGTTCCTGGTTCCATGGTCCTCATCGGCGGAGAACCCGGTATAGGCAAGTCAACCCTGATGTTGCAGATCGGATTGGCCCTCAAAAACCTGAAAGTGTTATATGTATCCGGTGAAGAAAGTGAACAGCAAATCAAGATGCGTGCAGAACGTATTTCGCCAAAGCATGCGGCTGCCAAACAGTTCTTTATACTTGCCGAAACGAATACGAAGAATATTTTCCTGGCCATCGAGTCGCAAAATCCCCAATTGGTAATCATTGATTCAATCCAAACATTGTATTCACCCATGTTGGAAAGCGCCCCAGGCAGCATTGCCCAGGTGCGTCAATGTGCTGCTGAACTCATGAAGTTCGCCAAGGAGACGAATACCCCCGTCTTCCTCGTTGGCCACATTACCAAAGATGGAACATTGGCCGGACCCAAGGTGCTCGAACATATGGTGGACACGGTGCTGCAATTTGAGGGAGACCAGCATCTTGCCTATCGGATTTTGCGAACAACCAAGAATCGATTCGGCTCGGCGTCAGACATTGGTATCTATGAAATGCTAGGAACGGGATTGCGGGAGGTGAGCAATCCCTCCGAAATACTGATATCACAGAAAGACAGTCCGCATGCCGGTGCAACCATTGGCGCCACCCTGGAAGGCAATCGGCCATTGCTGATAGAAGTGCAATCTCTCGTGAGCCCTGCATCCTACGGAACCCCTCAACGCACTCCCACCGGCTTCGATCAAAAGCGTTTGAACATGTTGCTGGCGGTCCTGGAAAAACGATGTGGATTCAGAATGGGCACACAAGATGTCTTCCTCAACATGGCGGGTGGCATCCGCGTGGAAGACCCAGCCATTGATCTCGCGGTGTGCATCTCCATCATTTCTTCATTGGAAGAAATTGCGATCTCCGATAAAGTTTGTTTTGCGGCGGAAGTGGGGCTTGGGGGAGAATTACGCGCTGTCAACCGGATAGAACAAAGAATTTCTGAAGCAGAGAAACTTGGTTTTGAAGAAATCCATGTGTCGAAGTTCAATCAAAAACCTGCAGGTCCCAGGACTAAAATAAAAATAAAGATGTTCGGAAAATTGACTGAAGTCTTTGAGGATTTATTCGGATAAAGATGTTTGTCCCTGCAGGCCGCCGGTATGTAAGATCATAACAGTCGAAGAAGCATTGAAACGACCTTTCAGCATCATGTCATACACGCCAAACATCATCTTTCCGGTGTAAACAGGTTCCAACGGCAAATGATGCTTCCCCCACATGAAAGAGATAAAATCATCCAGTGCTCTTGTTTTTTTGGCATATCCGCCAAAATGATACTCCATTTCAATTTGCCAGTTCGCATAGGCAGGCGGTGAAAAGTTTTTCAGAAGCCCACTGACTTCTTCTTGTAAGTATGTGCCATTCTTCAACACGGAAAATCCAATTATGTTGTGGCCACCCTTTAAGCCGGCGATCATTCCAGCCATTGTTCCTCCCGTACCAACAGGCAAGCACAAGTAATCGAATTCTGATTGGGCTTTGATTTGCGTGGCAAACTCTGAACAGCCTTTCAACGCGAGGTCGTTAGTGCCTCCTTCCGGAAGGAGATAGAACCCTCCAAACTGGTCATGCAATTTCGTTATGAATGCGTCGTCATTTTTTTGTCGATACAGTTCCCGCGAAATATATTGGAGTATCATTCCGTGATCGCGGGCAAAAGCAAGCGTATGGTTGCGCGGCAAGTTTTCTTCTCCCCTGATGATACCAATACTTTTCAAACCCAACTCATGTGCCGCAGCCGCGACAGCATAAATGTGGTTTGAGTAAGCTCCGCCAAAAGTTAATAGTGTATGATGCCCCGATCGAATTGCCTCATCTAAATTGTACTTGAGCTTCCACCACTTATTACCCGACACCGACGGATGATTCTGGTCCTCTCTCTTTATCAGCAACCGGATGCCCGCTGCCCGGATAATATCATCCTGCAATTCAATAAGTGGAGTATCCTGATATTGTAGCAATGCTAATTAAATTAGTATTTACTAAACATGTTTTCTATATTGCCCGCTGTGGATGAATCCTATTTAAAGGGCCGGGGGGCGCAAATTAAGACAGAAAACAAGTTTCTGAAGGCTCAATATGTGGCCGAGCATATTGAAGGGCTTGATGAGCCATTGCTTGAAACTCCCTCAACCCAGATATTCATTGAGCATCCCAAGAAGATCATCAATAAGGTAGACAGCCCGGACCTTGGTATGATGTTCTCGATGAATCCATACCAGGGATGCGAGCATGGATGCGTGTATTGCTATGCGCGTAACACACATGAGTACTATGGATTCAGCGCTGGCCTTGATTTTGAAACCAAGATCATTGTCAAAGAGAATGCTCCTGCCATTCTCGAACAGCAACTTCTTCATCGCAATTGGCAGGCGGCACCCATCATGCTTTCAGGCAATACCGACTGTTACCAACCGCAGGAACGTGTGCATCAGCTTACAAGAAAGATGCTGCAGGTGCTGGCGCGTTACCGACATCCGGTAAGCATTATTACCAAAAACGGCCTTATTACGCGAGATATTGATATCCTGACGGATCTGGCGTCTGACCATCTCGTCCATGTAATGATTTCAATTACCACACTTGATGAAGAACTACGGCGCACCATGGAACCACGTACAGCAAGTGCAACAAAGAGGCTAAAGACAATTGAGGCGCTTGCTAGTGCGGGCATCCCGGTCGGTGTGATGAATGCCCCCATCATTCCAGGAATGAATCATCATGAGATTCCAAAAATTATCCAGGCAGCAGCGGATCATGGTGCCCTCACCGCAGGCATGACTGTTGTGCGGTTAAACGGTTCTATTGCAAAGATTTTTGAGGATTGGTTGCTAAAGAACTTTCCTGATCGATTCGACAAGGTTTGGGGTCAGATAAGTTCAATGCATGGAGGGTCGGTAAGTGACACCCATTTTGGTCGTAGAATGGCTGGTGATGGCAATCTGGCTGATGTTATCCACCAACTTTTCCGTACCTCAAAGAAGAAGTATATGGCTGGTCGGGAGCTGCCTCCCTACGATCTGACCAAGTTCTTAAGAGGCGGAAACCTGCAGCTATTCTGATGATTTGTATCTTTGTGCCTATATTTGTGTTGTGAAAAGAAAGATTGCCATAGCGCTCACCTTCGTATATCTCTTCACGGCTACAGAGCTTCACCAGCTGTGGAAGCTCCCAATTTTCATTTCTCATTTTATTGAACATCGCCAGGAGTCACCAGACATCACACTGGTGGATTTCATTACACTTCACTATTTCAGTGGCAATGTACGCGATGCCGACTATGCACGGGATGAGCAGCTCCCCTTTCGCGGCAACAGTGAATGCATGATTGGCACCATATCGTCCATTGTGCCAAGCACCGCGACCATAAGTTACCAGTCAAATATCCTTTACCTGATCTCACTTGCTCCTGATACACAGGACGGGAAACCAAGCAACCCGCAGGCTTCTATCTGGCAACCGCCCCGAAGCTGTTAAATTTTCTTTCTTGAAGTAACAACCGACTCATCTCTTTGGTTGGTATTTCTGGCTATTCCAAAATTTAACATTCATCCTTCAACAGTTATAAGCGTATGCTTAATGGCATTATCTCCTTTTCTATAAGGAACAAAATAATTATTGGTATGCTGACACTCGCCCTGGTTATCTGGGGAGGTTACTCACTTACCCAGCTGCCCATTGATGCCGTGCCGGACATTACCAACAACCAGGTGCAGGTACTCACCATATCTCCATCTCTGGCCGCTCCCGAAATTGAACGGCTTGTCACCTTCCCGGTGGAGCAGACGATGGCCACCATACCAGGCATTACGGAGATCCGGTCTTTCTCGCGCTTCGGCCTATCCGTTGTCACCATAGTCTTTACTGACAAAACGGATGTTTACTGGGCACGGCAGCAGGTAAATGAAAGGTTGTCTCAGGCAAAGAGCATGATCCCATCCGGTGTGGGCAGTCCGGAAATCGCGCCACTTTCCACTGGCCTCAGCGAGATCTATCAATATGTGCTTCGTCCAAAGAAGGGTCTTGAAGAAAAATTCAGCGCCATGGATTTACGCACCATTCAGGATTGGATTGTAAGAAGGCAACTATTGGGCACAACTGGTGTGGCCGATGTCAGTAGTTTCGGTGGATTTGTAAAGCAATATGAGATCGCCCTGGATCCCAACAAGCTGCGTAGCATGAATGTAAGTATCCAGGAAATATTCATGGCCCTTGAAAAAAATAATCAAAACACCGGTGGCGCCTATATCGAGAGAAAACCTTACTCCTATTTCATTCGGAGTGAGGGGATGGTGGAAAGTCTCGACGACATCCAGCAGATCGTCGTGAAGAATACCACCCAGGGTTTGCCCATCCTTATTCGCAACCTGGCGGAAGTGAGATTTGGAAGCGCACCACGTTATGGTGCTATGACATACAACGACCAGGGTGAAGTGGTGGGTGCCATTGTACTTATGCTCAAAGGTGCAAATTCCTCTTTTGTTATTGCAAATGTCAAGGAACGAATTGAGCAGATCAAAAAGACCCTCCCGGATGGAGTGGAGATTGAGCCTTACCTCGACAGAACCAAGCTGGTTAACAATGCCATTACGACGGTAACCAAAAATCTTGCAGAAGGTGCCTTGATTGTTGTCTTTGTCCTTGTCTTGCTGCTGGGCAACCTTAGGGCAGGGTTGGTGGTTGCTTCATTAATACCATTGGCAATGCTATTTGCCATCAGCATGATGAATTTATTCGGGGTATCCGGGAACCTGATGAGCCTGGGGGCCATTGACTTTGGACTGATTGTAGATGGCGCGGTCATCATCGTAGAAGCCACCATGCATCACCTGGGGGTTTCGGGTCTCGTGCGAAAGCTTACACAAAAAGAAATGGATGAAGAGGTTGCGCATGCTGCAAGCAACATGATGAGATCGGCGGCCTTTGGTCAGATCATCATCCTGATAGTTTATCTCCCTATCCTTTCGCTTGCTGGCATTGAGGGAAAAATGTTTGGCCCCATGGCACAGACTGTATCATTCGCCATCATCGGTGCCCTGATCCTGTCGCTCACCTACGTGCCTATGATCTCCTCCCTGGTCCTGAGCAAAACAACAGGTCACAAGAAAAATGTTTCGGCCACCATTATTGCATTCTTTCATCGGGTTTATCGTCCGGCCATACTTGCTGCCCTTCAAAGACGGGGTATCGTGCTAACAGCCTCCGGTTTGTTACTGGCTTTCAGCATTTTTCTCTTCATGCGGATGGGTGGCGAGTTCATCCCTCAATTGGATGAGGGGGATTTTGCTGTTGAGACTCTGCTTATCACGGGTAGTTCACTTTCACAGACTGTTGAAACGACACAGAAGAGCTCACGAATCTTACTTGACAACTTTCCGGAAGTGAAAATGGTGATTGGCAAGATCGGTACATCCGAGATTCCCACTGATCCCATGCCCATTGAAGCAGCCGACTTAATTATCGTTTTGAAAGACAAGAACGAATGGGTCAGCGCCACGTCAAGAACCGAGATCGCAGATAAGATGGCTTCAAAATTACATGAGGCCTTACCCGGGGTGCTCTTCGGATTTCAACAACCCATTCAAATGCGCTTCAATGAACTAATGACCGGGGCTAAACAGGATGTTGTGATCAAGATTTATGGCGAAGATCTTGACCTTCTGGCAGATTATGCAGACCAGGTCGGGAAAATAGCGCGGTCTGTAAAAGGTGCCGAAGACATATATGTTGAGCCTATCGGTGGACTACCACAAATCAACGTCCGATACGATCGGGCGAGAATGGCCCAGTTTGGCATTAGTATTGACGAATTAAATCAAGTGCTGCGCAGCGGGTTCTCCGGAGAATCGGCTGGCAAGGTTTACGAAAATGAAAAGCGTTTTGATTTGGTTGTCCGTCTTGACCAACAGAACCGCAAAAGCATTGAGGACATTAAGGGTCTGTATGTCACAGCACCTTCGGGGATGCAAATTCCAATGGAGCAGCTGGCCAGCATAGAACTCACCGTTGGTCCCAACCAGATTCAGCGCGATGATGCCAAACGCCGTATTGCAGTTGGCTTTAATGTGCGGGGTCGCGACGTGGAGAGCATCGTCGGTGAAATCAATGCTAAAATCAATGCTAAGCTAAAGTTCGAGCCTGGATATTTTCTTAAATACGGCGGAGCTTTCAAGAATCTTGAGGAAGCTAAGCAACGGTTGATCATTGCAGTCCCTCTGGCCCTTTCCCTTATTTTCCTTCTCCTCTATTTCACCTTTCACTCTTTCCGTCAGGGTCTGTTGATCTATACGGCAATTCCTCTTTCTGCAATTGGTGGTGTACTCGCCCTTTCTCTTCGCGGTATGCCGTTTAGTATTTCAGCAGGGGTGGGATTCATCGCCTTGTTTGGTGTGGCTGTCTTGAATGGAATTGTATTGATTGCTGAGTTCAACCGGCTGAAAAAGGAGGGTGTCTTGAATCTGAATGATATTGTCCTGAAGGGGACAGAAGTACGCCTACGTCCTGTATTGATGACTGCCCTCGTGGCTTCATTGGGCTTTTTACCCATGGCACTCTCGAATGGGTCCGGAGCGGAAGTGCAGCGACCACTCGCTACTGTGGTGATCGGTGGACTGATCACGGCAACCCTATTAACCCTGGTGGTGCTCCCTGTGCTCTATACTTATTTTGAAAAAGAACCCAAAATTCATTGAAATATGAAATCCAATAACTTATTGATCACATTCATAATTCTCTTGATCGCCATACCGGTGTTGGGACAGCGCATGACACGCGAACAGGTGGTCCAGTCTGCTTTGCAAAACAATCAATCGATCAAGGCTGCTGAATACCAGGTGGAATACTTCAAGCAATTGAAAAAAACAGGGACGGACATCGGAAAACTTTCCGCGGTTTTGATGCACGGGCAATACAATTCTATCTATCAGGATAACAACCTCACCCTGACCCAGAGTATGCCTTTCCCAACTACCCTGGGTGCTCAGGTAAAACTGGGTAAAGAGCAGGTGATTGGATCGGAAAAAAATCTGGTGTCTACACAAAACAACCTGGTCTTTGAGGTGAAGACAGCCTATGAACAACTGCTTTTCCAGGAGGCCCAAAAGAAACTCCTTGCTACACAGGACACCCTGTATACCGATTTTGCAAAGGCTTCTTCAATTCGCCTTAAAACCGGAGAGAGTAACCTGCTGGAGAAAACCACAGCAGAAACACAACTTCTGGAGGTGAGGAATCAGGCGCGGCAAAACGAAGCCGACATTCAGATTTCACAAACAAGGATTCAGGCGCTCGTCAAATCCGATCAACCCATCCTGGCAGGCGATGTGCTAACCAGGCAATCGGCACCCGATGAAACCGCTTCCTTTCAGCAAAATCCTCAACTGGATTTCCTCAGGCAGCAAGTCGTCGTAAGCGGACAATTCAAAAAAGTAGAAAGGAACAGGGTCATGCCCGATATTATCCTGGGATACTTCAATCAGAGTCTTACCGGGGTGCAAAACATCAACGGTCAGGATCAATACTTTGGCAGGGACAAGCATTTTACGGGATTTCAGGTGGGTTTGGGAATTCCGCTCTGGTTTTCGCCACATATAGCCCGGTCTAAGGCTGCTGCTTTTCAAGAGGAGGCTTCGCGGAAATCCGCCGAATATTTTGAAACAACCCTCAAGGGCGCATTTGAACAAGCTGTACAGGAATTTGAAAAGAACGAGGCAAGCCTCAACTACTATGAAGGAAGCGCTCTACAAAACGCTGAATTGATTTTAAGTCAGGCCCGCAAGGCATACCGCAGCGGTGAAATCGGATACATCGAATATTTACAATCGCTTAGAAGTGCGCTGACCATCAAGTCCAATTATTTGCTGTCTCTCAATCTATACAATCAGTCCATTATCAAACTTGAATTCCTTCTGGGAAAATTCTAATCGAATAATTTTAACTTAAGAAAAAATGAAATTCACCATAATATTGTTCACGGCCACTGTTATCTTCTCCTGTTCAAAGGAGACAGACAAAGCAGACAGTAGCAACATAACAACTGCGAAAACTTCCAACTCAACCGGAAATGAGGTAATTCTCACGGACGAACAACTCAAACTGTTGAACATTCAGACAGCCAGGCCGGAAGCGAGGCAGATGAGTGGCACTGTGAAGGCCAATGGCATGCTTGATGTGCCACCGCAGAACCTTGTGACCATCTCTGCTCCCCTTGGAGGATTTGTCAAATTCACTGAATTACTCCAGGGCATGAAAGTAAAGAAAGGTCAGGTTGTGGTAATCCTTGAGCACCCTGACTACATTCAAATGCAACAAGACTATCTCGACAGCCAAAGTCAACTTGAGTTCCTCGCCCTTGAATACAGCCGCCAACAGGAACTGGCAGCAGAGAATGTCAATGCGGTCAAGACTCTTCAGCAGTCAAAATCAAATTACCTAAGCATGAAGGCAAAAGTTGAGGGCCTGAAGGCCAAGTTGAAACTAATCAACATCGACCCAATTGACATTGAAAAAGGTGAGATCCGGAATACTATTTCTATTCCGTCGCCCATCACCGGTTACGTCACTCAAATTAACATCAATATTGGAATGCATGTCAATCCAACCGATGTGTTGCTAAAAATTGTTGATACAGAACATTTGCATGCCGAGGCCCAGGTTTTTGAAAAAGACCTTTCAAAACTTGCGGTAGGGCAAAAAGTAAGGATCAAGCTATCCAACGAAACAAAAGAAAGGTTAGCAAGAGTCTATCTGATCGGCAAAGAGATCACTACCGAAAGAACAGTCAGGGTACATTGTCACCTGCAGGACGAGGATATTTCCCTGATTCCCGGAATGTATTTTAGTGCCGTCATTGAGACAAACGCGAAATCGTTTGATGCATTACCCAATGAGGCTGTGGTGAATTTTGACGGAAATTATTTTGTCTTTGTAGCAAATGAGACCAATCCGCATTCATTTAAGATGCTTGAAATCACCAAAGACATTTCGGAAGATGGATATACCAGTGTAAGCCTTCCTGAGGCCGCGAAAAATAAAATGATTGTTATCAAAGGGACTTATTCACTTTTGGGAATGTTAAAGAACAAAGAAGAGTAAATAGGAAAGAAAGCTAAATGACATTTACGGACACTACCTTTAGTACATGATTACATTAATTGCGGGCAGCGTTGTCCTGAGTATTCTTCACGGATTGATCCCTAATCATTGGTTACCGGTTCTGTCGATTGGACGTAAAGAGAAATGGGATTTGGCCGAAACATCCCGTGTTACCCTGATTGCTGGCCTCGCCCACGCAGCCAGCACCGTACTCATTGGTATTGTGCTCGCCTTCATAGGTGCACAGCTGTCTGCCGTGGTGAAAAATTTCACTTCCTATGTCGCTCCGGTTGTTTTGATAGCACTGGGTATGTTCTACATCTATCAACATAGCCGGCATCATCATTTCCATATTCATGGCCACCCCGAACAAGTCTCCAAGAACAAGTTGATCTTTTCACTTGCCTCAGCAATGTTTTTTTCACCTTGCTTCGAAATAGAGGCCTATTTTCTTGTCGCCGGTGCTGATGGTTGGTGGTTAGTGGCCGTGCTGTCAGTATTGTACACGATTGTGACCGTGGGCGGTATGGTCATTTGGGTCAGGTTTGCCCACCATGGATTGTCGAAGATGAATTGGCACTCATTGGAGCACAATGCCGGAATCATCACCGGTGTTACACTGATGCTCTCCGGAATTCTAACTTTTCTTATCAACTAATACTCAACTCATTTGTGATCGAACGGCTTGATAGTTGGTTGATCTAAATCACCAAATCAAACGTGGTTACACCGGCTCATCTCTCTTCCTGAACTGTTTCTCAAGCGCTAATGCAAGTCCTATACAAATGAGCATCAATACCGCTCCCATAATAAAGGGAAGGTGAAATTCAATGCCATAAATGAATCCGCTCAGGCCCATTCCCACCGCCCGGGCGACAGAGCCAAACGATTGGTTTACGCCGAGCACCTGGCCTACATCTTTTGGGTCGGCGGTTTTTGACAACAATGATGTAATTGAAGGTGTAAGGCATCCATTGGCCAAAGCAATCAAAGCCATGGCGATCAATTCGAACGGAATGAATGAAGAAGGGGTGACCCAGGGCAGCATCACCAAGGCAACAATAAACAAATATGTTCCATAGTTCAACAAACGAATTTCGCCGAATTTTTTCACCAGGCGTCCGACCAGTCCGCCTTGAACAATTACAGTAGCAAGGCCTATGAAGGCAAACATATTGCCCATCTCAATTTCATTCAGGCCAATCTTTTCTTTCCAGAAAAGTGACGACGACATCTGCATGATCATAAAGGCCGTAATAAAGATGAAGTTGATGAGCAGCAGTTCCCGAATCGTCGGCTTTCGGAGTTCTGTAACTATGCCGGAGATGACCTTGAAATTAAAGCGAACATTTTTTTGCTTTTCCTTGAGGGATTCCGGGAGAAGATAAAAGGCCAACACAAGGTTCACCAGGCTAAAACCCGCAGCGAGATAGCCGACCAGGTCTACGTGACCAGGGGCAGACATACTTTTCATATAGCCTCCCACCGTAGGGCCTATGATAAAGCCAAGGCCAAATGCTGCCCCGATAAGTCCCATGGATTTGGCTCGATTCTGTGGTGGAGTAATATCGGCGATATAAGCCTGTGCCACAGACAAATTTGCTGATCCTATTCCTGAAAGCAGGCGAGAAAGCAGCAAGAGCCAGAGGTTTACAGTTTGCGAGAAAAGCAAATAAGCCAGTCCCGTAATCAAAACGCTAACCAAAATGATTGGTCTTCGTCCATAGCGGTCACTGAGCGATCCCCAAAATGGTGCAAAGAGAAAATTCATGATTGGGAAACTCATCGCGATAAGACCCACCTGGTAATTCTCGGCACCAAGTTCTTTTGAGAAAATCGGGAGGATGGGAATGATGATCCCAAATCCCAACATATCAATGAAGATGGTCATGAAGATGACGATGATCGGTCTTTTCATTGGTGCGAATAATTCGGCGCGCGAAGATCGCATATCATTACGCGTTGACAAAACATAAATACGACCAAGTTTAGGTATTTTGTCATCCCGCGATCATGAATCAATTCCTGAAATCTATATTAAAAGGTGAAATACAAGACTTGATATGGTCCAATGAGAACGCCAATGTGCAGGAGCTATTGCTGAAGTACAGAACCATTCACGATATCCCCACTTCATGGATTGCTCAACAAATTCTTGGAAGGCGCAAGGTGAAAACCAAGCTCCCAACCTGGTATGCGACGAGGGGAATTGTCTACCCGCCATCTTTGAACCTGGAGCAAAGTTCATCAGAGGCAACGGCTAAATTCAAAGCCACCCTCCTCTCCGGGACAAGTGCCGGTGTGGATCTTACCGGTGGCTTTGGTGTGGACACATGGTGTCTTAGTCAGCAACATCCAATGCTTTACGTTGAACCTGATGCGGACCTTCTTCAGATTGTCCAGCACAATCATCAACTCCTTGGCGTCAACAATATTGTGTACCACCAAATGACAGCTGAAGAATTTCTTGGGGGCGAGCTTGAGGCTCATGAGTTTCTTTATCTCGATCCATCCCGGCGAAAAATATCGCAAAAAGTATTCAAACTGGAAGATTGTACTCCAGGTGTGGTGAAATTGCAACCCGCACTATTCAGACATTCATCAAATATTCTTCTGAAGACCTCGCCGCTATACGACATTGCACAGGGTTGTCAGGAACTTCATCATGTTGCAAAAGTATTTGTGGTAGCCATCGAGAATGAATGCCGGGAATTATTGTTTCTGTCAAAGAATGGGTTCATCGGTGAGCCTGAAGTATGCGCCGTGGACATTTATCCCAAGCTGGACCGTATCGATTCCATTTCCTTAACCATTTCGGCTGAACAAAATTCAACCAATGTTTTTTCGGCTCCGCTCCGGTATCTCTATGAACCCAATGCCGCCATACTCAAAGCGGGCGCATTCAAGTGGGTTGCTCAGGAGTACAAGCTTGCCAAACTGGCGCCGAGTACACATCTTTATACATCCAATGATCAGGTAGATTTCCCAGGCAGAATTTTTGAAGTCCTCGAATTTGTTCAGCTTAGTAAGAAACTGAAAAATCATTTTGTGGATGGCTTCGCAAACATTTTGATACGGAACTTTCCGTTATCCGTTGCGGAAATCAAACATAAGACAGGCCTGGGGGAAGGCGGCACACAATACCTTATTTGTGGCCAAACGAAGACGGAAAAGTTCACGCTGCTGGCCGAAAGGATAAAATAGCATTTCAAAATATTTTAAATCACCATACGTCGCACCTATATGAACCGGTTCCTGTTTTTTTTGTTCATGTTGATTTTGTTCATAGTGACATCTGTTCCCTGTGTAGCCGCGCAAAAACATAATTTCGGATTCGAGGAGTATTCGTCCCGTGCTACCCTTCCTTCAAATTGGTTTCAGTGGGGAGAAGGCTATGATTTATCGATTGATTCAGCCGTTAGGCATGAAGGAAAATCATCTGTGTTAATTCAGGCACCCAAGAACAAGATTCCCAACTCCTTCGGTTGCTTCGCATACTCCATCCCCGCCATCTATGAGGGTAAAGAAATAGAAGTAAGGGCCTACATGAAGATGGATCAGGTTTCAAATGGCCCTATTGGATTGTTGCTGCGCATCGATGGCATGATGGGAAGTTTGCAGTTTGATAATATGCAACAGAAGAATATTCAGGGAACTTCCGACTGGAAACAGTATGCGGTAAAGCTTCCGTTATCCGTTGATGCGAAAACAATTTTTATTGGCGCCATGCTTTCCGGGACGGGCAAGTTGTGGGTTGACGACTTTGAGATATGGATTGATGACCAACCATTGAAAGACGCGAAGATTAAGCCAATCAAAGAGTATAAGGCAGACCATGACACCGAATTTAATAACGATTCAAAAATCGCGACGATCCCGATTTCCCAACAAAAAATAGATGATTATGTGCTGCTGGGGCAAGTCTGGGGTTTCCTGAAATATTATCATCCGGCAGTTGCCAACGGCGACCATAACTGGGATTATGAATTGTTCAGGATCCTTCCAAGGATAGTTACGGCATCGACGTCAGGTGAAAGGAATGCTGCCTTGCAATCGTGGATTGAAGGACTTGGATCAGCAAAGAATGAACCACCGAATTTGATACCGCCGGCGGAAGTGAAGATCAAACCTGACCTTTCCTGGATGAATAAAAACAACCTTGGCGATAACCTGTTATCCATATTAACACTAATACAAAATGCACCCCGGCTCAATGATCATTATTATCTTGGTTTTGCCGGCGCCGGCAATCCGGAATTCAGAAATAAACGGACTTATTCTGGCATGAGGTATCCAGATCCGGGGTTTCGAATATTGTGCCTGTACCGATATTGGAATATTATCCAGTATTATTTTCCTTATCGCAACTTAATTGGTGAAGACTGGAACGCGGTATTACGGGAATTTATACCGCGCTTCATACAGGCTTCCAATGAGCTGGAGTACAAGAAAACTGTATTGGAACTCGTTGCCAGGATCCACGACACCCATGCCAATATCTGGTCTGATGACGCAGCCTTGCGCGACTATCGCGGAAATAACTTTGCTCCTCTGGACATACGTTTCATTGAAAATAAAGCGGTAGTCACTGGCTATTTGGGGGAATCGTTTGGAAAACAAACGGGTTTGATTGTCGGAGATATTATTGAGGTCGTGAATGGGAAGGCCGTCAATGATATTATTAAGGAAAGATTGCCCATCACACCGGCTTCCAATTACCCGACACAATTGAGAGACCTCGCACCCAATCTGCTGAGAACAAATGACACGGTACTAAATGTTGATTATAAACGGGCTGATAAATTGATCTCCGCAAGAATCAAATGCTATTCCCCCGGTGAAATTCCTGCGAGAAAATTTCAGAAGGATGAAGTCTACTTCAAAATGCTCACCCCCGAAATAGCTTACCTCTATCCTGGAACAATAAAATCTGAGTATCTCCCTGAAATTTTCCCGAAGATCGAAAAAGCCAAATGCCTCATAATTGATTTCCGGTGCTACCCTTCCGATTTTATCGTTTTTACCCTGAGCAAATATCTGATGCCCAGGCCAACGAAGTTTGTCAAGTTCTCTATAGGGAGTCTGGCAACACCAGGTCTGTTTACAATGACCAAAACTTTAGAAGTTGGCGAGGAAAACAATAACTACTTCAAAGGTAAAGTGATCATACTCGTAAATGAAACAACTCAAAGTTCTGCAGAGTATCATACGATGGCTTTTAGGACAGCCCCCGGAGCAGTGGTGATGGGCAGTACCACCGCTGGAGCAGACGGAAATGTTTCTACATTCACCTTGCCGGGGGGAATTAACACCATGATCAGCGGTATAGGTGTTTACTACCCTGACGGCACTGAAACTCAAAGAATAGGGATCGTCCCTGACATTGAGGTGCATCCAACTATTCAAGGTCTTATGAATGGCAAAGACGAACTTCTAGATCGTGCAATCGAACTCGTGAACAAGGGACCTATCTCCTCTCCAGCTAAAATT
This sequence comes from Cytophagales bacterium, assembly GCA_025358885.1. Classification (GTDB taxonomy): domain Bacteria; phylum Bacteroidota; class Bacteroidia; order Cytophagales; family Cyclobacteriaceae; genus ELB16-189. Next base: position 71,762 of record JANYHW010000223.1, on the reverse strand, counting down.
AAGAAGCGATAACCAAAGTCTGCCAATACTTTGTATCAAATCAATTTAGCTAACATGAATGCCGCTGAGGCAAACTGTAAAATTCAAATTGGAGTAGTGATGAATTGTCGGTGCAAATAATGAAATACGCGGCCGCTGGACCGCGTTTGCTTGATTGTTCTGAATTGATCCTATTTCCCGCCACCGGTCGGCAATGAAATTCCTTTGCCGATGGCCATGAGTTCCTTCATCGACCGTTGCATGCTGTCGTTCGAGCCATCCAGAAAAATGATGTTGCCTTTGCCATGTTCTGCAAAGTGTTTGATGGATTCTGTCCACATGGAGAACAAAATAAATGATGCGTCCAGGCTGGCGCTTTGCATTTCTTTGGCAGCCTGAGACATACCCTTGGCCACTTCCTCGCGGAAGAGCGCCACGCCCTGGCCGCGCAGTTGGGCCGCTATTTTCTCCGCTTCTGCAGCGATTTTGATGGCATTTCCTTCTGCTTCCGCTGCTTTCGTCTTGGTGATAAGGAGGGCCTGCCCTTCATTTTCCGCAGCAGCGCGTAAATTATTGGAGGCCACCACCTGCGCCATGGACCGCATAATCGCCTCATCAAAAGCGATATCATTCAGCTGTAAATCGATCAGGTGAAATCCCCACCCTTCCAGGGTGTGGTCCAGTTGTCCTTTGACTTCAGACACAATCTCCGTGCGAAGTGAAAGTATCTCTGCCTGCTTTTTGGTTGCCACAAAGCTGCGGATAGATCCTTCGATTGTGCGGATCAGTGCCTGCATGAAGCTCTTCTCATCCATGAATTTGAAGGCCACATTTTTGATCGTCTCCTCTTCCTGGTTATAGACCGCAAAAAGAAGCATAGCTTTAAAGTTTACATTCGCCTGGTCGATCGTAGTTGCCTGGAATTCCAGTTCTACCGACCTGTTTTGAATAGAAATTCTCTTGTAGATATTTTGAATGAACGGGATCTTGAAATTAAGCCCCGGCTTCATGATTCTGCTGTATTTGCCGAATACCGTAATGACGGCGATGGTTCCTTGCTTAACAGAAACGAAACATGTGATCAAGATCAAAAACCCGACGACGAAAAATGCTATTTCCATAACCATGGGCGTTTAGTTTGTTTTTGAGGGGGTGAAGAAATCCTGACAATGATGCAAAAAAGAATCTAAAAATGCTACAAAGTAAGGGAACAAGGGGTTAGAGAAACTTAATGATGTCCTCTACAGGCGTCTCACCATCGAATTTTTTTATCAGTTGTCTCTCCTCTGAATAAATGAGAAGACATGGTGTGTCCATCGGGCCCATTTCACGAACCACCTCCTGAACCTCAGCGCTTGCAAACAACACATTGTCCTTGCCCAACAAGTCATATTTTGTAGCAAACTGCATCACATTTTCATCCGGGCTGGCAGCAATAAAATAAAGTGTGTACGCTTTGAACTCGTCCAGCCGGAGGTGAATCTCCTCCGCTTCGCGCTGACAATGATCGCAATCAGGATTATAGAAGATAAGGATCGTTTTTCCAGACAACTGGTTGCTCATCACTTTTTTGCCATTGAGCATGGTGAGCTGAAAGGTTGGGAGCCCCGATACCGCCGATTCACTCTTAGGTTGAGAGCAGCCAGCGAGAACGATCAAGGTGATGATAAATGTCCTCGTCATCAATGATAGAGGGTCTTGAGTACATAGTAGGTTATTCCAAAGATGATGGCCAGCAAGCCGTATGCCCTGATCACTTTGATTCGATTCTGGGTGTCTTCCCACCACAGCATGGCCCATGGTTTGATCAATCCGATGATCAAAAACAAAACGCAGGTGATGGTGAGAAACAAAATCAGGACCTCAACATATTCCATGAGGCAAAGGTAGAAAAAGATAAAATAGTATTGCGGTACGTGGACTTGCACAGGGGCGCAGGGTACGGTACTTTTGCGTTCTCTTAGATGGTTGCTTGAGGGCGGTAGATTTTCTTTCTCTATATAAAGCGGATGGCCTGGTACAAAACCTGGCTGAGGGAATCCGTACGTCAGCTTCAAAAACCTTGCGCGTAAAAGGTCTCACCGGCAGCCTTGATGCCGTAATTTTCGCGGCGATTCACAATAGTGTGAGGTCTAGCCATCTTGTTGTCCTACACGATAAAGAGGAGGCCGCCTATTTCTTCAATGACATTCAAAACCTGCTCGGGGACAAGGAAGTTTTTCTTTTCCCCATGTCATACAAACGGCCCTACGAATACGATGAAACCGAAAATGCAAATGTTCTGATGCGGGCGGAGGCCTTGAACCACCTCAGCGCACACCCCGGTTCACAGATAATTGTCACCTATCCCGAGGCCCTCGCCGAAAAGGTGATTACAAAAAAGTCTCTGGCCACTAACACGTTTGTGGTCCAAACCAAGGAGAAGCTCGACCGCGAATTCCTGGAAGAATTCCTTCACTCCTATGAGTTTGAGAAGACAGATTTTGTGTATGAAGCTGGTCAATTTGCAGTGCGTGGGGGTATTATCGATGTGTTTTCATTTGCTCATGAACTTCCGTACCGTATTGAGTTGTCCGGAGACGAGGTAGACAGCATTCGGAGTTTTGATCCCGGATCACAACTGTCTGTAGAGGCGCTGGACAAGGTGAGCCTGATGCCAAATGTGCAGACCCGGCTCGTTCAGGAGGATCGTCAATCTCTACTTGAATTCATGACCTCCTCTACCCGATTTTGGATCAAAGATGTCAAGCTCACTGCAGATATCCTCGACAAGTGCTTTGACAAAGCAAGTCAGGGATTCGATCGCATTGTGCGTGAAAGCGGGAGTTCTTCCCTGGCTCTTGAGCCTTCCCATCTTTTTGAATCTGCCAGCTCCTTTCTGAAACAGCTCTCCTCCTTCCCCATTATCGAATTTGGAAAACGCTTTCATTTCACGGCTGTGCAGACATACGAATTCAAGTCCGCCGTACAGCCATCATTCAACAAGAACTTTGAGTTGTTAGCCAAAGACCTGGTGGACCATCAACGTCAGGGTTATGCCAATCATATCGCTGCCGAACAACAGCGTCAACTCGACCGTCTTCAGGGAATCTTCGAGGAAATCCAGCCTGAATTGACTTTCAAGCCTTTGGAGTTTCCCCTCCGCCTGGGTTTCGTGGACCATACCCTCAAGATTGTTTCCTACACCGATCACCAGATTTTTGAACGATACCACCGCTTCCGGGCCAAGGAGAAATTCAGCAAATCCAAGGCCCTTACCTTTCGGGATCTGCAGTCCCTTCAGCCGGGCGACTTTGTTACGCACATCGATTACGGAATTTGCAAGTTCGCCGGCTTGGAGAAGAAAGAAGTAAATGGAAAAGAGCAGGAAGCTGTTCGGCTGGTATTCCGCGATAATGACATGCTTTTCGCGAGCATTCATTCGCTGCATAAAATCTCAAAGTATTCAGGAAAAGAAGGGGCCCCGCCAGTAGTCAGTAAACTTGGGTCTGATGAGTGGGAGAATAAAAAGTCAAAGATTCGTAATAAGGTTAAAGACATTGCCCGCGACCTTATAGAATTATATGCCAAAAGAAAGAAAGCGCCAGGGTTTGCCTTTTCCACCGATAGTTTCTTGCAAGCCGAATTGGAATCTTCCTTTCTGTATGAGGATACACCCGATCAGGCGAGCGCTACAGAAGATGTAAAAAAAGACATGGAGGCCCCACATCCAATGGACCGATTGGTGTGCGGAGACGTGGGCTTCGGAAAGACTGAAGTTGCCATCCGGGCAGCCTTTAAGGCCACGGCTGATGGCAAACAAATTGCTGTACTCGTTCCAACCACTATTCTTGCCATGCAGCACTTCCGCACGTTCTCGGAAAGGTTATCAAATTTTCCAGTAAAGATTGAATACGTATCCCGGTTCAAATCTGAAAAACAGATCAAGGAGATTCTGAACGAAACCAGCGGAGGAAAAATAAACATCCTGATTGGCACACACAGAATTGTTAGCAAAGATGTGGAGTTCAAGAACCTTGGCTTGCTGGTTATTGATGAAGAACAAAAATTCGGCGTCAAGGTGAAAGACCGGCTGAAAGAGTTAAAAGTAAATATTGACGTACTAACCCTAACGGCAACGCCCATCCCGCGAACCCTTCATTTCTCTCTCATGGGCGCGCGTGACCTGAGTATCATTGCAACAGCTCCTCCAAACCGGCAGCCGGTAACCACAGAACTTCATGCCTATGATGAAACAATCATCCGGGATGCGGTGAGTCATGAAATCCGCAGAGGAGGACAAGTTTTCTTTGTCCACAACAGGGTAAGTGATATTGACAGTGTAGCCAATACCATTTACAAACTTGTTCCTGATGCACGCATTGGAATTGCCCATGGGCAGATGGAGGGTGATAAACTGGAAAAGGTAATGATGCGCTTTATCGAGGGCGAGTATGATGTCCTCGTATCGACCAATATTATTGAGTCTGGATTAGACATCCCAAACGCAAATACCATCATCATTCATCAGGCACATATGTTTGGTCTTAGCGACCTTCACCAGATGCGAGGACGTGTTGGTCGATCCAATAAAAAAGCATTTTGCTATTTGCTTACTCCACCTGCTGCTGTGCTGGGTTCCGATTCGCGAAAACGCCTTGCGGCACTTGAAGAGTTTTCAGAACTGGGAGATGGTTTTAAAGTAGCCATGCGCGACCTCGACATCCGCGGCGCAGGCAATCTCCTGGGTGCAGAGCAAAGTGGATTCATCAACGATCTTGGATTTGATACGTATCACAAAATTCTGGATGACGCTATTCAGGAATTGAAAGAGAATGAATTCAAGGACCTTTTTGCCGAGGAGCTGTCGGAAAAGGCCAAACTTATTACGCTTGATTGTGTCATTGAAACCGATCTTGAAATTATTATTCCTGACTATTACGTCGCCAGCACCCGGGAGCGGCTGCAACTTTATTCAACCTTGGACAGTATCAAGAACGAAGAGGACCTTCATCAATTTGTATTGTCCCTTCAGGATCGTTTTGGTGAACTGCCTTCCTCGGTAGAACAGTTGGTTGACACCGTACGCTTGCGTTGGGTAGGTGAGCAACTTGGTTTTGAAAAGATCAGCGTGAAGAATAGCAAACTTCGCGGAACCTTTGTGGCTAACCATGACAGTTACTTCAAGTCAGACATCTTTGGAGGGATTCTGACTTTTGTACAAGTTCACTCTAAACAATGCCGTTTGAAAGACCTCGGGGGAAGACCAACTTTGCTTATTGAAGATATGGATTCTGTGCAGGCGGCCCTGAAAATCCTTAGTCCATTACTCCAAAAAGCACTGTCTTCTGTACCCTTTTTGGGCAAATGACTCTTTGTATTTGTCCCGTAACACTACAATAGATTGTGCTGGATCCCGTTAGGGGAAAGGTATAGTGTAGGACTTCAATCCTTTTCCACCTGCATTAAGGATTCATCAAAAATTCGCTTCGCTTTGGAAAACACAGAATTATCTCTTTATATTAGCGGTTGCTTTAGTTCAATAACTCAGATAAAATGAAGCAGATAAAGGGTCTTTTAGCAGTAGTTGGTGGCACATTTCTTATTGCATCATGTTCTCTCATTGGGGGCAAGAAAAATGCAGAAAGGACGGCAATTAATCCTGGCCAAATGAGTACCACTACTAACCTTAAGTACAATGACACTGAGGCGGGTGGATTCGAGGTCAAGCCATTCAGAGGCCAGCCAGATGCACCAAATACCGTGTTTATTGAAGGGGGCCGGGCTGTTATGGGTTCTTTCGAAGAAGATGTGATGTCCTATAGGGACAATATTGAAAGGACTGTGTCGGTTGCCTCATTTTACATGGATCAGACCGAAATTGCGAATATCCACTGGCTGGAGTATCTGCACTGGCTGGGCAAAGATTCTACTCAGGAGGTCAAGGAAGCCGCAAAACCTGATACCACGGTTTGGGTGGGTAAGCTGGCATTCAATGATCCCTACGTTGACCACTATCTCCGTTATCCTGGTTTCCGGTATTTCCCTGTTGTGGGTGTAAGCTGGACCCAAGCAAATAACTATGCTAAATGGCGTACCCATAAGGTGAACGCGCAGTTGATGAAAGAATCAGGACTTGAACTTCCGGAAGTTCCAGCCGGAGGAAGAATTCAACTTGAGTCCGGTGTGGTCATTCCTGCCTATCGCCTTCCAACCGAAGCAGAATGGGAATATGCTGCGCAGGCCTTAATTGGAACACAGTGGCTTGAAGAAATGCAAACGCATCAAAGAATTTATCCTTGGGACGGTCACGCGCTTCGCAACCCATATGGAAAGCAAATGGGTTTCTTCCTTGCAAACTTTAAGAGGGGCCGTGGCGACTATGCCGGTATTGCAGGACGTCTCAATGATGGTGCATTAATCACATCATACATTTATGAATTCCCTCCCAACGACTACGGTCTCTATAATATGGCAGGAAATGTAAGCGAGTGGGTGATGGATATATATCGTCCGCTCTCCTATCAGGACTTTGATGATCTTAACCCCATGCGCCGCGATGGCTTTCTTGATGGTGGAGATAAGTATGATAACCATTATCGCCTGAAGGACCCTACCATGGATCCGGGCAAGGCAAAGAAACCTAAGGCAGGCGTTGACGGTGACTGGGTGGAAAATAACCCCACCGGCTTCATTTCCCTCATCAGTGACAAGACGCGGGTGTATAAAGGCGGAAGCTGGAAGGATGTGGCTTACTGGATGTCACCTGGTACAAGAAGGTTCCTAGACCAGGATTCCGCAACTGCGACTATAGGTTTCCGTTGCGCCATGATCCGCGCAGGTTCAAACTAAGACTGATAAACTCATTGGTATGAAGCCCTTCAAATTGAAGGGCTTTTTTATGTCCGGAAATGTCTGGTTAAGCCTCGGCTATGCAAGCAACACTTAATTCCCGACAGCCATTTGAAATAAGATGTTGACCGCAGGCTTCCAATGTTGCACCCGTCGTAATAACGTCATCAACCAGTAGGATTCTCTTGCCCGCGATTGAGTTCCCACCCAATGAAAATACATCTTTAACATTTTCCCAACGATCGCTCTTTGACCGGTTTGTTTGCGTGCCCGTGGAATGCAATCGAACCGATACGGATTCATCCCATTGAATATTGAGTGCCTGGCTAAGTCCAACTGCAAATTGTGCGCTTTGATTGTAACCCCGCTGTCGCTTGCGCGAGTGGTGCAGAGGTACCGGAACAATTAAATCAAATTCACTCATGTATCCAGATTGAGAAAGCTCCAAGCCATAGGCCTGGCCAAGCCTTACCCCAACTTCAGGATGGTTGTTATATTTCAATTGATGAAGCAAGTGTTGGACCATACCATTCTTGCGAAACTTCAAAAATGCCCAGGCGTACTTCAGCGGGAGCCTGCCCAGCAACCTGCTTTTTACGGGGTTCTCATTCCTCAAATGATAGCTTGTTTTTGGCAGGTCTGCCAAGCAAGAAGTGCATAGAATGTCCTCGCCTTTCACCATGGGCCCCTGGCATGCCAGGCAATAATGAGGGAAGAACAGGGAAGTAAAATCTTCAAAAATTGTATGTGCCCGCCTCATTTGATTTCCCTTGAGTTAAAAGGATATTTATACCAAAATTCTATTCCATGGACCTCGTATCGCAATTCAATGACTACCGCAGCCGCATGAACGAAAAAATCAGCGCAGCCGATAACCTTATCCTGAAGCGTATTTTTAATCTTGACACCAATGCTTACGCAGAAGGCGTCCTCGATATTAAAACCAAGGAGCTGATAGGCCTTACCTGTTCTCTCGTTCTGCGTTGTGATGACTGCGTTAAATATCACCTCGGAAAATGCAGAGAAATCGGCATGACCACCGAACAGATCAACGAGGCAATGGGCGTCGCTACCCTGATTGGAGGAACTATTGTAATTCCCCACCTCAGAAGGGCTTTTGAGTTTTGGGAGGCGTTGGGTCATGCTTAAACGGGACCTCGAAGTTGAAAGAAATTGGCAATCTCTCCTCAAGGAGATTGAACGGATTCTGGGACAAAAACCCAAGGACCTGAACGGGGTCCTATTCCTTATTGGTGTTCAGGAGTTGGGCAAAGGGCATCAACTATTCACCAAGGAACAGAAACAGGATCTCATGCATATAGCGATTTGCAAAGTCCTCAGCTACTCTGGTTACTACACCCTGGAAGGGCTCGATAAGGATGGATGGCCCCACTGGAAGATGATCAAAAAGCTTCCAAGGTTTGATCTTCTGGAACAGGAGAAATTACTCAGGATGCATGTCATGGAGTACTTTGAAAAGGAACTCCATTGGGCCCCTCATCCGGATAGTGGTATTTCCTGAATCGGCGTAATTCTCTGCTGAATTCAGGTGCACCTTCTTATCTTTAATGATTAGTTTAAACTAACCATACCTTACTTTCGTTTTCATCAAACATGGGGAATCAGGTAAAGTCTGTCGATGAAAAAATTGCCTCTTTTCGGAAGAAATACTATTTGAATTTATTCATCCGGGGAGCAATCATTTCCACAACGTTAATCCTTGCCTATCTCCTTCTGGCTACAATCATTGAGTACAATCTCTGGCTAGGGAAGGGGGTTCGGCTTTCCCTTTTCATCTTTTTCTTCGCTACCGTGCTGTATTGTCTGTCTCGCTTCTTGCGCCTTCCCCTGGCTTGGTGGTTGGCTGGGAGAGGAATCGGGAAGGAGCAGAGTGCCCGGATGATTGGAAGCTATTTCCCGACTATCCAGGACAGGCTATTGAATTTTCTTCAGCTTGCCGCCATGACCTCCAGGCCAAGTGTCTTGCTCGAGGCCAGCCTTGAACAGAAAGCATCATCTTTTGAAGGGTTTTCCTTTGAGCGCAGTGTTGATCTTTCGGATAATAAACGCTACCTCAAGTATCTTTTCATTCCACTCATTCTTTCAGCGCTGATATTCGCTGTCAATCAGAATATTTTTACACAAAGTGCCGACAGAATTATCCACTTCAACCAGGAGTTTTCTCCACAGGCTCCTTTTGAGTTCGTTGTGCAAAATGAACGTCTTGTCTCCTACCCAAATGAGGATTTTGTGCTGAGTGTCCGGTTACAAGGAGAGGCTATTCCCGAGGCTGTGTACCTGGTGTCTGGTCCACAGCGATTAAAAATGGAAACGCTAAAGGCAGGAACATTCTCATACACTTTTGAAAAACTGCAGCAAGATTTTCCCTTTCAGTTGGAGGCTGCTGGATTCTATTCATCCGCCTTCACTATCAAGTTGGTGAACCGGCCTGAGTTGCTGAGCCTTAATGTGAAACTTAATTTCCCTCGCTACATCGGAAGGCCAGTCCAGGAGCTGAGAAATGCTGGCAATCTTGAAATACCGGAGGGCACGCGTGTTCAATGGAGGGTGAATGCCTCAAGTGCTCAATCAGCCCATATTTCCTTTTCATCAAAATCGGGCGATAATGGCATGCAACAGGCTGATAATCAAATCTTTGGATTCGAGAAGAATTTCTTTAATCCTGACGAGTACGCCATTACGCTGGAAAATGAAAATAGCAAAAATAGAGATCGGATTGCGTACCGGATTGACGTTATCAAAGACCAGTATCCATCAATTGTTGTTGATCATCTGAAAGACTCAATCTTGTTCAAGTCCATTGTCCTGGCCGGAAATATTCAGGATGATTACGGTCTATCACAATTGGATATTCACTACAAGGTGATCAGCAAAGACAAGGAGGAGAAATCGAGTACCATAAACATCATCATTGATCCAAATCAGTCACAACAGAACTTTTTTTACAACTGGATGCTGGACTCGCTCCATTTGGTTGCGGGTGACCATCTTCAATACAACCTGGAGGTCTGGGATAATGATGGTGTACACGGAAGGAAGTCAACCAAATCATCTTCTTATCAATTCGAATTACCAGGTTCGGAAGAATTCAAGGCAGAAATCAAACGCTCACAATCATCAACAGAAAGTGACATTGAAAAAAGCCTCACGAAAGCAAAGTCCCTAAAAGATGCTATCGAAGAGGCGGAGCAACAACTCAAGGGCAAGCAATCGCTTAACTGGCAGGATAAGAAGATGCTCGAGGATCTAATTCAACAGCGAAAGAGCCTGGATCAGTTGGTAAAACAATTGCAAGACGAAAACAAACTCCTCGAAGAGAAAAAGGATTCATATGCGGAACAGAACGAGCGGATTAAGGAAAAGTCCGAACAAATTCAAAAGCTCATGAATGAATTGCTGGACGATGTGACCAAAAAGATGTTCGAAGAACTTGAGAAAATGTTAAAAGAAAACCAGGACCCATCCCAAATTCAGAAAATGCTGGAGAAGATGGACAGGCAGGAAATCAACATTGAAAAAGAATTGGAAAGAACCCTTGAGCTATTCAAGCAGCTCCAGTATGATTACAAACTTGACCAGGCCATCGAAGAGATAAAGGCACAAAAGGAGAAGCAGCAGGACATTCTGGAGCAAACGCAGGAATTGGCAGGGGAAAAGCCGGATACCCGAAAAAAGGAAAAGGAGAGTGAAGAAAAGGGCAAAACTGAGGATCAGTTGGCGAAAGAGCAGGACGAGCTTAAAGAGAAAGCGGATGAATTCAAGAAGACAATTGATGAACTCAACAAGTTGGGAGAAGAGGTTGAGCAGCAAAATGATGGACCTCAAGAGCAGGAAATCAATGAAATGAAGGAACTCGAAGAGCAGAGCAAGCAATCTCTTGAGCAAGGCAACCCCAAGAAAGCTTCAGGCCCGCAGAAAAAGTCAGTTGAAAAGATGAAACAAATGCAACAGCAGCTTGAGGGTATGCAGAATTCGATGGAGATGGAGATTGATCAGCAGAACCTTGAGTCCCTGCGTCAAATCATTCACGGCCTTATCAAACTCTCCTTCGACCAGGAGTCACTGATCAAGGATTTCAATGCCATCCAGCAGAGCGATCCGAAATATGTGCAACTTTCTCAGAATCAACTAAAGATAAAAGATGACTCTAAAGTGTTGGAGGACAGCTTGTTAGCTCTAGCCAAGAAGGATGCTTTCATGGGATCTGTGGTGACAAGGGAAGTTGGAGAACTGAATGGTCACCTGGATAAAGCGGTGGAGAATATCAAGGAGCGCAAGAAGAGCAATGCAAGTACCGATATGCAATTTTCCATGACGGGCATCAATAACCTTGCGCTCATGCTTAATGATCATTTTGAAATGATGATGGACATGATGTCCAATGCAATGCCTTCGATGGGAAAAGGAAAAAAGAAAAAGGGTCAGCAAAGTCTTGGAGAGATGCAGCAACAGCTCAATCAACAAATGGAGCAAATCAAGAATAGCGGAAAGAGTGGACGGCAACTGTCAGAGGAGTTGGCAAAGATGGCAGCTGAACAGGAGCGCATTAGAAGAGCCTTACAGGAGATGCAGGACAAATTGAAACAGGAAGGAGGGAAGTCGCCTGGAGGAGATCTGCCTGGAAAGATGGAGCAGACAGAAATGGACCTTGTGAATAAACAGTTGACCGAGCAAACGATTAGAAGGCAGAAAGAAATATTGACACGACTGCTGGAGTCAGAAAAATCCATGCGGGAACAAGAATTGGATGAAGAGCGCAAGGGTGAAACGGCTAAAGACTATCAAAAAGAAATACCCCGTGCATTTGAGGAGTATTTACGTTTAAAGGAAAAAGAAGTAGAATTGCTCAAGACCATGCCTCCAAAGCTGTATCCCTATTACAGGAAAGAGGTTAGTGAGTACTTTAAGAGACTTGGCAACCAGAAGTAATGATTATGAAGAACATCCGGATTGAGGTACCTGCTTTGTCAGAGAATATCAGGATGATCGAAAGCTTTATTGACAATGTAAAGGATGAATTTCAACTGGACGACGATATCTACGGGAACATCATGATTGCCGTCACAGAGGCTGTTAATAATGCCATAAGGCATGGAAGTCGCAATGACTCCTCTAAGAATGTGGCACTCTCTCTTTCCCTGGATAAGGCGACAATCAAATTTAGGGTTGAAGACCAGGGTGGTGGATTCAATTATGCGAACCTTCCGGATCCTACAGCCCCCGAGAATATTGAAAAACCTGGTGGGCGGGGCATTTTTCTCATGAAACACCTCTCTGATGAGGTTGATTTCAAAGAGGGCGGGCGGGTTGTAGAGCTTAGCTTTTACATGAATGCCTGATGCCTCAGATCCTGTTCCACTCCGAAAGAATCTCCTTTAAGCTCCCAAATCCTACCAAGACTGCAAAATGGCTAATTGCTGTTGCCCGCCTGGAAAGAAGATCTATAGCTTCAATTACATACGTGTTTTGTTCTGATTCCCGATTGGGGAAAATGAATAAGCAATACCTCAATCATTCTGCCCTGACCGACATACTTTCCTTCGACTATTCCGAGTCCGACGAGATTCAAGGTGAGATCTACATCAGCATCCCGAGGGTAATAGAAAATTCCAGAAAGTATAACCAGTCGTTTGAGACGGAGCTACGGCGGGTCCTAGCCCACGGTCTCCTCCATTTCCTTGGATACAAGGACAAGAAACCATCTCAAAGGGCCCAAATGCGAATCAAAGAGGAAGCTTGCCTATCTTTGTGGAAATAAGTTTCACGTGAAACAGACTAGCGTCCTCTGGGACAATGGTTCCACGTGAAACACTCCTGAATCAGCATGTTTCAAAAGTACGATGTCATTGTTGTGGGTGCGGGCCATGCCGGTTGTGAAGCAGCGGCAGCAGCAGCCAATATGGGCTCCAAGGTTCTCCTGGTTACCATGAACATGACCACCATTGGACAAATGAGTTGCAATCCTGCCATGGGCGGGGTAGCGAAGGGACAAATTGTAAGGGAAATAGACGCTCTTGGCGGATATTCCGGAATAGTCTCTGATCGATCAATGATCCAATTCAGAATGCTAAATCGGTCAAAGGGCCCAGCGATGTGGAGTCCTAGGACACAAAATGACCGGATGCGTTTCTCTGAGGAATGGCGCCTTATGCTCGAAAGAACTCCTAATGTTGACTTCTGGCAGGAAATGGTGACAGAAATTCTTGTTCAGAATGGACGCACCATTGGCGTGAAGACAGCCCTTGGCATTGAAATACAGGCAAAGTCTGTTGTACTCACCAATGGAACCTTCCTGAACGGAAAGATTCATATTGGAGAAAAAAGCTTTGGAGGAGGCCGTGCGGCAGAAAAGGCTGCAACAGGACTTACAGAAGGCCTAGTTGCACTAGGCTTTGAGTCTGGAAGAATGAAAACCGGTACCCCTCCGAGAGTGGATGGACGCTCTCTTGACTATTCCAAAATGGAAGAACAAAGAGGTGATGAAAATCCCGGAAAATTCTCATTTCTTGATTCTACACAACCTCCTTCCAGGCAATTGAGCTGCTGGATTACCTACACGAATGAAATGGTCCACGAAGAATTGGAAAAGGGTTTTTCCAAATCCCCCATGTTTCAGGGAAGAATACAAGGAGTTGGCCCCCGCTATTGCCCATCTATTGAAGACAAAATCAATCGATTCGCTGAAAGAGATCGCCACCAAATATTCGTAGAGCCCGAAGGATGGAACACAGTTGAAATTTATGTCAATGGCTTTTCAACTTCATTACCTGAGGAGGTTCAATACAAAGCCATGACAATGATCCCAGGATTCGAACATGCACGGATGTTCAGGCCTGGCTATGCCATAGAATACGATTACTTTCCCCCGACTCAACTCAAAACAACTCTTGAGACACAACTAATTGATAATCTGTACTTTGCAGGGCAAATTAATGGAACTACAGGCTACGAAGAGGCGGCATGTCAAGGTCTGATGGCTGGCATCAATGCCCACAACAAGATCAATGATCGGGATGCATTCATACTGAAAAGGTCGGAGGCATACATTGGTGTATTGATAGATGACCTCGTCAACAAGGGCACCATTGAACCTTACCGGATGTTTACCTCCAGGGCTGAGTACAGGATTTTGCTTCGTCAGGACAATGCAGACTTACGACTTACTGAAAAGGGACATGCATTAGGATTGGCCAGTGACAAAAGACTGGCAGCACTTGAAGAAAAGAAGAGCGGTTTGGCCACTCTTCTAAATGAATTGTCATCAACCAAACTAATGCCAGAAGAAATCAACGAAGGACTGGCAAAAATTAATTCATCTCCCATTCGGGAAAAAAACTCCATTACAACCTTGTTGAAAAGGCCCGAAATTGGCGTTAAAGAAGTTCAGAAATTGCACATCTCCATAGCCAGCCTCATAGGAAAATTCTCAACTGATGTTGCTGAACAGGCTGAGATTGTCGTAAAGTATGAGCCATACATAGATCGCGAACAAAAAATGGCCGAAAAAATTGAGAGCCTGGACAATTATGCAATTCAACCAGACTTCGATTATGATCGTGTTAATGCACTTTCCTCAGAAGCCAGGGAGAAACTGAAAAAGCAGAAACCCTCAACCATTGGTCAGATGTCGCGCATCAGCGGGGTTTCCCCTGCAGATGTATCTATCATGACCGTCTATCTTGGCAAATAATGTCATTGGAAAATCTCGAAGTCTGTCCACTATGTAATGGAAAGTCCTTTCACCATCATCTAACCTGCAAAGACTTTACGTCTACAGGTCAGGTGTTTCATGTGGAACAATGTGACGGTTGCCAACTCCTCCTTACCAATCCACGGCCAAGAGAAACTGACTCCACTTCATATTACAAATCAACTCAATACATATCGCATCAATCCAAAGCCACCGGTATATTTGATCATATATATCTGATAATCAGGTCCTTCACGCTAAATTGGAAGTCCCGACTTGTTAACCATCACGGTCACCGAAAGAAATTACTCGATTATGGATGTGGAACCGGGGCCTTTCTACTCCATTGCAAAGAAAAAGGGTTTGAAGCAGTCGGCGTCGAACCCTCGGAAGAGGCAAGAAGTATCGCCAATGCCAGTGCCACCATTGCCTATCCCTCCTTGTCAGGCTTGCCAGTAGGAACGTACGATGCTATCACCCTGTGGCATGTCATGGAACACGTATACCCCCTGACTGAGACCATTCAAAAACTAAAGTCGTTGCTCGCAGAAAGTGGCACCATTTTTATAGCTGTACCCAATTGGCAGTCACCAGATTCAATGCACTATCAACAAACGTGGGCAGGTTATGATGTGCCGCGTCACATCTGGCATTTTTCCAAATCTTCAATGACCCAGCTCCTGGAGCAACACGGGCTTAGGATCAAGAACATTATTCCAATGAAGCTTGACGCATATTATGTTAGTATGCTTAGCGAGAAATATGGGGCAGGAGGTAATCTTACAATGGTTGGAATCCTTCGTGCAATTGTTCAGGGGCTACGGTCAAATCGTGCAGCCCGCAAAACCACTAACCACTCCAGCCTTATATACGTGGTTCAAAAATGATCCGGCGCCATCACTTCCTTCTCACATTCATCCTGCTGCTTAATGGATGCGCCAGCCTTACCACTCCATCCGGGGGGCCAAAAGATCTCAAGCCTCCCAGGCTCATATCTTCAATACCCTCGGCTAATCAAATCAACTTTAAAGGAAAGGCAATAGAACTCACCTTCAACGAGCCGGTAAAACTCAACAATCCACGGGAAGAAATAATCATCAGTCCATCAGCAGGAAAAAATGTTGAGATCAAAGTCAAAGGAACCAAAGTCACGATTGCCCCCGAAAAACCATGGCGTGACAGCACCACATACAGCATACAGTTCCGCGAAGCAATTCAAGACATAACAGAGAGCAACATTCCGATTAATCTCAAACTTGCCTTTAGTACCGGACCACTGATAGACACCCTGCACATCACCGGAAAAATTAAGAACTTGTTGAAAGGCAGCATTGCCGACAAGATAACTGTTGGACTATACGATTCCGACACCTTTGATATCTTCACCGACACCGCACGCTACTTCACCAAAACCGACAAGAAGGGGAAATATAAACTGGACAATATTAAAGCGGGCTCCTACAAGATTTATGCGTTCGATGACAAAAACAAGAACCTTCGGGTTGAAAGTCAAACAGAGAGATTTGGGTTCCAGTCAAAACCAATACTCCTTCAGAAAAATTTGGATTCACTCGGATTGGGTCTGATAATGCTTGACTCTCGCCGGCTAAAAGTATCCACCATCCGCAATGCGGGAACAACCACACGCATTCGTTTTAACAAACCGATAACGGATTACACCATTGCCCAGGATTCAAATCTCGTTCACGCGTTTGGTGACAACCGATCAGAGGTCATTTTCTGGAATCCATCAACAACCGGAGACAGTCTACGGCTGCACCTTACTGCAACAGATAGTCTTTCCAACCACGCAGACACTTTATTCTATCTCAAAAAGACGTTAACCAAAAGTCCCAAGGAAGTTTTTAAGTGGTCACTTGGCGCTCCTATCGTGGAGTCCGAAACCGGAAACTTTAAAACTACACTCTCCTTTAACAAGCCCATCATCGATATTGACTTTGACAGTCTTTATATAAAAATAGACACCGCCAGTGCTGCTCCACCCCCCAAGCAAGAACCGAAAGACAAAGGGTCTACAGATACCAGTCAGAATACAATCGTACAAGACAGCGTTCAAACAGACAGCATTCCAAAAAGGATTGAAAAACCCTGGATACTCTCCGTTTCGAAAAAGGATATTACTTATAACCCAAAGACAAAAGACCTAACCATTGTCAAACAACTGGACATGAAGATCTTTAAGCTGAAAAAAGACCCGACCCTCTCGCTCGTAGCCAGGAGCGCCTTTGTTTATTCCATTGACCAGGATACGAGCAAGGTCCTATCCACCAACATCCCCATACTCTGGCCAGAAGACACTGGAATTGTATTAATCGAAGTAATTACAAAAGAAAAGAGCTTCATAATCCAGTTGCTTGATCCTTCAGGCAAAGTTGTGGCGAGTGCCCGAAATGTCTTTAAACAAACCTTCAAAAATCTGCCTCCCATGGATTACCAAATCCGGATCGTTATCGACTCCAACGAAAATGGCAAATGGGATCCGGGCAATTTTTATTTAGGACAAGAACCCGAAAAGGTGGCATTTTATCTCACGCCAAAAAAACTACAAAACTTCGCGATGCGGGCAAATTGGGAAAATGGACCGCTGGTAATCAAGTTCTGATAACTTGTGGACAACTTCTTCCAACTCCCTCAACCTATTGTATTTTTAACAAAAACTCATGATCAGCACCCAAATTTCATCGCTGCCAACAAACCAAAACAACTTATCCACCGTTCTTTGATTGAATTCAGCTACAAGCCCTAACTCTTCACATGTTCAAAACAAGTTAAATCAGCCAATCCAGCCAATTAAGCTCTATAGTCATCAACATAGCAAAACACATTCTTTCAACATAATCCTCACTACACGGCTATCCACAAATGCACAACCCTTATTACTCTTATTACTCATTATTAAAGATTAATACATTAATACTGTCCTGTGCATTGGGGATAATTATGAATACTGCGGCCTTTGCCCAAGATTCTGAAATCAGGATAGCCAATGAATATTTCTTGAAAGGTGACAAGGAAAAAGCGTTGGCGATGTACCAGTCCCTGGCAAAGAATGTTGACAATATCCCGGCCATTCACAACAACTACATAACGCTGTTGCTGGATATGGGTCGGTATAAGGAGGCCGAAGATTATGTCGAAAGGGTATTGCGGAAGGTAGATGACCGGGTGTCCTACCGTGTTGACCTGGGGGTAGTGTACGTGAGATCAGGGGACATTACAAAGGCTGACAAATATTTCAAGGCGTTAATCAAGAATTCACTGCCAGATGTATACCGCACCAAGTCTATTTCAGATTACTTGGCTGCCCACAACTTGCCTGACTATGCTGTTTTGACCTTGCAGGAATTACGCCAGTCGCTGAACAATCCAAGTGCCTTTACCCTTGAGATGGCTAATCTCTACCGCATGCAAGGCAAACGGGACGAAATGGTTCAGGAATACCTGAACTACATCACACAATCTCCGTCGAACATCAACTACGTGAAGAACCTTCTTCAACTTTTCCTGAATAAACCAGATGAGCTTGAAAGTCTTGAACGAATGTTGTACGATAAGGTACAGCAATATCCGGATTCGGAAGTCTTTGCCGATCTGTTGATTTGGGTAAACCTTCAACAGAAAAATTTCTATGGCGCCTTTATTCAATCACGTGCCTATGACAAACGTTTCCGCAAGGAAAGTTCCAAAACCCTTGAGATAGCCCAGATAGCCCTCAATAACAAGGACTATGAAAATGCCGACAAGAGTTTTTCTTATGTGATCAGGGAATTTCCTAACACGGATAATTACTTGCCTGCCCGTCTTGGACTCATCCGTGCGAGGGAAGCCAAAGTCAAGAGGAATTTTCCTGTGAACAGAGATTCTGTCAGGTACTTGACTAAGGAATATCAATCATTTATTTCGAGGTATCCGGATAATGCAAATAGCTATGAGGCTATTTTGAATGAGGCCTTGTTGCATGCGTATTACCTGGATGAAATGGATTCAGCGGTAAATAAGCTTACTGCCTTGTCGATGCATCCTCGCGTTCCGGCCTACCTGAAAGCAAGGGCCAAACTGGAATTAGGGGATATTTATCTCCTCAAAGAAGAACCCTGGGAGGCAACGCTGCTTTATTCACAAGTGGAAAAAGGCCAGCGCGATGCTCCTTTGGGATACGAAGCCAAGCTTCGGAACGCAAAGCTATCCTATTACAAAGGTGATTTCAGACTGGCACAGGAACACCTCGACATACTTAAGCAGGCTACGACGCGGGAGATTGCAAATGATGCCATGGAGCTCAGCATGCGGATCAAAGAAAATACTGCCTTTGACTCTGTTGGTGCCGCCCTCAAGGAGTATGCCGCGATTGAATTATTGTTGGTTCAAAACAAGACTAATGAGGCACTTGACCGACTCCAGAAGTTTTCCGTTTCGGGAAAAGTAAAAATGAGCCGTAAGGAAGCTGTGGCGAGGAGCCTGTTGCCAAAAGACAAGGATACTGCTGCGGATTCTGTTTGGGTAGAGGTTGATTCTCAGATTACGTCTGCTATTAAAGATGATGTGTACTGGCTTGAGGCAAATCTCAGAATCAGGCGCGGAGAGTTTGACCAGGCCATCGGACTTTTAGAAAAAATTGTAAACGAGTTTAGCCAGGATATACTGGCCGACGATGCCTACTTTACTGAAGGAGACACTTATGAGCGGTATCTAAAAAATAAGGATAAGGCGATGGAGATTTATCGTGCCTTTCTGGACAGATTTCCAGGCAGCGTGTATGCCGCAGAAGCAAGAAAGCGATACAGAACCTTGCGTGGCGATTTTGACGGTCGCCCCAACCAATAGCTTGAGACTGATCTAGTCCGGTTCCATTCTTCATTAATTTCAGCAGTACCAGCTTACCGGAAGGTTTTTTTTCAGCAATAAGTTTTACTTTGAGGCTTCTAATACTATCACCATGAGAAAAATATTCCTTGTGCTCGTTTTGGCTGTTGCCGTTGAGGGTCGCGCCCAGTTAAAAGCATTGGTCGGAGGTACCCTGATTGATGGTTTTGGAGGAAAGCCACTGCAAAACAGCATCATCATTGTGGAGGGTGAACGAATAAAGGCCATAAGCCAGATTGGTCGGATGGAAATTCCGAAAGGAGCAGAAATCATCTCGACAGAAGGCATGAGTGTGCTGCCCGGTCTCTGGGATATGCACGTGCACTTGTACATCAATGGTCATAGCGACTATCCACATTGGGATAAGACATACCTCGGTTCAGCCAAGAATATTATTATGCCGGCCTCAGCGCATCAATTGCTCCTGGCGGGCATCACGAGCGCCCGCGACCTGGGCGGGCCTCTGGAAGCAAGTTTATCGGTGCGCGACAGGATCAATAAGGGAGAAATTCCTGGTCCAACGATGTACATGTCCGGACCTTTCATTCAGCATGCACCTTATCCGGGAACAGAATCCTTTCGATGGGGAGTAAACGGAGAAGCGGATGCGAGGGCAAAGGTGAAACAGCTTGCAAAGGCCGGGGTGAACTGCATTAAATTGATTGACCAGGACCAAATGACTTTGCCTGAAGTGATGGCTGTCGTTGATGAGGCGCATAAGAGCGGCTTAAAAGTGGTTGGGCACTCTCACCGACCGGAAGAAATCCGCAGGGGCATGAAAGCGGGCGTCGATTGTTTTGAACATACAGGACTTGCCGCCGCACCTGAGTATCCGGATGATATAATTGCCATGATCAAGGAACGCACGGCACAAATGAGCCTTGGTCCATTGTTCTGGACGCCGACGGTTGAAGGCCTTTATAATTTTGAATATGTTCGAGACAACCCGGAGCACCTGGATAATGATTCGTGGCATCTTGATCTTCCGGACTCAATCGTGAAAGACATTAAACACTCAATTGAAAAGCCGGGGCAGCTTTCATATTTTCAACTTAACCCTATTCGCAAGCCCACTTTGGAAAAGAAGGTTAAGCAGTTAAAGGAAGCTGGTGTTGTGTTACTGATCGGAACAGACAGCGGGATCCCCATGAAGTTTCACAGCCAAAGCACATGGAATGAACTTGATGTATGGGTGAACAAATTTGGTTTTGATCCCATGTATACAATTCGAGCGGCCACCTATTGGCCCTCTGTGGCGCTAGGTGTAGATAAGGACTTTGGAACGGTGTCTGAAGGAAAGTATGCCGACATTATCGCCGTGAAAGGAGATGTGTTGCGGCACATCGACTTATTACAGAATGTTAATGTGGTGATCAAGAAAGGGAAACAGTACAAATAATTTTCTGAGGGGAAATAAAAATGATCAAACGAATTCTTCTTTTTCTGCTGCTTGTGATTCTTGTGCTTGCAGCTGTTCTGATTTTCAATACCTTAAACTTCAAATCCAAACAACTTTCTGTTGCTGCGTTACCGGCACCGGAAATGCCAACCTCCGCCCTCCAGCATTTCAAGGATGCCATCAAGTACCAGACGATATCGGATGGTGATTCTTCTCACCTGGACTCAGCACAGTTTTTTGGTTTCCATAAATTTCTGGAGCATACATACCCACGTGTACATTCCACGCTCGCCCATGAGTCCGTAGCCAAATACAGTTTGCTTTACAAATGGGAGGGCACCAACCCTGCACTTCCGCCCATTATCCTGATGGCCCACCAGGACGTAGTCCCCATTGAGGAGGAAACAAAAAAGATGTGGTCTGTCGATCCTTTTGAAGGAGTCGTGAAAGATGATTTTATCTGGGGACGCGGAACCACGGATGATAAGATCAACCTGATCAGCATTATGGAAGCGGCGGAGAAGCTGTTGGGTGAGAAGTATCAGCCTGAACGCACATTATACTTCGCCTTTGGGCATGATGAAGAAATGGGAGGGACCGGCGCGCAAGCCATTGCCGCATTATTGCAGACCAGGGGAATTAAGGCTGACCTCGTTCTCGATGAGGGGGGGATTATCACCAAAGACAAAGTACCCGGGATGACCAAGCCAGTGGCCCTTATTGGAACTTCGGAAAAAGGTTATTTATCCCTTGAACTTGAAGTTGAAAAGAGCGGTGGACACTCTTCGATGCCGGAATCTGAAACATCAATTGATATTCTTGCAAAAGCACTTGTGAATCTCCGGAAAGAACCATTTCATCCGGAATTTTCGGAGTCGACCATGGAATTCATGGAACACATCGGGCCAGAGCTACCTTTCCTTCAAAAACTTGTATTCGCCAATCCGTGGCTGTTCAAAAGCATAATCATCGGCATATACTCCAGGACGGGATCTGGAAATGCAATCATTAGAACCACGGCAGTTCCAACCATTTTCAAGGCGGGTGTGAAAGACAACGTGATTCCCACGGTTGCTAAGGTTACCGTGAATTTCAGGTTATTACCTGGTGACAAGGGCGAGGTAATTATAGCTGAAGTGAAGGATCGAATTCACGATGACCGAGTCAAGATAGCACCGACCAGGTCGTTCATTGCGGAAGCATCACCGGTTACACCAGGAGATAGTTTTGCCTACAAAAAGGTGGACGAAGCAATCAAGCAAACATTTCCGAATACAATTACATCTCCCTTTCTTATGATTGGAGGTACAGACTCCCGTTACTTCGGAGAGGTATCAAGCGGTATTATCAAGTTCAGTCCCATGGTAGATCCTATTGGTTTTCATGGCATCGATGAGCGGGTTTCTTTGGATAGCTACCAGTCGGCCATGTGGTTTTTCGAGCAATTGATGAGAAACACCAGGTAACTATTCACTGCGAAGGGACTTTACAGGATCTGATGTTGCTGCCTTGATGGATTGGTACCCCATTGTGATCCAGGCAATTATGAGAGCAGATATCCCTGCAAGAACATACACCGTGATCCCTATTTCAGTCTTGTAGGCATAACTCTTTAGCCACCAATCAATGCCATACCATGCAATCGGGCTGGCGAGGATGAAGGCGATGAGAATGAGCTTTCCGAACTCTTTCGACAGGAGCATCACGATGCTGCTCACGCTGGCACCCAAAACTTTTCTGATTCCGATTTCTTTGGTGCGTTGTTCTGCGGTGAAGGCAGTTAGCGCAAACAAACCCAGGCAAGCAATCACGATGGCCAATCCGGCGAAGAAGGCAAATGTTTTTCCAAGACGCTGTTCGGCAGCATACATTCTTCCAAAGTCTTCGTCCAGGAACGAGTATTGGAAAGGCTGGTCGGGGGCGAGCCCATTCCACACCTTTTCAATGGACAGAATGATTTCTTGAGTGTCTTTGGCACTGAATCTAAACGAAACATTGCCATCACTTTCATTCAGAAATAGACCAAGTGAGGTTATGCCCTCGCGCATGTTGGAGAAATGAAAATTTTCCACCACACCGATCACGGTCCAGGATCTAATTTTGTCCGGATCAGGTAAACCATCAGGTCGCCTCCCATTTATCGTACAGATTTTTTTTCCTAAAGGATTGGTCCCGAATTCAAACTGTTGTACAGCTGCTTCATTGAGAACAACGGCAGACGAGTCAGAGGGAAAATCAGCGGAAAAGCCGCGTCCAAGTTTGATACTCATCCCAAGAGTTTCGACGTAGTCATTGTCAACGGCCCACTCCTGCAGGCTTACAGCGTTTTCCATGGCCGGCATGGCACCTTCTTTCCAAAAGGGATTGTCGTTCCGGTATGAATTGCCCTCTACGGGTAAAAAGCCCGTGATTGTACCTGTCTTGATATTGCTATTCTTTAGAACCTCCTCCTTGAAAGTTTGTACTTTATTGGGACGAAGGGCATAAGCATCATGAACCACGATTACCTGGTCTTTGGAGAACCCAAGCTTTTTGTTTTGGATGTACTTTAGTTGCCTGTTAATGGTTGTGGCGCCGATGATGAGAAAAATTGATATAACGAACTGAAAGACTACCAATGCACTTCTTGTGAATCCGCTTCCTGTTCCCGGAACAAACCTTCCTTTCAAAACATTAACCGGTTTGAATGCGGATAGGAAGAAGGAAGGATAGACACCGGCCAGAATTCCGATCACCAGTACTCCGGCAGCAAGACTAAGATAGAAAGTGGCGGATGTGAACGGGATGCTGAGCTGCTTGAGCGCAAGGTCATTGAAAAGAGGCAGGAAGAGTAAAGCGATCCCCACGGAGAGTATAAAAGCCAAAAGGGTGACCAAAATAGACTCCGTGAGGAATTGTCGCACGAGGTGAATCCTCAGAGAGCCCATGACTTTACGCACTCCAACTTCTTTCGCGCGATTGCTGGATCTGGCAGTGGATAGGTTCATGAAATTTATGCAAGCAATAGTGAGGATAAATAACGCCACGGTGCCGAGCAGATATACATACGTCATACTTCCGTTCTGTTCAAATTCACCCTTGAGGTCGGAATGCAGGTGAATATCCAATAAGGGCATTAAAGAAAGCTCCCACATGTTTCCGCCTGCCTTGAATTTTTCCATTGTAAAATCACCCCCAACCACCTTGGCCAGTTGCGGCCCGACATACTTTTTGAGGAATCCCGGAAGTTTAGCTTCAAAGGCTTTTGGGTCGGCGCCCTCACGCAACAAGACGTAAGTCGTGAAGTTGTTGCTAAAAAAAACCGTTGAGTTCGCTTCTTTGGCAACCGGCGCCCAGTTACCCACCACAGAAATAAGTATATCAAAATGGAAATGTGATGCCGCGGGCATATTTTCAAAAACCGCGGTGACCTTGGCGTGATAGTTATTGTCGAGAATCAGGTACTGCCCGAGGGCACTGCGTTGAGGAAAGTATTTTTCGGCTGTCCGCTTGCTGATGGCAATGCTGGCAGGGTCTCTCAAGGCAGTGCGTGGATCCCCCTCTAAAACCCGTACCGAAAAAATTTCAAAAAAGGTGCTGTCGGTCCACCAAACATTCTCCTCCTTTATGTTCTCAACTCCTTCTGCCGTCTTGACAAGGTACGGGGCATAGGTTCGAAATCTCACCGTAGATTCAATTTCTGGATAGTCTTCGCGAAGAGCGCTTGCCATTGGTGCAGCACTTGTTGTCATGTGATAATAGTTTCCACCATACTTTATTTCACTGTTTATCCGGTAAATGCGGCCGGCTTTCGTGTTGTACTTGTCGTAGCCAAGTTCATCGATTATGAACAGTACGATGACAAGACAGGCGGCGATACCCACGGCGAGTCCAGCAACATTGATAATGGAATAGAAACTTTGCTTGCGGAGATTCCGGATAGCAATGGTCAGGTAGTTTCTGAGCATGAGTTTGATGTTTTGATTTTTTACTTGCAATGACTGTTGCTGGGTATTCTGTAGCCCGGCGTTGTGTCCGAAAGAATGCAACACGGTATGATAAGCATCCAGGAATTTGATGCCGCGACTCATTTGTATTTCGACGGCCGAACAAATGTGATCAATCAGTTCCTCCTGGATTCCATCAGCCACAATGCCACGTTTGTGGAGGTCCTTAATGATGTAGTCAATATGGTCATGGTGGAGCAGCACCCTTATTCACTTCTAAGGGAACTTGCAGGATTCGCAGAGGCTGCTTTTATGGATTGGTATCCCATGGTCAGCCATGAAATGATCAATGCCAATGCCCCGGCAGCAACATATACCATGAAGCCTATCTCTACCTTATAAGCATAGTTGCCCAACCACCAATGCACGGCATACCACGCCAGGGGCAAGGTGAGCAGAAAAGCAAACAGAATAAGCTTTCCAAACTCTTTGGAGAGAAGAACAACAATTCCAATTACGGTTGCGCCGAGAACCTTCCTGATCCCGATTTCCTTTGTCCGCTGCTCGGCCGTAAATGCGCTCAGCCCAAATAATCCCAGACAGGCAATGAGGATGGCCAGCCCACCGAAGATGGCGAACATCTTTCCGAGGCGTTGTTCCGAAGAATACATTCTTCCGAAGTCATCATTCAGGAAAGAGTATTTGAAAGGTTGACCGGGAGCAAGTTCCTTCCAGGATTTTTCAATAGTCTTAATGACTTCCTGCGTATTGGTTGCTTCAAAGCGAAAGCTCACATTCGCATTGCTAGGGCTAAGAAAGAAGCCCAATGGAGCAATGGTCTGCTTGAAGGATTCAAAATGAAAATCCTCCACTACACCGATGACAGTCCAGGTCTTGATGTTTTTGGGATCAACACTTCCATCCTGGTTCTCCCCGTTGAAGTGGCTAATTGTTTTGCCAAGCGGATTGTCGCCAAAATCAAATTGTTTCACGGCGGACTCATTCAGGATAACCGCTGTCGAATCGGCCGGGGATCCAGGCATGAACCCCCTTCCGGTTTTTAGGGTGATCCCGAGTGTTTTTATGTAGTCGCAATCAATTTTCCATTTTTGCACATGGACAAACCCTTCCATGTTTTCGGGGGTAGGTTGTGTCCCCTCTCCCCAGAAAGTGTCATTGCTCCTCCATGTACCGGCTACTGGAAGGTAACTCGAGATGGTTCCGCTTAGGATAAAGCTATTCTTACAGAGATCCTCTTTGAATGACTCAATCTTATTGCCCAGGGCACTTGCCTCATTCACCACAAGCACCTGGTCTTTTTCAAAACCCAGTTTTTTGTTTTGAATATAACCCAATTGCTTTTGGATGGTCAGGGTGGCGATGATCAGAAAGATAGAAATCACAAACTGAAACACGACCAGCGAACTGCGGATGATGCCGCTTTTCATCCCAAGGGTGATGTGACCCTTCAATACATTAATAGGCTTGAATGCGGAAAGGAAAAAGGAAGGATAAAGTCCGGCAAGGAGACCAACCACCATAGAAGCAGATAATAAAATTCCGTAGAAGGAAAGATCATTCAGGGGCAGAGAAATTTGAATTTGGGCGAGATCATTAAAGACAGGGAGGATTATCCAGGCAAGGCCAGTGGCAAGGAGAAAGGAGATAACGCTCAATAAGAATGCCTCCATCAAGAACTGTCGTACAAGATGAGTCCGGAGGGATCCCAAGACTTTTCGGATGCCAACTTCTTTGGCACGGTTGGAGGATCGGGCCGTTGACAGATTCATAAAGTTGATGCAAGCAATGACAAGGATGAAAATACCAATCGTAGAGAAAAGGAAAACGTAGGTTATGCTTCCATTGCGTTCAAACTCGCCAAGGAGGTCAGAGTACAAATGAATGTCGGTGAGCGGCATGAGTGAATACTCAAACATATTCCCGGTCGACCTGAATTTGGTCATGGTGAAATCAGCACCTAACACACCCGCCATTTGAGGACCGATATATTTATCGATGAATTCGGGAAACTTTTTCTCGAGGGCTTCTCTATCTCCGGGCTGATGTAATAGCAGATATGTTTGCAAGTCAGCGCCGCCAAGTAAATTGACTGAGCGGGCTTCTTCCAGGCCTGCCATGGAGAGAATGAAGTGGAAGTGAAAGTGGCTGGTGACAGGGATGTCTTCGAAAACT
This sequence comes from Cytophagales bacterium, assembly GCA_025358885.1. Taxonomy (GTDB): domain Bacteria; phylum Bacteroidota; class Bacteroidia; order Cytophagales; family Cyclobacteriaceae; genus ELB16-189. The sequence goes on along the minus strand of JANYHW010000223.1, from coordinate 44,839 downwards.
GCAGTCACTTTGCAGTCATTGTCCTCATCAAGTATAAGCGATTTTCCAAGAGCATCTTCTCCTGGAAAATACTTTTCTGCCATGGTTTGACTAATGGCGATAGAGTTAGGCTCCTGGAGGGCTGTGGCCGGACTGCCAGACAAAACGTTGACAGTGAAAATGCTAAAAAAGGACTTATCGGACCAAATGACATCGGGTTCTCTAAATCGGTCGGTAGATCCGTTCCTCCTTACATAACGCGGCCCCCAGTCCTTGAATCGGTTGTAAGACTCGACTTCAGGATAATTCTGTGTCAGGATTTCCGCCATGGGAGCCCCTACAGAAGCGACCATCACATGATTTCCAGCAAATTTTATTTCCGAGTTGATCCTGAAAATTCTGCTGGCATTTACATTGTAGCGGTCATAGCTTAATTCGTGGATTACGAACAAAGCAATAATGAGGCAGGCTGCAATGCCGGTTGCGAGCCCGGCAATATTAATGAATGAATAGAACCGGTGTTTCTTCAGGTTGCGAATGGCCAGGATGATGTAATTTCGAATCATGACTTCTGGTGGTTTATTTCTTGTCTGTAAAATGCTTTTTTGTACTTGTCTCAAACCCGTGTTGTGACCAAAAGAGTGAAGGACTTTATGATATGCCTCCATGAAATTCATACCCCTCATCATTTCAAGCTCCACACTGCTGCACACGTGATCCAGCAGTTCCGCCTGAATTTCATCATCGATGATACCTCTTCGGTTCAGGTCCTTCGTGATGTGGTCAATATGGTTGGCAGTTAATCTCCCCATTTTGGAATTAATAGGTCGCGATTCAGTCCTGGTGTTAGTTCATCTCTACCTGTAACACATTGGACATCGTCTTTATGAAATCGACAAATTCAACCACCCGATCCCTTGCTGTGGAGCGCCCCTCTGAAGTAAGTGCATAGTATTTCCTCATCCTCTTTCCCATCATCACAGTTTCTGTTTTAAGACAACCCTCAGCTTCAAGTTTATGAAGGGTTGGGTAAAGAGCTCCTTCTGTGAGGAGAAGCCGGCTTTCTGAAAGTTCCTTAACGCGCTGGGTGATTTCATACCCATACATCTTGCCATGGTCTTTCAATACTTTAAGTACGATGGTTTGAAGTGTGCCCTTCAGTAATTCAGGTGAGTGCATAGGCTAATACATAAGAGAATTATGCATAAGACGCCAGCAGCCTGGTATAAGTTGCAGGGAATACCGGATTTTCTCGCATCCCATCAGAAAATCGTATCTTCACCTATCCACTGACCTACTTTCATGCGCTCCGTTTACGGACTCATCGCGGTTTTTTTACTCTTATGTGTATTTTTTACCCGCTGGTACCTGTGCGAGGTTAGGAGCCTGTGTGAAACAGCCGCTAACCTAGAGATACTGGCCATGATTCTTACGGCATTTGTTATCGGAATGGCAGGATCCTGGCTTCTGAGCGAAAAGACATTCCGATTCCTAAGGGCTCAGTTGGGAGGGATCCAAAAAGAGAGATCAAACCTTTACGACCAGGTCCACTTGTTGGAAAAGGAAAATCAAGATGCACGAAAGCATGTGTCTGAATGGCAACAACAGGTTTCCCTACTAGCCCAAGTGAAGAAAGTGACAGAGCCATTATTGATGGAGGCGAAGACGCAAGTCAGTGCGCTGGAGAATGAGCTGCAACAATACCAAAGGCGATATAATAACCTGAAGCAGGAGACAGATGAAATCCGTGATACGGCAACCCGTCTCAAGAATGAGCTGGAGGCGGAACGGACCAGGGAAGCGAAAATGGAAGTAGAGTTGAAGGAACGTCAGATCAGTAAGGCCAACGACGAAAGTCCTGACCCTTCCCGATCACGATTCACCCCATCCTCCTGGCAAACCAAGAACGACCTCACACTCATTAGTGGCATTGGACCAGCTATTCAGCGCAAGTTAAATGAGTTGGGAATCTATTCTTTTCAGCAGATCAGCGAGCTGACCCCGGACATGGTTAGCCGAATCACGAAGACCATCAAATTTTTTCCCGACCGAATTGGCCGCGACAACTGGATCGGACAGGCGGCGGCACTGGCACGTCAAAGGAGATAATTTCTGTTTTTAGAAAATCTTAATCATGAACTATCACACCGGAGAATAACTTCCCTGAATTTGTTAGCCTTAAGAGTTCGTGTCGAGCTTGAGCTGCAGGTGAAAACTTACGTTCAATCCCTGCTGGACTTTCACCATTCCCATCATTCTTTTTGGTGGTTCCAGGTTGAAGTCGGAAAAGGTAAAATCCCGACCTCCCTTTAAGTGTATGATTCCGGAAGGACTTGCTTCAATCGTACAGTCCATTTCAAATAATTTTGTTGTACCACCCAGCGAAATCTTGATGATCCCTTTGAATTTTTCCTCACCATACGTGTAGCTCGGAGCGCGTTCAAAAGAAATAAAGTCAATAATGATGGCAGGGTATGACTTTGATTTTATTGTTTTTCTGAAATCAGATGTCATCATAGCAATCCCGCAATCAAAACTGGATGCATCAAGCCCTACCGACCCCTTGACAAAAACCGGCCTCACGTTGTGCCCACCTTCGTGCAGGACGAGGGTGTCTTTCCCAATGTATTGCGGGATGGCACACTTAAAGGTGTTGACGTTGGTTTTTCCATCAATGGTCAAGGTGCTGGTCGGCTGAACAATGAGGCGGTGTATCAGCATACTGGAATTACGCCGCTGAACAAATGCGGAAGTAATGACAAGCAAAGAAAAAAAGATAATGGTACGCTTCATCTATAGATTAACCGTTAGTCTTATCCCAGAGCAAATATACAAATACAATAAAAAAGTTCCGGCCAGCCTTGAGGGCCAGCCGGAACCATTCAACAAAAATCAAACCTAGAACCCAATCGTGCCTTGAATGACAAAGCCGTTAAATTTACCGCCACTCAGAATATTGTCTGTAGGGAAATCGTTGTATTTCTGTGATACATACTCTGCTTTGATGAGTACGTTTCTGGTAACAAACCAGCCACCACCGAAACAGGTGCGGTCAATGGAGATATCCTGACGCGTTCCCTGAACAATGCTGCTAGCTGTTGTACTTTGACCAAATACGGCAGTTCCGGAGACCCTGTTATATTTGGCACCTACATAGTACTTCTCGCCTTTTCCAAAACGATAAACGAGATCAGCTTCAATTTGTGTGAACTTCCTATTATCCTGTTTGCTGATGGTCGTAAGCCCTGGGGTGTTGTTGTAAAACAATGTGGGGTTGCTGTATTTCACCTCACCGTTTTCAACCTGTGAATTACCTTGACTCATTTCATAGGTTCCGAAGAACTCCAAGCCAGCTACTTTAGCAGATGGGTTGATCATTATCGCAGTTACATTGTCTTTGAAGCCAGGATTAAACCTGCCAGAGAAAGGATTGCCTGTTAATGTTGCCGTGGTAGGCTCCATCACATATTGATAGTTTGAACCCGTGCGGTCGCCACCATAGATGGTGTTGCTGATAGAAGATTTGGTTGTGTAGAATGATCCCGTTAAACGAACCCTTTTCCTGTTGCCAAAATTCTTGTCGTAACCAACCTTACCGTAGATGGATGGCTTCCTGTCATCGGGTTTGGAGACGCTCCCCTGGATTTCACCATCGGTCATGCCCAACATGGTAATGATGCCATTTTTCTGCCAGTACAATTCACCGCCTATTTCAGTTGTGAAGGAGTCCATGATATTTCCTTCCATGAAGGGGTTCCACATCGCGTTTCCACCATCACTTCTCCTGAAGTGTGCATCACCGTAGTTGATTTCCATGTGACCAACTTTTAAAGTAAGGTTTTTCCAAAGGTTGTTCATCATCTCGCTTCCGAGGAATTTAACCTTGTCTATTTGCAGGTATCCGCCTTTTACCCAGAATTCATTGTGGTGGTGAGCAGACATGTAAGAAACTAGATTCAACCGCACACCGTCAGCCAGTTGGACATCCAGGTTAAGGTTTGCCATGGCCAAAGGGAAGCCGGGCGCTTGTTGATACACCTGGTTAGTGTTTGAATAGAGTGCATTGGTGTTTGTATTGATATAGCCACCAAATACATTGGGATCCGGGACCACGCCTGGAACATTTGCTCCGGTGCCATCAAATTTTGTATTAAACACACCAGTGCCAACCCCGGTTTCATACAAGTTGCCTGCACCTGTCAGGATGGCCCTGGATGAATTGCTGTTGGAGAGGCTTTGATAACCTTGAGTAAAGTTGGCGCCGATGCGGAGTTTGAACCCGTCATAAACAACGGTATCGTTATGCTTGGGAGCTTCATATACATTCACACCCCTTTGATCGTACGGGCGGAAAAACTGGATGGCCGGCTGTTGCGCCAACGCACCTGTCGCGGTGCACAGCAGCAAAAAGACCATCAGATAGTTTGATTGATTGATTTTTGTTTTCATACTGAACTGGTTTTAAGGTTGATTGACTCTACAATTAATTCTTAACTAATTCCATGTTGAAGCTGATAGTGATTTCATCCCCTGTTTTAACAGAGCCAAACATGAAAGTGGGGGGCTCTACCTGAAATTCGCTCATCTTGATTGTCTTGCTTCCTGTGCAGCGCAAGGTTCCTGTGGGATTAAGTTTGCAGGTGGCTTCGATGCTCACCGGCTTCGTTACACCGGCAATAGTGAGGTTGCCTGAGCAGGTAATAATATCCTTTTGTACAGTTGCTGTGGTAATAGCAAAAGTGATCGTCTTGAATTTATCTGTTTTTAATGCGCTGTAGGCATTTTTATCCATAGCCTTATGCTCACTCTTCAAACTCTCAGGGCTCAATGAAAGGGAGAGTGATTTAACCTTAAGGGGGATGCCGTCAGATCCATTTTCAAACGAGGTCTGGAATTGCATTTCCTTGGAGGTCATCGTCCAGTTGTGGAGCGTTGAGGTGCCCGCTACGACGAGGTAGGATTCTGCAGTTTGTTTATAGGTCGTTTGCCCTTGTGTCTGAATAGAAATCCCCAACAACACAAGGACAATGAGTTTTAAACCGATTGAAACGATGGCATTTGATTGTGTTTTTTTCATAATGAGTGCCTTTAGCGGTGTAAAATTGATTTGAGTGGGGAGCTAAAAGAATGACTGTTTTCATATAAAAACATGATTGTAGTCAACATATATGGTGTTGTTGTTAGTAATACTTCCAGCCTGTGAAGTCCTACATTCAGGAGAAAGTGACATTATATTGCTGCTGTGCCTGAGGCATTTCTTTTTCCATAAATAATCCGACATACTCTGCATGCATAACAAATTTTATTTACCTTCACTACCGTTTGAAACGCGAAGAAACTATCGACTTTAATATCAAAGCAGCCTGGCACGCCATCGCCAGAATGTATAACCAGCAAGCGATAAAGTATGGCGGGACGATGTCCGTCGGTTTTGCGTTGCTCAACATCCATTCACAGGAGGGGACACCCGCAACCAAGATTGGACCTATGATGGGACTGGAGACTCGCAGCCTGACTCGACTCCTTAGATCTATGGAAGAAAAAAGGCTTATTTACAGGGAATCAGACAAGAATGACAGGAGGTCAGTGCGCATATTCCTGACAAAAGCTGGGAAGAAGAATAAAGTGAAAGCCAAGGAGACGGTACTTCGTTTCAATGAAGCAATTCGCGATGAAATATCAGAACACAAATTGAATGTCTTCTTTGAAGTGGTGAAAGACATCAGCAAACTGATTGAAAAAAATGAGATTTACGAAACGGTTGCCCGGTAAAGGCATCCATTGAAAATAAAACGACACATTATATTATATCTATGAATCGCACCATCCGCAAAGTCGCCGTATTGGGTTCGGGTATCATGGGCTCCCGTATTGCCTGCCACTTCGCCAACATTGGTTGTGATGTCCTCCTGCTGGACATTGCTCCCAAAGAACTGAATGAAGATGAAAAGAAAAAGGGACTTGCCCTTGATCATCCAGCGGTGAAGAATAGAATCGTGCAAGGCTCCTTTGACAGCACACTGAAGTCAAACCCCGCTCCATTGTTCAGCAAGAAATTTGCATCCCGCGTGAAGATTGGAAATTTCACGGATGATATGCAGAAAATCAAGTTATGCGATTGGACGATAGAAGTGGTGGTTGAAAACCTTGATGTGAAGAAGATTGTGTACGCCGAAGTAGAAAAGCACCGTACGCCAGGAACATTAATTACATCGAACACCTCCGGCATTCCCATTCACCTGATGGCAGAAGGCAGGAGCGATGATTTTCAAAAACATTTTTGCGGAACCCATTTCTTTAATCCTCCCCGCTATTTGAAGTTGCTGGAAATTATTCCCACCACCCAAACAGATCCGGAAGTCACCAAATTTCTGATGCTTTACGGAGATCTTTTTCTGGGCAAGACGACCGTGCTTTGCAAAGACACACCAGCATTCATTGGCAACAGGGTTGGGATCTATGGCTTGTTGAAGGTGATTGATTCCATGCGCAAATTTGATTTGAATGTGGATGAGGTCGATAAGCTCACCGGACCAATTATCGGAAGACCTAAGTCGGCAACCTTCAGAACATCTGATGTAGTGGGTCTTGATACCCTGGTGAAGGTATCTAATAACTTGTATGCAGGACTGGAAAAGGATGAAGGCCGTGAGATGTTCAAATTGCCGGAGGTTGTGACCAAGTTGGAACAAAATAAATGGCTCGGTGACAAGACAGGCCAAGGATTTTACAAGAAGACAAAAGGTTCCAAAGGCGAGACAGAGATTCTTACCCTGGACTTGAAAACATTGGAATACAAGCCAAAAACCAAGGTAAAATTTGCTACGCTCGAGTCTACCAAGACCATTGATAACCTCAAAGATCGCTTCAAGGTATTGCTGGCGGGAAAAGACAAAGCGGGCGATTTTTATCGCGATGCCTTTTATGGCTTGTTTCAGTACGTAACCAATCGCATACCTGAAATCAGCGACGAATTATTCAGGATCGATGATGCAGTTTGTGGTGGCTTTGGATGGGATCTTGGGCCATTTGAAACCTGGGACGCCGTCGGCCTGGAAAAAAGTATTCCACTCATGGAGGCCGCTCATTACAAACCAGCTCAATGGGTATATGATATGCTGGCGGTAGGCAACAAATCATTCTATAAAGCGGAGGACGGTCAGCGAAAATATTATGACATTCCAGCGAAGAGCTACAAGTCGATTCCCGGTCGGGAAAGCTTTATTATTCTTGAGAACAAGAGCGAAAACATTGTTTGGAAAAACGCAAGCGCAAAAATTCACGACTTGGGCGATGGCGTACTCAACTTCTCGTGGTACACCAAGAGTTTTACTTTAGGAAGCGAAGTGGTAGAGGGGCTGAATAAAGCAATCGACCTGGCAGAAAAAGATTTCCGCGGTCTTGTGATCGGACACCAGGGCCCTGATTTTTCATTGGGTGCCAATCTGGGTTTGGTCTTTATGTATGCCATTGAGCAGGAGTATGATGAAATTGATTTTATGATCAAACAATTTCAAAACTCTGTGATGCGCATCCGGTACTCATCTGTCCCCGTGGTGGTTTGCCCTCAAGGACGAACGCTGGGTGGCGGTTGTGAAATGACCATGCATGCAGACATCGCACAAGCAGCTGCCGAAACCTATATAGGACTGGTGGAAGTTGGCGTTGGACTTATTCCCGGAGGTGGTGGAACGAAAGAGTTTGCCAAGCGGGTAAGTGATGCGATGGAAGAGGGGGACGTGGAACTTAATGCCCTTCAAAACGCTTTCATGAATATTGCAACAGCCAAGGTAGCTACCTCGTCGGAAGAGGCGCGGGAGTTTGGCATCCTCAAGAAACTAGACCGGGTGTCGATGAATAAGGACCGTCAGATTACGGATGCAAAGGAAGCTGTCCTCGAATTGGCGCAGGCAGGCTACACAATGCCACAGCAGGCAAGAAATATCAAAGTGCAGGGCCGTACAGGACAGGCGCTCTTTCTCGCCGGCCTCCAGGGAATGCTGATGGGAAAATACATCTCGGAACACGATGCCAAGGTGGCGAAGTGGGTCGCCAACGTAATGTGCGGTGGAGACCTGACCTCGCCTCAGGAAGTGAGTGAACAGTATTTGCTTGACCTGGAAAGAGAAGCTTTCTTATCCCTTACCGGAGAGAAGAAAACACTAGAGAGAATTCAGGCGATTTTGACAGGCGGAAAACCATTGAGAAACTAATTCGGAGTTCGTTGTTGGTTGTCCGTGATTTGACGCCAGCACCGAACAAACAACAACTAAAATCGAACAACCCAAAAGTTATGGATGCATACATTGTTGCAGGATTTCGCACCGCAGTCGGCAAAGCAAAAAAAGGTGGGTTCCGGTTTGTCCGACCCGATGACCTGGCCTCGGATGTGATCAAACACCTTGTGAAGTCAATACCCGGATTGGAGAACAAGATGGTGGATGACCTCATCGTAGGCAATGCTGTACCTGAAGCGGAACAGGGCATGCAGATGGGACGGATGATTTCCTTGTTGGCGCTGGGCATTGATGTTCCCGGGTTGGTGATCAACCGGTATTGCGGTTCGGGTGTTGAAGCCATTGCGATTGCCAGTGCGCGTATCCATTCGGGTCAGGCGGATATTATTATAGCAGGAGGAACAGAATCAATGTCCCTTGTGCCAGTCATGGGTTTTAAGACAGCCTTGAATTATACAATCGCCAAGGACAATCCGACTTATTATACAAGCATGGGACTAACTGCTGAAGAGGTCTCAAAACAATTCAAGATTTCACGGGAAGACCAGGACCAATTTTCATACGAGTCGCATATGAAAGCAGCCGCTGCCTGGAAGGAAGGTAAATTCAAAGCTGAAGTTGTTCCGATCACGGTCAAAGAAGTATATGTCGATGAAAACATGAAAAAGAAGACACGTGAATATATCGTGGACAAAGATGAAGGCATTCGAGTGGAAACCACAGTGGAAGGACTATCAAAACTTAAGCCCGTCTTTGTAGCTGGAGGAAGTGTTACGGCAGGAAATTCTTCGCAAACATCCGATGGAGCGGCGTTCGTGGCCGTGATGAGCGAGCTCATGGTGAAGCAACTCAACCTGAAGCCCATCGCCAGAATGCTGAGTTATGCCACCGCAGGAGTAGATCCACGCATCATGGGGATTGGACCTGTAGCCGCTATTCCCAAAGCATTAAAAATTGCAGGTAAAAAGCTGGATGATATTGATTTGATTGAATTAAACGAAGCATTTGCAGCACAATCTCTGGCGGTGGTCAGGGAACTTGGGATTGACAGAACGAAGTTGAATCCCAACGGAGGTGCAATAGCGGTAGGTCATCCACTGGGGTCTTCCGGCGCGAGGTTGTCTGTGCAACTCTTTAACGAACTGAGAAGACAGAAAAAGAAATATGGAATGGTGACGGCTTGTGTAGGAGGCGGACAAGGAGTAGCCGGGATTTATGAGTTCTTGAACTAGCCCGTTGTTGGTTGATCGGTAAAGAGATTATCAGCTTCCGGACAATTTTCCAGGCAGAATAGCTGGTCTTTCCAATCACAAACAAGCGAGCAACAGCCAATCACCAATCAATGAAGACACTTGAAACTTAAGCAGAAATAATCTTGACAAAATATGGCAACAGAAACACAGACGAAGAAAGCAATTAAGGGTGGAGAGTTTCTCATCCGTGAGACACAAGCGAATGAAGTATTCATTCCGGAGGAATTCAATGAAGAGCAGAGGATGATTGCTCAGACCTGCAAAGATTTTTTGAAGCAAGAAGTATATCCAAAGCTCAATGAAATAGATTCACAAAAAGATCCTGACCTGATGCCCTCATTACTCGACAAGGCGGGTGAACTCGGCTTGCTGGGTACTTCAGTGCCACAGGAACTTGGTGGATTTGGCATGGATTTCAATACTACTATGCTTGTTGCAGAAACGTTAGGCGCCGGTTATTCATTTGCAGTAGCCATCTCTGCGCACACCGGTATTGGGACACTACCCATATTGTATTACGGTAATGATGCCCAGAAGAAGAAATACATCCCCAACCTGGCATCGGGAAAATGGAAGGCCTCTTATTGCCTTACTGAACCTGATTCCGGATCGGATGCCAACAGCGGAAAAACAAAGGCCGTGCTAACAGCCGATGGCAAACACTACGCCATCACAGGTCAGAAGATGTGGATCACAAATGGTGGATTTGCGGACATCTTTATTGTCTTCGCGAAAATTGACAATGACAAAAACCTCAGCGCCTTTATTGTGGAGAAGGGCTTTGGAGGTATAACCATGAATGAAGAGGAGAAGAAGATGGGGATTAAAGGTTCATCCACGCGTCAAATCTTCTTTAATGAGTGCAAGGTACCGATAGAGAATTTGTTGAGTGACCGCGAAAACGGTTTTAAGATCGCCGTCAATATTCTCAACATTGGAAGGATCAAACTCGGTGTCGCAGCCGTTGGGGGAAGCAAGATGACCGTCACGGCCGCCACAAAATATGCCAAGGAGCGAAAGCAGTTTGGCACCCCCATCTCGAACTTCGGCGCCATCAAACATAAAATTGCGGAGATTACCACGAAAATCTTTGCCAGTGAATCTGCCCATTACCGTGCTGCTCAAAACATTGATGATGCCTATCATGCGCTGATGACGGGAGGCATGGATTCTGCGCAGGCCAGACTAAAGTCCCTCGAAGAATTTGCCATAGAGTGCGCCATCCTGAAGGTACATGGCTCCGAAGTGCTTGACTTTGCCGTGGATGAAGGCGTACAGATTTATGGCGGGATGGGCTTTTCTGCTGAAGGTCCCATGGACCGGGCTTACCGCGATGCAAGAATAAACCGAATCTTTGAGGGCACCAATGAAATCAACCGGCTGCTTACCATCGACATGTTGATGAAGCGGGCAATGAAGGGAACGCTTGATCTAATGAACCCCGCAATGGCTGTACAGAAAGAGTTGATGGGAATACCTGACTTCGGTGGAAATGACGACTCAGCACCTTTTGCCAAAGAGAAGAAAGCACTGGCGAACCTGAAAAAAGCAGGGCTGATGGTGTCTGGTGCGGCGGTACAGAAATTCATGATGAAACTTTCTGATGAACAGGAAGTGTTAATGAATCTTGCCGATATGCTGATCGAAGGATATGTGGCAGAGTCATGTTTGCTGCGAGTGGAAAAACTTATTGGTATTCGTGGAGAGAAAGCATGTGCCATGGAGAAGGAAATCGCTCTGATTTATCTTCACTATGCGATTGAGAAAGCGGCGTCAGCGGGGAGACAAGCCATTTATGCCTTTGCCGTGGGAGATGAACTCAGGCTCATGCTTTTGGGATTGAAGCGCTTCACCAAAATAGAACCTTACAATCTGAAAGAAGCCCGGAGACGATTGGCCAACCACGTAATCGAAAAGGGCGAGTATCCGTTCTAAACGGAAATACATTTCAGTCAACGATGCCAGGTCATGTTAATCGAACCGGCTAGGAATTACTGAAAGAGGAACTTGGCCTGGTGACCATAACTTAGGAGCCTTGGTTTAGGAACGATCATAGTGTACGTTTTTGTTCCAGAGCTGTTCATTTCCTGACAATTATGGTCGTCTGGCCCTCCCCCCGACTGACGTGAATCATCGAATTTGAGGCCAATTCGCCGCTTTTCAAAACTCTGAACGATTTTTGATTCATAAACGCCAAACACAAACACAATGGCAACCCGCAATACCACATCATCCTCCAATGTATTGCTCGCGATCATTCTCATCCTCACTTTTCCACTTTGGGTTTCCATTGGGGCAGCACTTTTTGGAGTGGCCGCTGGGATATTCGGGGCATTGATCGGTGTGGTGGCCGCAATCTTTGGAGTAATGATTGGTCTGATATTCCTGCCCTTCAAGTTATTGTACGGATGGGGCCATGGTGACTGGGACTGGCATTGGTTCCCCCATTTTCACCATCATGGATTCTTACTCGTTGGGGTTATCCTGGTAGCGGCCCTGATCGTCAGGGGAAGAAAATAATCTAATTTATTTTCAATTCGGATTTGAAGCCAAGGACATGGTTGCGCAAGGCATCCTGCCAGGTAATATCAGCATCCCATTTATTTCCCAGGAAGACATTTCCATTGTCTATGTGCCGGAAGTAAAATTTATAAACCGGCTTGTCCGCTGGAATGGTTTTTAATTGCAGCTGCCCGCCCGGAAAAGTGATGGATGCATAAGCGGATTCGGATTTTGTCATATCGTATCCAAGAATTTCTCTGGCAGCAACTCCACGGGTGTCTATATAGCACAACACATAAGAAAATCCCTGTTTACGAAGTTCCCGTTCATCGATGCCGGCTTCGGTAATTTTATATTTCCAGGGATAGTTGGACGCGAAGAACTGCTCCAATTCCTTGTCCATGGCATCATTTCCAAATTTGGGCACGGCCAACTCATCAACCTTGAGATCAATGGCATAGAACTCCTGCCGCTTCCCTTTGATGGGGTCTATCACGATGTCCGTTTCGGGATATTCGTTGACGAGAAAATTCTGTTTCTTTTGACTCCGCCAGGAATCCTGAAAAACGGTGCGCAGGAGCTCCGGCAGTCTCTCATTCTGTACCCGCCAGGTTGGGAGTGGATCAAAGAGGTTGTTCTTCTGGTTAAACACCGGACCTGTCAACTGAAACCCTTTGGATGTTTTATCCAGATACAAAAGGTATTTGATTTGACGAGATATAAAGTATTCTGCAAATGCCTTTGTGACGTCCTTGCCGGCGTTCACTACATCCTTTTCAAAGTAGGCAACGGCATCAATCCCGATTTGTTGAAATGATTTCTGAACCTCCTCCAGTTCATTGCGGGTAAATGCAGGATCATATAAAACTACAGCGCGTGAAACAAGAAGGTCACCCGGAACCGTCTCAGTGAAAGTAGCTGAGGTTGGAGGGGGAGTTTGCGATAGGAGTGCACACGGCATTAGAAGCACGAGCGCCAAAATGACCTTGCTAAACCCGGGGCTTCCTTTTTCTATTGAACCGAATGTCATCCTGTACAAACGAAGAACCAAGGTGAGTATTTTGTTTATCTATAATTTCCCCTGGGCCACACGTGCTTCATATCCCAATAAAAACACCCTCATCACCAGCCTTCACAGGGTAAGTAAGGAGGTCGGGGGAGCGCTCCGCACATTCACGGCCAGTTTTAAGATGGAACCGCTGTCCATGCCACGGGCAAACAATCTCGCCGAGAAAGTTTACGTGCCCTTTGCTAAGAGATTCTCCGTTGTGAGGACAAGTATCTGCTACGGCAAGCAAGCCATCATGGGTTTGCACAACACAAATCCTAAGGTTGCGGATCAACAACAATTGCGGCTTGTTTTGCACAAGCCTGACTCTTGCTTCGGCGAGGCCAGGAAAGATCTTTATCCATTCCATACATTTGATTCCAAGTTACAGAATTTGATTTTCCGCCAAAGGCAACCGACATTTCATTTCAGCCTAGTATCTTCCAAACAAAATCCAGCCAAAACCCCATGAAGAATCTCTTGCGCGTCCTCCTCCTCTTGTTATCTGCCCAGGGGGCCTGGGCGCAGGTTGACCCTAAAGTTTTGTCAAATCTTTACCAACAAGCAGCAGACCTTGAACCAAAACTTATTGAATGGCGCCGGCACCTCCACCAGACCCCCGAGCTATCTAACCGTGAGTTTAAGACCGGTCAATTTATAGCGGAACACCTGAAGACGCTCGGTATGGAGGTTCAGTATCCGATAGCAAAGACAGGCGTTGTGGGAATCCTGAAGGGAGCTAAACCTGGTCCTGTGATTGCCCTTCGCGCTGACATGGATGGCCTTCCTGTAAATGAAAGAAACACCTTGCCCTTTGCCTCAAAAGAAACATCAAGTGTAGGAGGAATTCAAACAGGCGTCATGCATGCGTGTGGGCACGACGGTCACATGTCCATCCTGATGGGTGTGGCAGAAATCCTGTCGAAGAACAAAGCCGATGTGAAGGGCACCATCAAATTTATTTTTCAACCGTCAGAAGAAGGCGCGCCAGCCGGCGAAGAAGGAGGTGCATTCCTGATGATTAAAGAAGGAGTGCTTGAAAATCCCAAAGTGGAAGCGGTATTTGGCTTGCATATCCAGGCGTTGTTGCCTTCAGGACAATTGGCTTACCGGTCCGGAGGGTTGATGGCAGCAGTTGATGGGTTTAACATCAAGGTTACGGGGATAGGCTCCCATGGCGCAACGCCATGGGATAGTGTGGACCCTATTGTTGTATCCAGCCAGATCATCAGTGGTCTTCAGACCATTGTCAGCAGGCAGACCGAATTGACTAAAGCACCGGCGGTGATAACCATCGGAAGTCTGCACGGCGGTATACGGAGAAATATCATCCCGGAAGAAGTGAACATGGAGGGCACCATTCGCACGTTTGATCCTGACATGCAAAAGAAAGTGCATGAAAAAATAAAAATCACGGCCACAAGAATTGCCGAGGCCTCCGGCGCTTCTGCAAACGTCGACATCCAGATCATGTACCCAGTGACATATAATGATCCGGACCTTACAAACAGGATGGCCCCAAGTTTAGCTAAAGTGTCTGGTGTTGATAACGTCAAGATTACACAACCGGTGACCATGGCCGAAGATTTTTCTTTCTTTCAGCAGAAAATCCCTGGCTTCTTCTTTTTTCTTGGAGCCTATCCTGCCGATATGAAACTTACCAAGAGGCCGGTCCATCACACAGCGGATTTCATGATGGATGAAAAGTCATTCGTAACCGGAGTAAAGTCCCTGCTGACATTGACGATGGACTACGCGTATCTGAAAAAAAAATAGAATTACCACGACCATGAAGAAATTATCTGTATTGCTTCTCTCCCTCATAACCGTGAGCGGCTTCTCGCAGATGAACCCCAAGCTTCAGGCAAAGTTGGAGCAGCAAGCGAAAGAGATGGAGCCGAAAGTCATTGAATGGAGACGACATTTCCACGAGTTTCCCGAATTATCTAACAGAGAAACAAATACGGGAAAATACATTGCCGATTTTCTGAAGGGTCTTGGGATAGATGTCCAGTACCCGGTGGCAAAGACAGGCGTTGTGGGCATATTAAAAGGCCCCAAGCCTGGGCCGGTCATTGCACTGCGTGCTGATATTGATGCGCTTCCAGTCGTAGAGCGCGGCAACTTGCCTTTTGCATCTAAGGTGAAAACCAATTTTAATGGCCAGGAGACTGGCGTGATGCATGCGTGTGGACATGACTCGCACATCGCCATTATGATGGCTGTTGCGGAAATTCTCTCGAAGAACAAAAATGACCTGAAGGGTACTATCAAATTTATTTTTCAGCCAGCGGAGGAGGGAGCCCCGATCGGTGAAGAAGGAGGCGCTAACCTGATGGTGAAGGAGGGGGTCCTTGAAAACCCCAAAGTGGAGGCAATTTTTGGACTGCACATACAATCCATGCGACCTATTGGTGCTATTGGATACAAATCAGGAGGAATGATGGCGGCAGCAGACAATTTTTCAATCACTGTGAAAGGAAAACAATCGCATGGTTCTGCACCATGGATGGGTGTTGATCCAATTGTTGTGTCAGCACAAATAATCAATGGACTGCAAACGATCATCAGCCGGCAGACAGAGTTAACCAAAGAAGCCGCAGTGATCAGCGTTGGCCGTATTCAATCGGGTATTCGTGAAAACATCATACCGGAAGAGGCCTTTTTTGCCGGGACCATAAGGACCCTGGATGAAGGGATGCAGGACAAGATCCATGAGAAAATAAAGCTTACAGCAACCAAGATTGCAGAGAGCGGTGGTGCCACAGCAGAAGTTTCTATCAGGCGGGGAACGCCGGTTACGTTCAATGATCCTGCACTAACCTTGAAGATGATCCCCAGTCTCAACAAGGCAGCTGGCGCCGATCACGTAGTCAGCATCGATGCTGTAACCGGGGCGGAGGACTTTGCCTATTATCAAAAGAAGGTTCCCGGTTTCTTTTTCTTTGTGGGGGCCATGCCGCCAGATGTTGATCCGGCTACAGTCGCCTCACACCATACTCCTGATTTCTACATTGATGAACGGGGATTTTTGACCGGTCTTAAAGCCATGTTGAATGTGGCTGTGGATTATATGTACATGCCGCAGAAATGACAAGGGAAGTACCCAAAGAACTCTTCAATAGAGGACTCATCACAGAGGAGCAGTTCGAGAAGATTGAGGCCATCGCATCCGGAAAAACAGTTTCGGTGTTTTATGAACTGAGATCCATGCTCTACCTCGGAGTCATGTTATTCACAGGTGGTTTGGGGATTCTTATCTATCAGAATATTGGAACACGGGGTCATGTACTGAGTATTATTGCTTTGAGCTGCATTACGGTGCCAGTGGAGATTATTGAACAATCTTTTATTACCTTGATTTACTCTTTATTTTATAACCTCGCCGCATGAAATATTCTATAGTCGCCTCGCTGGTTTGCCTCTTGTTCGTTCAAGCAAGCGCACAAAAGCAGAAGTCCAATCCCAACAAAGATGCAGTAATCAAGTCCGTCGATAAGCATCAGCAGGAACTCATTTCTATCAGCGATAAGGTCTGGACCTATGCAGAAACGGCGCTAAAGGAATATAAATCATCCAAAGAGTTGGCTGACTATGCTGAGGCCCAAGGTTTCAGGGTGACCCGGGGTGTGGCGGGAATGCCCACCGCATTTGTAGCTGAATATGGATCCGGTAAGCCAGTCATTGGAATCATGGGCGAATACGACGCCTTACCAGGGATATCACAAAAGGCTCAGCCGACCCGCGAACCACTGGAAGCGGGCGCTGCTGGCCAGGGATGCGGTCATAATCTATTTGGTGCCGGCAGCCTTGGAGCGGCTGTGGCGATTAAGGAATTAATTCAGCAAGGAAAATTAAAGGGCACAATACGTTTTTATGGAACCCCCGCAGAAGAGGCGGTGGGTGGGAAAATATACATGGCGCGTGATGGCCTGTTCAATGACATCGATGTGTGTCTTGACTGGCACCCAGACGCAAAGAATGCTGCGAACACACAAAGCTCGCAGGCCATGGTGGATTTTGTTGTTGAGTTCAAGGGCAAAGCCGCACACGCTGCTGCGGATCCATGGAATGGCCGAAGTGCAGTAGATGGACTCGAATCTTTTACGGATGGTGTGAACATGTTGCGTGAACATGTCCGTCCAAGTGTACGGATGCATTATGCCATTGTTGCAGGGGGTGATGTGCCAAATGTAGTTCCGGAGTATGCAAAAATATGGATGTGGGTGAGGGACTCGAAACGAAGCGGAGTCGAAGAAGTATTTGCACGGGTCAAAGAGATCGCCAAAGGTTCAGCCATGGTGGCAGGTGTTGAATCAAAGGTCACAGTTCAAACAGGTGATTATGAATTGTTGATTAACCGCACGGGTGCGGGTGCACTGCAAAAGAATCTGGAGATTCTGGGACCCATTGTCTATACACCCGAGGAAATTGTTTTTGCAAAAAAAATCCAGGAGGTGCAAGGTGGCGAACAGACAGGATTGGATGGTAAGATTTATCCCTTGAGGGAAACCTTGGAACATCCGGTAGGTGGCTCTACTGACGTAGGTGATATCAGCTGGATTGTTCCGGAGATTACTTTGCAGGCTACGACTGCTCCAGAGAATACAGCATGGCATGGATGGTCGGTTGTGGCGTGTGGTGGCATGTCAATTGGTCATAAGGGAATGCTGCTTGCGGCCAGGTCACTTGCAATGACGATGGTTGACCTTTTCGAAAACCAACAACTCAGAAGTGATATCCGTGCGGAGTTTGATCAACGCAAGGGTGGTCACGTGTACAAAGCATATATCCCCGATGGACCGCCACCCTTACCCATTCAGAAGTAAAATCCTAACTCTATGAGAGTCATAAAGACAGGTTTGTTGCTGATGTTTATTTTTTCAGGTAATCTCTTGATGGCCCAAAAGAAAAGCATTTCCAACAAAGATGCGGTTACCAGGTCGGTAGACTCAAGACGAACCGAAATGGTCGCCATGAGCGACAAGATATGGGCATATGCAGAGACTGCCTTAAAAGAAAGGCAGTCTGCCAAACTATTGGCTGACTATGCAGAGTCTCAAGGTTTTAAAGTTGAACGCGGCGTAGCAGGTATGCCCACCGCGTTTATTGCAAGTTATGGATCCGGTCGGCCAATTGTTGGAATTCTTGGAGAATACGATGCTTTGCCCGGGATTTCGCAAAAGTCACAGCCAACCAAAGAACCATTGGTGGCGGGTACTGCTGGTCACGGTTGTGGTCATAATCTTTTTGGTGTCGCCAGCCTTGCATCGGCCATTAGTATCAAAGAGTTAATCGAACAGGGAAAACTCAGGGGCACCATTCGTTTCTATGGCACACCCGCAGAAGAAGCTGTGGGTGGTAAAATCTACATGGCCCGTGATGGGCTGTTCAACGATCTTGATGTTTGCTTTGACTGGCATCCGGGAACAGATATTCAATCGGGCACGCAAAGTTCTAGGGCCATGGTGGACTTTATTGTAGAGTTCAAAGGCAAAGCAGCGCATGCGGCGGCAGATCCATGGAACGGACGAAGTGCAGTTGACGGCCTGGAAGCATTTACGGATGGTGTGAACATGCTTCGAGAGCATGTAAAGCCCACGGTGCGCATGCATTACGCCATCGTGGCCGGAGGTGATGTGCCTAACGTTGTCCCCGAGTATGCCAAAATCTGGATGTGGATTCGTGACTCCAGAAGAGACGGAGTGCAATCAGTATTTGAACGGGTAAAGGAAATAGCAAAAGGCGCCGCAATAATTGCAGGAGTGGAGTCAATAGTCAGTGTTATCAGTGGAGACTATGAAGTCCTTGTTAACCGAACAGGTGCAGAGGCAATGCAAAAAAATCTTGAACAGCTTGGCCCTATTATATATACCGAGGAGGAAAATATTTTTGCAAAGAAAATTCAGGATGTGAGTCAGGTGCCTGCTACCGGTCTTGACGGGAAGATATACCCAATAATCCCAACCAATGAGGATCCATCCGGTGGATCAAGCGATGTGGGTGATGTGAGCTGGATCGTTCCCGAAATCCGCTTGAGGGTAACCACCGGTGCCAAAGGAGCACCCTGGCATGCGTGGGCCGAAGTGGCTTGTGCCGGAATGTCCATTGGTCATAAGGGAATGATGTTTGCCGCAAAAGCAATGGGCATGACAATGGTTGATGTCTTTGAAAATGAACAATTGCGCAAAGATGTACGCGCCGAATTCGAACAGCGCAGGAATGGTCATGTGTTCAAACCGTACATCCCCGATGGACCACCACCTTTACCGAATGAAACGCCAAAGAATTGATTCATCAAAAAAAACCCGGATTCTTATTACGGGTTTTCTACTTTTAAAATTCAACGGGTTTATTAGTAGAAGTTCCAGCCAATGAAAAACACTATCATTTTCCTTTTATGCACTTTAGCCCTTCAGGTAGGAGCACAGTCCGTTCCCACATTTGAACAAGTGCTCTCTCTTAGAAGTGTAGGTAGCCCGACCCTGTCACCGGATGGCAAACTTGTAGCATTTACGGGACAGGCGACAGATTGGAACGAGAACAGGTTTGATACAGAGATTTGGATTTCCAGGGATGGTAAAAAGCCAGTGCAACTCACCAATACATCCAAAGGAAGCAGCACGAGCCCCTCGTTTTCACCAGACGGGCAGTGGATGGCCTTCATGGCCGATCGCGGAAACAAGACCCAAATCTTCGTTATGCGCGTTGAGGGAGGGGAGGCCAGACCTGCCACCCGCGAAGAGGAGGCCATCAGCGGATATGAATGGCATCCTTCGGGTAACAGTTTTATTTTTCTAAAACCCGAAAAGGAGGACAAATCAAAAAAGGAAATTGAAAAGCGATATGGCGGATTCGAAACAGATGACCGAGAATTCAACTTGTCGCATTTATGGCAGATCGATTTCAAACCGGACCCGCTCGATCCTTCGGAATTGCCTTGCTATGAGGCAACAGATTCACTCAAGGCAAGGGCAGGATGCATTGAATGGCCAAAGGCAAAACGGCTAACGGAAGGAAAATTTACCGTCACTTCCTTTCTCACTTCGCCTGATGGGAGCAAGATCGCGTTCAACCAACAGCCAGACCCACTTATCAACTCATCCCTCAAATCGGAAATATCTTTACTGGAACTTGCTTCGAAGAAAATTTCTTCGCTGGTGAACAATCCAAGTGCAGACGGCCTGGAGGAGTGGTCACCGGATTCACAGGAACTAATATACTCTACCAACCTCGCAGACACGACGTCGAATTTTTATATGAACTCAAAAGTGTTCAGTATCAAATTGGCGGACAAAACTTCGCGACGGTTGGGCAAGGATTTTGACGAAAACATGTCTGGATTTGAATGGACATCTTCGGGCATATATTGCACGGCCTGGAACAAGACAAAGCGGCCACTCTATAAAATTGATGCGTCGACAGGCAATGTCTCCATATTTCAGAACAGTCCCGACCAGATATTTGGGATTGCATTTTCGAGGGCAGGCGACAAACTTGCATTTTCCGGAAGGAATGGCGATCAGTTGACGGAGATTTTTGTGACCACTACGGCGTCGGGGCAGCCGATGAAAATAACCGACATGACCGGTCAGGTGAGTTCATGGAGAGTGGCGCAGAGTGAAGTGATCAGTTGGAAGAGCAAAGATGGCGCAGTCATCGAAGGTGTACTTCACAAACCAAAAAATTATGATCCTTCAAAAAAGTATCCGCTCCTGGTAGTGATACATGGAGGTCCTACCGGAATTGATACGCCAACGCCTGTTCCGGTTTACGTCTACCCCATTCTTCAATGGCTCGACAAAGGATGCCTTGTATTGCGACCCAACTATCGCGGATCCGCCGGATATGGGGAGAAATTCCGATCACTTAATGTGAAGAACCTCGGTGTGGGTGATGCTTGGGACGTGCTTTCCGGTGTTGACTATCTCGACAAACAAGGGATGATCGACAAGTCTAAGATGGGTTGTATGGGCTGGAGCCAGGGAGGCTATATCTCTGCATTTCTCACCACCACCAGCGATGCCTTCAAGGCTATTTCTGTAGGGGCGGGCATCTCCGATTGGATGACTTATTATGTGAGTACAGACATCCATCCTTTTACACGTCAATATCTCAAGGCAACGCCCTGGAGTGATGAAGCCATTTACAAGAAGACGTCACCAATGAATTATATCAACCAGGCAAAAACCCCGACGCTCATACAGCATGGAGAGTTCGATCGCCGGGTGCCCATCTCCAATGCGTACCAGTTGGTGCAGGGTCTGCGTGACAAAGGGGTGAAGACGGAACTTGTAATCTACAAGGGATTCGGGCATGGAATTAACAAACCCAAAGAACGTTTGGCCGCCACTTGGCACAACTGGCAGTGGTTTAACAAATACGTGTGGGGAGAGAACGTAGAGTTGCCAGTGGGTGAAAAAAAGAAATAGCGAACAAATCCAGAAAACTATAAGGGATCAAAGCCCTCCTTACCACATAAATCAAACGTGAAGCCTAAAGAAAACAATATCTTATGAAAAGCACACTTCGAATTTCCATCCTCATCCTGCTTGTCACGGGAGCATGGGCCCAGACCAAGAAGCCAATTGTTGCATCCGATCTGATGAAGATTGCAACGACGAATCAAATTCAAATATCCCCTGACGGAAGCAAAGCTGTGATGGTTGTTAATCGTAAGGCCGTAAAAAATGAAAACGAATACTATTACACGCACCATCTTTACCTGTTGGATCTGGTGGGCAACACCGAGCCTACGCAGCTTACGTTTGGCGATAAGAATGACGGACAACCACAATGGTCACCGGATGGAAAACAGCTGGCCTTTGTTCGTGTGGATGGCGAGAAATCGCAGATCTGGTTACTGCCACTAAGTGGTGGTGAGGCCCATGCCATCACGAAAGATGACTACGGAGCAGGACGACCACGGTGGTCGCCGGATGGAAAGAAGATACTGTACTCGTCCAATTTTCCGTTCTATGCCATCAATGGTAAAACACCCTGGACCTATGAACGACCCGGGCGTACTCAAGGAGATGAGCCTAACTTCAAATCGATGAAGGCGGATGAGAAAAAGAAAACATCTACTACTCCGGATGGAACCCTTGATGAGGTGCGCGCATGGTTGGCCAAGAATACCAGCGAAAGCAATCCCCGTGTTCTGAACCGCCAGAATCTGCAGGGAGAACTAAATCTTCAACCGGACGAAGAATTTTCACACCTGTTTGTGAAGACAGTGGGATCCGATGAAAAAGCAATACAACTAACTAGCGGTTTTCAGGATTTCCAAAGTGCAGAATGGTCGAATGACGGGAAAACGATTATCTGTGATTCCCGTGTTTACAAAATTCATCCGGATCGCGAGCGTGATAGCGACTTATGGACTATTGACGTTGAATCTAAAACAGCGAAAGAACTTTTAACCTGGCCTGGCTACAGCATTTCCAATCCCTATTACTCTCCCGATGGAACTCAGATTTTGTTTTATGCCCAACCGATTCAAAACCGACATGCTTCACAAAACCAATTGGCAGTCATTGCAGCCACCGGTGGTAAGCCACAAATACTGACAACAAGCCTTGACCGGGATGTGAATGGTGCCAAGTGGTCGGCAGACAGCAGGACAATTTATTTCGCAGCTCAAATAGACGGAGACATTCCGCTTTTCTCCGTGCCTGCAAAAGGAGGGACAATCAGCAAGATAATTGGGAATGATAATGGGATTAATGACTTGGATCTGCGCGGAGACAAACTGGTCTATGCCCTTACGGAGACAAAGAACCCCTGGGAAGTTTACCTGCTAAGCTTGAAAGACAAGAGTAGCCGGCAGCTGACCAAACTGAATGAGGGCTGGATGAAGGACAAGCAAGTGATTGCCCCTAAGGAATACTGGATTGATCGGCCGGATGGATCAAAAGTGCAGTATTGGGTAATGGAACCAGTTGGTAAAAAAGATGGAATGAAGTACCCTACCATATTAAATATTCATGGCGGACCCGCTGCCATGTGGGGACCGGGCATTTTTTCGATGTGGCATGAGTATCAACTGGAGAATAGCTGGGGCTACGGCCTGGTGTATTGCAATCCGAGGGGCAGTGGTGGTTATGGTGATAAGTTCAAGAAAGGAAACTTCAAAAATTGGGGGAATGGACCCGCTTCAGATATCCTTTCTTCCCTGGAAGATGCCATTGCCAAGAATGCATGGATCGACAAAGATCAACTCGTTGTGGAGGGGGGAAGCTATGCGGG
The DNA here is from genome assembly GCA_025358885.1 of Cytophagales bacterium. Taxonomy (GTDB): domain Bacteria; phylum Bacteroidota; class Bacteroidia; order Cytophagales; family Cyclobacteriaceae; genus ELB16-189. The sequence continues at coordinate 21,572 of JANYHW010000223.1, read as the reverse complement.
ATACATGGTGGCCTGGCTGGTCGGCCATGATAATCGCTTCAAGGCAGCCAATGCGCAGCGCGGCGTCTATGACCTTACTACGTTTATGGGTGAAGGCAATGCCTGGTCCCTTGTTCCCGATGATTTTGGTGGATTTCCATGGGAACCGGAAACTAAGAAATTGCTGGATTCCGAATCACCCTATTCTTATGTAAAAAACATTGATACCCCGTTGCTGATTATTCATGGGGACCAGGATTTACGGACAGGAGTAATTCAATCTGAAATGCTTTACAAGAGTCTGAAAGTACTCAACAAGCCTGTGGAATATATTCGCTATCCGAAAGAAGGTCACGAACTAACACGAAGCGGAAATCCGGGAAGAATGATGGATCACATGCTTCGCGTGATAGAATTCTTCGAAAGGTATGTGAAGCATCCGGAGCCGGTACCTGCGGGATCTAAATAATCCCTCCCCAACGGTATCAGTAAACCAGATTCTTCTCCATCATAAACTCTGCGATCTGCACTGCGTTGGTTGCTGCGCCTTTTCTGAGGTTATCCGCCACGATCCACAGGTTCAGGGTCTTTGACTGAGATTCGTCCCTGCGAATCCTGCCGACAAACACTTCATCTTTACCCTGTGAATGAATGGGCATGGGATAAACATTGTTTTTAACATCGTCCATCACAATTACGCCAGGGGTATGTTCCAGAATTTCGCGCACTTCGCCCAAATCGAATTCTTTGTGAAATTCTGCGTTAACGGCTTCAGCGTGACCTCCAACAGTGGGTACACGGACAGTGGTGGCCGTTATGCCAATGGAATGGTCACCAAGAATTTTGTGTGTTTCGTTCACCATTTTCATTTCTTCCCTGGTATACAGGTTGTCAAGAAATACGTCAATGTGTGGTAACGTATTCATGTCGATGCGGTGTGGATAGACTTTCGATCCTTCTACCCCCTTGCGTTCATCCATCATTTGCTGAACAGCATCCTTGCCAGTACCCGTGACCGACTGGTAAGTAGAGACAACAATTCTCTTCAGCTTGTATTTAACATGAAGTGGTGCAAGGGCCATCACCATTTGTATGGTGGAACAATTGGGATTGGCTATGATGCGATCATCAATGCGAAGTACATGTCCATTAATTTCCGGCACAACGAGCTTCTTATCCGGATCCATGCGCCAGGCGGAGGAGTTATCAATTACAATGGTCCCCTTATCGGCAAATTTTGGAGCCCACTCCAGTGAAGTACCGCTACCAGCCGAAAAGATCGCGACATCCGCTGCCAGGTCGCACGCGGCCTGCATGCCGATGATGGTATACTTCTTATTCTTGAAACTGATTTCCTTGCCAACATTCCTGGGAGAAGCCACCAGGTACAACTCATCAAACTGAAAGTTTCGCTCTTCCATTACCCTCAAAATCTCCTGTCCCACCAATCCGGTAGCACCCACCACAACTATTTTCATGACCATCTCATTTTATGGAACCGTAAAAATAGCACAAATGGTATTTTGGTTGGATGAAGACGGGTAAAATCACCGCAATACTGATGTCAATTCTCATCGCAAGCGATTGCTATGCTCAGTTTACGGATAATTTCTCTGATGGCGACTTCACCAATAACCCGGCTTGGTCGGGAGATAATTCGAAATTTGCCATTAATGCAGGGAAGTTAAAATTACAGGCCCCGGCGGTATCAGAATCAGCGTCTTTGTTCACGGCGAGTCAAGCCATTCATCTTGCCTCATGGGAATTTTATCTTCAAATGGACTTCACCCCCAGTAGCACCAACTATGCAAGGATTTACCTCGTATCCGATCAATCCAATCTAGCCGGCCCACTAAATGGTTACTCGATCAAAATCGGAAACACCACGCGGGAGGTGAGTCTTTACCGGCAATCGGGTACCACAGAGGTCAAGATTATTGATGGACTTGATGACCGCGTTAATCAGGCCATTGTTAAACTGAGAATCAAGGTAACGCGAAATGCCTCGGGACTTTGGCAGGTGTATTCTGATATTGGACCGTCGGGCTCGTACAATCTGGAGGGAACGGTGACCGACAACACCTTTGTAACATCATCTTATTTTGGTTTCAATTGTACTTATACCTCCACGCGATCAGATAAGTTCTGGTTTGACGATTTCGTTGTGACAGGCACCTCTGTACCAGATACTACCCCACCATCCCTTATAAGCGCAAATGCCTCCGATTCAAGAAACGCAACGCTCATATTTTCAGAGGCACTGGAACGCTCATCATCAGAGAGTGCTGGCAATTATCAGGTCGCCTCGATAGGGGTATCGGACCAGGCCCAACTGCAGCTCGACCAGAAAACCGTTCGCATTCATTTTTCTTCCCCGTTGATCAATGGCGTAAGCTACACCTTGCAAGTTGATGGAGTTAGAGACCTTGTAGGGAACCCGATCACTTCGACAAAATTACCTATCATGTACTTTCAATCTGTGCCGAGCAAGAAAAAGGATATCGTATTCTCGGAAATCTTTCCTGATCCATCGCCTCAAATTGGATTGCCAAATGCAGAATTTGTAGAGGTCTATAACCGAGGCCCGGATCCCTTCAACATCAATGGGTGGAAACTTTCGGATGGAAGTTCCACCGGCATTTTTCCTTCACAAATTATCTTGCCTGGAGAATACTGGATTGTATGCGCCAGCTCCTCTTCAATTTTATTTTCAAATTTTGGTAAGACCCTTGGCCTTTCGAATTTTCCAACACTAAATAATGGAGGAGACATCATCACCCTAAGGAATGCAAGCAACCAGACCATTGACTCTATTAATTATACAATTGAATGGTATCGCGATGTTGACAAACAGGAAGGTGGTTGGACAATAGAACTGATCGACCCGGCCAATCCTTGCGGAGAGGCTGACAATTGGCAAGCCTCCACGGATCCCAGGGGAGGCACACCAGGCAAGAAGAATTCGGTCTTTGCAAACAAGCCGGACCTGACCCCACCCCAGGTTCTCAGCGTATTTCCTGAGAATGCGGTGAAGCTCGCGCTTACTTTTAGCGAAAAGCTGGGTAACGAATCGTTGGGTGTGCAGAATTATGTATTTGATCCCGCAGTACAGGTCACACGGGCCTTATTCGGCGATGGAAGTCTGAGAACCATTCGATTGATATTGGAGGATAGTCTCAAAGAAAGGCGATTGTACTCCCTAACTATTAAAGGGGTTCGTGATTGCGCAGGAAATGAAATGGTGCCGGTCTCACTCTCCTTCGGACTTCCAGAGGATCCCGATAGCCTGGATGTCGTCATCAATGAAATTCTATTTAATCCAAAATCAGGTGGAGTTGACTTTGTAGAAATATATAACACCACGACCAAATTCTTAAATCTTAGTCAATGGAAGATTGGTACTTCCCTGAATGAAACACCCACCGACATAGTTGAGTTATTTCCAGGCAATACAATGCTCTCTCCATCAGGGTATGCCGTTTTTACCCCAGGTCCGGATATTATTAAGTTACAATATCCTCAAAGTATTGAACGAGACCTCTTCAAAATAGCGTTGCCCTCACTTCAGGATGATAAGGGTGCTGTAGTAATTCTGGATAACAGGGGGAAGCAAATTGATAATGTTTCTTATTCCCAATCCTGGCATTCAGTTTTTGTGAAGAATAATGAAGGGATATCATTGGAACGAATAGAGCCCCAAGGCCCGTCCAACAATCAGGTGAATTGGACATCAGCGGCTTCAGCGGCAGGCTACGCGACACCTGGCTATGTCAATTCTCAATTTGCAAGAAATGTTGAATCTCCTGAAGGAGAAGTCCTTGTAATACCTGAAATTTTTTCGCCGGACAATGTGGGAAATGAGTTTGCAAGAATTGAGTATCATTTTGATCAGGGTGGCTGGGTTGCCAACGTGGACATCATTGATCAGCAACACCGTCACCTCAAAACCATTGCAGTCAATGAGACGATCGGGCCTGAGGGATTTTTTCGCTGGGATGGTGACCGCGATGATGGTACCAAAGCCAGGATGGGATATTATGTTATCCAGTTTGAGACATTCAAATCGGATGGATCAGTAAGAATGTACCTCAAAAGGGTAATTGTCTCATCACGTCAATGAGGGCATCAGGACCAAGATAACCTCACTCCCTCACCACAGGGAATTAATTTGGCTATATTTTTTGTTTTAGGTCAGGCCGCGTATTTTTGCGCATCTTTTTCTAATCCCTGTCCTGGAGGACTAAGCATTATGGCGAAATCAGCGAAAAAATCTAGTGTGAAAGCATCGAAAAAGCCTGTGGCAAAAGCAAAAGTTACCCTTAAAGCCAAGAAAACCCCGAAAGCCAAGGCACCAGCAAAGAAGCCTGCTGTAAAGGCAATTAAGAAGGTTGTTGCGAAGAAAGAAGCACCCAAGCCGATTCAGAAGAAACCGCTGGTTGAAAAGAAGATTTCCGTCAAGCCAGCGCCTGTTCGGAAGAAAAGCGAACCCAAGACCTTTTTACCATCACCGAAGCCACAACATCAACTGAATATTTTTCCTGCCCTCACCCAACGCCCCATCGCCCACAAGCCGGCAAAGTCAGCCATGGCCGATGATAAGACGCGATACAGCGATGATGAACTGAAAGAGTTTGAAAACCTGATCAAAGGGAAGCTGGAAACCTCAAAAGAGGAATTCAAAATCTTGAAAGAGACATTGAATCGCAATAACGATGCTGGAACAGACAGCACATCCGGAGGCAACACCAAAGTGTTGGAAGATGGTGCAGAAACCGCTGAGAAGGAAAATCTCAGCCAACTGGCTGCGCGTCAACTGAAATATATTACCAATCTCGAAAATGCGCTGGTGAGAATCAAGAACAGAACTTATGGTATCTGTACGGTCACCGGTAAACTTATCCCTAAAGAAAGATTAATAGCCGTTCCGCACACAACGCAGTCGATCGAGGCAAAAATGATGCAGCACGACTGATTCAGAATTAACATATACAGATCAAACTAAACTTTTGGACTTCTTACAAAACCATATTGAGGCGCTGATTTTTTGCTCGCCTTCTCCCATCAAACTGGCCGACCTAAAATCATGCCTTACAGAGATGTTCAATGCAGATGTCCCCGAGGAGGATATCCATGGAGCTATTCAAAGATTAATGGACAAATACCTGCATGAGGATTTTGCCTTTCAATTGAATAAGTCGGCGGGAGGTTATCAATTTCTTACAAAGCCAGCCTACCAGGCCAGCATAGGGATCATGCTCAAGCAGCAGTCGAAGAAGAGACTCTCTACTTCGGCTATGGAAACGCTTTCCATCATTGCATACAAACAACCTGTGTCCAAAACAGAAGTCGAAACCATCCGTGGCGTAAACTGCGACTACGCCGTTCAAAAACTTCTTGAAAAAGGTCTTGTTGAAATCCAGGGCAAGGGAGAGACGGTCGGCCGTCCTTTGATTTATGGGACAAGCCCAAAGTTCATGGAATACTTTGGCATAAGTGACCTGAGTGAATTGCCCACCCCAAAAGATTTTTCACAGGAAATCAACACCATTGGTGACAGTCCGGAAAACCAATAAGACATTTCCTTTATTTCTATTCGAGGCCATTTGTGCCTAACTTGTAAACACCATGGCACGCAACAGTCGTTTCCAGACTACCTCTGGTCCATCCTCCAACCGACCCTCAGACAAAAAACGATCCTTCAAGAAGGACAAAGGGTCGCCATCCTCGGGAACAAGAGAGGAGTTCAAAAGACCTTATAAGGAACGAAAATTTACCTCTAAGCAGTCCTCACCGAAACCCCTAGAGAAGGGCAAACCTTTTCAGAAACGCGAATCGTCTCATAAAACATCTGAACCCAAAGGCGTCAAAGGCGACAGTGGATCGAAGGAATTTGCCGAAAGGCAACCTCGCTCTTTTTCAAAAGAGGGGAGGTCTAATCCTCATGCAGGTGGCGGATCAAATTATGTGGGCAAGCGAGGGAAACCAAAGCAGTCGGGAGAATCCGACAGAAAAAAATATGATGAACCCAAGCCAGGAGGCCTGCCCCTGAAGGAAAAAAAATCATTTATTGAGTCGAGACTAGACCGTCAACGGAAGGTGCGACCAATTGAAAATGAAATTCCAGATACACCAAAAGATGGTCTGATAAGGTTGAACAGATTCATATCGAACAGCGGTGTATGCTCCCGCAGAGAAGCAGATGATCTGATTAAGATGGGCCTCATCACCGTGAATGGAAAATCCATCACGGAAATGGGCTACAAAGTAAAACCAACTGATGACGTTCGACACGATGGCAAGCGATTGAAAGCGGAAATGCCAGTGTACATCTTACTGAACAAGCCCAAAGGGTTTATTACTACAACGGATGATCCACAGGAACGCAACACGGTCATGCAGCTTGTTGCAGGTGCCTGCAAGGAAAGGGTCTATCCGGTTGGGCGTTTGGACCGCAACACTTCAGGACTTCTCCTGCTTACCAATGATGGAGACCTTACTGAGAAATTATCCCACCCATCATACAACATAAAGAAAATCTACAAAGCCGAACTTGATCGGCCCCTGACCAAGAATGATTTTCAAAAAGTCCTCGACGGCGTTCGGCTGGAAGAAGGAAAAGCGGTGGTGGATGATCTTGCGATTGTATCTGATGATGGGAAGACGGTGGGACTTGAGATTCATATTGGATGGAACCGGATTGTGAGAAGAATTTTTGAAGCCGTGGGCTATGATGTTGTAAAACTGGACAGGTCTGTCTACGCCACCCTGGACAAAAAGGACTTGCCCCGCGGCCACTGGCGGTTTCTCAGACAGGACGAAGTCATCCGTCTAAAGCATTTTCAATAGAGACACTGGGTAATTCCGGTTTTTTTTGTAACATCACTTCTAATCTGATTGGTGCATGCGCATTGGCATACATGGAAGGGATTTCCAACAAAAGTCCTCTCGTTTTATCGAGCGATTACTCACGTGGTTAACCCATTACCATGCGGAGATGTATGTCTCCTCAAAGTTTCAAAAGCACTTCAGATCCAAACATAACTTCAAGACAAAGGTTTTTGATCATGGTGACAATCTGAAAAACCTGGATTTCTTTATTTCCCTGGGAGGCGACGGGACACTGCTGGAGTCAATGACCTACATCGGGAAGAATGAGACTCCAATTTTGGGAGTGAACACAGGACGGCTGGGATTCCTTGCCACCATAAGTCGTGAAGAAACCGAAAATGCATTTGATAATCTGTTTAAGGGAAACTATTCAGTTGACCAACGGATTATGCTTAAGCTTGTATCGGACCCCAAGCTGTTTTCGGGGATGAGCTTTGCCTTGAATGACTTCACCATTATGAAGAAGGACACATCGTCCATGATCACAGTGCATGTTTCGGTAGATGGTGAATTGCTGAACTCCTATTGGGCGGATGGTGTAATCGTTTCTACACCCACAGGCTCGACAGGGTACTCCCTTAGCTGCGGCGGACCTTTGGTTTTTCCGGAATCAGAAAGCTTTATCATCTCGCCGGTGAGTCCACATAACCTTACCGTACGCCCGATTGTGCTTTCTGATAAGTCAGAATTGACCTTCAAAATTGAGGGCAGGAGCAAGAAATTCCTGGTTTCCCTGGATTCCCGGTTTGAAACGGTTGACGATAGTGTGAAGCTTAAAATCAAGAAGGAACGGTTCAAAGCCCATCTGATCCAACTCCCTGGTCAGCACTATTTCAAGACTTTGCGCCAGAAACTTAACTGGGGTCTTGACCTCCGGAATTGACTAAACATGGGTTTGGTGATTACCAAAAGCCCCCTCCAGGAATCTATGACGTAGTTAAAAGTCTATTATTTTATACATTTGTTGTTCTTCGAAAGCTTTTCGTGATGAGAAAGTTATTTATTCTGCTACCCCTACTCTTGCTGACACTCAGTATAAGTGAAAGCTATGCCCAGTTTAACAGAAAAGGTATAAAGAGCAGCAATAAGCGGGTGGGGACTTACAAGGGCGGGAAAGCTTCATTTAGTAAGACGAAAGGCTATACTTCAGTTGGATTATCCCTCAATGCACTTAATTACTATGGAGATCTTTCTCCATCTGCAAAAAAGATTAGTACGGACATTTCCTTTACCAAGCCTGGCTTCGGGCTTTCCTATGCGCGCCGGCTTGGACCTCGCTATACCTTGCAGGCACAATTCATGTATGGAACCATCAGCGGATCAGATGCTGAATCAGCCGACAAGAATGATCTGAACAATGGCGTTTACCGGTATAAGAGGAATCTGTCGTTCAGAAACCATATTAAAGAACTTTCTGTGGTGGCGGTTTTTGATTTGTTTGATAATCCGTCAACGTATATGAGTCGCGTGAAGTGGACTCCTTATGTTTATGCAGGGCTTGCAGCCTTCCTGCACAATCCACAGGCACAGGCCCCTGCCAAAGATCTCCAAGGCAATCCTTTGCCACAAGCAGGGCAATGGGTAGATCTCAGACCGTTGGGAACCGAAGGTCAATACTCCACACTGAGTTCAACAGACGTAAATTATGGTCTAAAACCATACTCCCTTCTTCAGGTAGCCGTCCCGTTTGGGTTTGGTGCAAGGTTTCGGCTCAATGAAGTTATGGATCTTTCTGCTGACATAGGTTTCCGTTACACATTCACCGATTATCTGGATGATGTGAGCGGCAATTATGTAGACCTTTCAAAATTGAAAAGCCCGTTAGCACAAGCAATGTCTTACAGAACCAATGAGCTTTACAATGGCGCTCCACCTAATCCTACTCCATCAGGAATTCCAGGCGTAAATGTCGAGGCAGGCTATGGATCAGAAGCCCCGACAAACAAGCGAGGAACAAAAACCTACAACGATATTTATATGGTTACGAGCATTAAGCTCACGTACATTTTCGCTCCATCGTTCCACCGCGCGAAATTCAGATGACCTTGTTGGGAAAATTCTCCGCTCTGCATGTTGGCCTCCTTCTTACGCTTGCCTGCACGACCGGCAATGCCCAAATTACGCAACGCTCTGAAGTTGGTTTTGGACTCGGCACATTTAATTATACCGGTGATCTGGTTCGCACCTACAACTTTACTTTTTCGAAACCCGCGGTAACAGTTTTCTACCGTGCAAACATCAGTAAAGTAGTAAGTTTTAGGGCATCGCTTACGGCTGGTAAACTGGGTGCCAGCGACACCAGGGTACCTATTGATGCCTTTGCTGTCAAGCGAAACGCTTCCTTCAATATTTTCCTAAGCGAAATTTCCGGAGTGTATGAATACCATTTCCTGGACTGGCGCGATGACAGAAGACGCCTGCGTTTTACCCCTTATCTCTTCGCCGGGTTGGCACTGTTCAATATGACGGGTGTTCCTACGAAGACCGCCCAATACAGCAATGTGCAATTGGCCATACCATTTGGCGGGGGAATAAAATACATACTCAATCCCAAGTACTACATTGCCCTTGAATTTGGTGTAAGAAAGACCTTCTTTGACTATCTGGATAATATTTCCAACGGAGACCCGTCGTTCAAGAATTACCAATACGGTAATAAATTCGATTACGACACCTATTACTTCCTTGGAGTGACCCTGACACGTACATTTTACGACATCCCCTGCCCAACAAATCCCTATAAGTAGGGGATACTTTTCCGCAACTATTTTGCAGTAAACACCATCTGCTGACTACATGGTTTGACATATGCCTGATAGTTATGTAAATGTCGAAAATAGGCTACTTTTGCGGTCTTGTGGCTTCCTTCAAAGACCAAATAGATCTTAACAATCTGCCACTCCATGTAGCAATTATCATGGATGGCAATGGACGATGGGCCAAAAGAAAGGGTGCCGCCAGGATTTTTGGACACCGCAATGCTATTCAGGCGGTGACAGACGTTACTGAAGGCTGTGGAGAATTGGGTATTAAATACCTTACGCTGTATGCTTTTAGTACTGAGAACTGGGGAAGGCCCAAGGCTGAAGTTGATGGATTGATGGAGTTATTGGTAAACACGATTAAGAAGGAGATCAGTAACCTGATGGAGAACCAGGTTAGACTTCAAACCATTGGTGACATATCGTACCTTCCAAAGGTTTGTCAGAGAAACCTGGAAGAGGCAAAGGAGGCAACCAAAAGCAATACAGGTCTTACTGTTTTGCTGGCACTGAATTATAGCGGGAGGTGGGAAATTATGAATGCCGTGAAGAGGTTGGCTGAAGCAGTAAATCAGGGGAGACTCCATCCGGAGGATATCAATGAAGATTTGTTCATTCGTCATTTGGAGACAGCAGGTGTTCCTGACCCTGAGTTACTGATTCGCACCAGCGGGGAAATGCGGGTTAGCAACTTCCTGCTTTGGCAAATTGCCTATACAGAACTGTACATCACTCAAACGTTATGGCCCGATTTCAGGAAGGAAGACTTATATGAAGCCATCTATTCATATCAGCATAGGGAGAGAAGATTTGGAAAAGTGTTAGAACCGAATACCTGAAGTAATGATGAGAAGGATTTTCATTTTGTGGACACTGGTGATATGTGGTTTTTCTAGCACAGCCCAATTCCGGAAGAGTCAGAGCAAACCGTCAACAACCCCGGAAGCTCCCACTTCGGAAGCAACCCTTAATTATGCGAGCCCATCCGAGTATTTCATTGCGGGCATTGATATTACAGGCCTCAATGTATTAGACAAGAACGCCATGGTATCCCTTACCGGGTTGAAGATTGGCGACAAGATCAAAATCCCGGGAGATCAAATTGCTTCAGCCATCCGAAAACTATGGAAACATGGATTGGTGGGAGATGTCACCATCAGTGTGGATCGGATTGAAGGCATGAATGTATTTCTCATCGTAACCCTCGCTGAGCGGCCAAGACTTACTGATTTTTATTTCATAGGGATTAACAAATCAAGACAATCCTCATTGAAAGATGATCTTAAACTTATCAAGGGTAAAATTGTCAATGATGCTGTTGTTCGTAACACGGAATTGACCGTGAAGAAATACTTTGCGAAAAAAGGATTCCTGAACACGGAAGTAAAAGTGGTCCAGGAACTTGATACGCTCAACCGGGGCGGAGTTCGCCTCCGCATAGGAGTAGACCTCAAACAGAAAGTTCGAATCAATGAAATCATCTTCAACGGTAATACGGCAGTAGCAGACGGACCACTGAAGAAGAAGATGAAAAAAACGCACGAGCATGCCCGTATCTCCTTGCACAGAGCCATCCTGAGCGCAGTGCTTGGCACACCCCCAAGTAAGTATTTGGAAGCCCTTGATTCCAGCCGAAAGACCACCAAGAATGATGTTATGCAATTCATTAACAGGAATGTGAAATTGAACTTCCTGAATGGATCTAAGTTCATTAAAGCTGAATTTGAAGGGGACAAAAAGAATATCATTGAATACTATAATACACAAGGCTTCCGCGATGCGGAAATTGTATCCGATAGCCTTGTGAGGCATAGTGGCAACAGCATAGATATTGTTTTTCAAGTGTATGAAGGCAGGAAGTATTATTTCCGCAACATCATCTGGACCGGAAATTATTTACATTCTTCGGCGACCCTGAACAAGATCCTCGATATCAATAAGGGAGATGTATATAACAATGACCTATTGGTCAGAAAGACCTCTTTTAACCCCAAAGGAGCAGATATCAGCGGATTGTACATGGATGACGGGTACCTTTTTTTCAGGGTTACACCCATAGAAGTTGCCATCGCCGGGGACTCTATCGATATCGAAATGCGAATATTTGAGGGTGAGCAGGCAACGATTGACAAAGTGATCATTAGCGGAAATGAACGGACAAGCGACCACGTCATTCGCCGTGAATTGAATACCGTTCCGGGTCAGAAATTCAGGAGGTCCGATATTATCCGAACACAGCAAATGCTTTCATCCATGGGATATTTCAACCCTCAGAAGATTGAGCAGGATATACGCCCCAACCCTGCCGATGGCACTGTAGATATTGAATGGAGACTTCAGGAACAATCCAATGACCAGGTGCAGCTGTCGGGTGGATGGGGAGGTTACTATGGATTTGTTGGAACGGTCGGTCTCACTTTCAACAATTTTTCAATGCGTAACCTGACGCACCTCGACAAATGGAGACCACTACCGGTCGGAGATGGTCAGAGATTCTCCATTACTGCACAGGCAAATGGAAAGTCCTTTCAGAGCTACAACATGTCATTTACCGAACCATGGCTCGGAGGTAGGAAACCAAACTCATTTACCGTCAGTCTCTCTCACTCCATTTCACGAAGGCCAAACAGTAATTATGAGTACACCAATGATTTCTCTCTAAGGCAAAGCGGTGTTACTTTTTCTCTTGGTCGCAGGCTAGAGTGGCCGGACAATTATTTTACACTTACAAATTCATTGGCATTCCTCGTCTACAACTACAGCAACTATCTGGTTGGTTCCACCGCTTTGCCACCTGTGGGACAAACAAATAGTTTCATTTTCAACACGACGCTAGCGCGCAACAGTATTGATAACCCGATGTTCCCAACAGCAGGGTCTTCTGTTTCCCTCAGTTTGTCATTGACACCTCCCTATTCTCTCTTCCGTGATCCCGCATACCTTCAGGATGTTAACCAGCGGTATAAGTGGCTGGAGCTCTACAAGGTTATGTTTGATTCCAAATTCTACCTGAAACTTCTCGGCAGCAGCAAGCCAACCGGAAGAAGCCTGGTATTGGAAGCCCGTGCGCATATGGGCTTCATTGGTCAGTATAACAAGAACTTGCCTACCGGTCCTTTTGAAAGATTCTTCATGGGAGGGGCCGGGCTTGCAGGCGGATTTAATTCTTATGTATTGGGCCAGGAGATAGTTGGTCTGCGTGGTTATCCGGATAACCTGGTGACACCACCCTTGTATGCCTTGCGCAATTCCCAGAATGCCACATCCATTGAAGGCGGTATTGTGTATGACAAATTTGTGATGGAACTGCGTTATCCCATCACCACGGGTCAAACGGCAACGATTTATGCGCTGGGTTTTGGTGAAGCCGGCAATAACTGGAATAATTTTTATGAGTTTAATCCGTTTAGATCCTATCGCTCGGCGGGCTTCGGAGCGCGGATATTCATGCCGGCGTTTGGATTAATTGGTCTGAACTGGGCCTATGGTTTTGACCAATTACCAGGGGCAACCCACATTAGTGGGGCTCAATTCCACTTTACCATTGGCCAGCAAATCCGCTAGAATTTGAAGCTTTTTGTAACCATATCGTGCCTATTGGTCTTCGGCTTGAATTTTGCCGCAGGTCAGAAGTTTGGATACATCGACTCCAATTTTATCCTCAATAAAATGCCGGAATATGCCAAGGCGCAGAGCGAAATAGACCAGCTTTCCAGTGGCTGGCAGAAGGAAGTTGAAGAGATGTCAAAGAACGTTGAAACCCTGTATTCTTCTCTAAAGGCCGAAGAAGTACTGCTCACGGATGAAATGAAGGGTGAAAGGATGGATGCCATCCATAAAAAGGAGGGTGAACTGAAAGAGTACCAAAGGAAAGTTTTTGGATTTGGCGGGCTATTTTTTTTGAAAAAACAAGAATTGATTAAACCTTTGCAGGATAAAGTCTTTGAGGCCGTCGAAAAAGTTGCTAAACAAAACAGATTGGCCATTATTTTCGATAAATCCGGGGAGCTGGTGATGATCTACACTGATCCTCGTCATGATTACACCGACTTTGTCCTTGAAGAACTTGGTTTAGGAGACCCAAATGATAAAATCAAATAAATAAACTGAACATGAGAACCCTCGTAATCCTTCTTTTCACCCTTGTTTCCGCAGGCGCGTTTGCCCAGGTCACTGCACAGCCACAAAAAATCGGCTATGTCGACATGGACTCAATATTCAGCCAACTGCCCCAGTACAAGCAGGTTGCCAGTGATCTGAAGGCCCATACCGCCCAACTGGAAGCTCAATTCAAGGCAAAGAGCCAGGAATTTGAAACAAAATATAAAGCATACCAGGCAGCAGCAGCCACCATGGTGGATGCGGTAAGAAAAGACAAAGAAAGTGAGCTGGCTCAACTGCAGGAGAATATCCAAAGGTTCCAGCAGGATGCTCAGACTTCCGTGCAAAAGAAGGAAGCTGACTTGATGGAGCCTCTCATTAGAAAGATCGGAAAGGCCATCAAGGAAGTAGCCAAAGAACATGCGTTTTCGTTCATTATCAATGCACAATTGGGCGGCAACGATATCCTGCTGTTCACGGATGATAAATATGATATCTCCGGACTTGTGCTGAAGAAGATGGGTGCAGGAGCAGGGGCAACGGCTACATTACCGAAATAAAAGATTATTGTTACTAGATAAGACCCTGCTCCGAAACATCGGGGTAGGGTTTTTATTGTGTGGAGCATCGGCATGACTCGTTCCGTATTCGACCACACCGGATTCAAGATGTCTTTAAGGCACTACTCAATTACCTCTTCCACTTTGTCCATTTTATCTTCACTGAAGGACCCAGACGTAGCGTAGACAATTTTTCCAAATGGGTCCAGCACAAAGAAGTATGGAATGTCGCGACGTTCAAAATCAAGAGCTTCTTTATAGCTCTTCAATTCACCCTTATAGAAAAGAATGTAGGGGAGGAGTTGTGGGTCGACGTTCTTCAGCGCTTTGCGCTTTGCGGTTCCTGTCGCCGCCGCGTTAATGCCGGTAAACATGGGAACAAAATAAACATTCACATCATATCCCATTCCTGACATCAGTCCGCTAGTCTTTTGCACAAACTTGCTGAAGATCGGTTCGAACCAGGTATTGAGTTCATCCTCGGACTTTTTTGAATACGCGAGCCCTAGCAACGTATACTTTCCTTTGACATCCTCAGGAAGGTTCACTTTGACATCCTCCACCGTTTCTGCTGTCATGGCAGGAAACATTTTACCAATCACTTGTGCCTTGAGGGTGTCCATGAAAAACAAAAATGAAAGAGACAGAACGATATGTTTCATAACTTAAATTGTTAAATGAAGGTACATAAGAAATTCATCGGCCCAGATCTAGTTACGGCTGATATATGTCACTTGAACGAAAATTACGCAGATTTCTTATTTGGAATGCGATAAACCGGACCTTTGCTGATTACAAGCTGAAGGAGCTCACAGAAAACCGGGAGGTCACTTGCAACGTTTG
Organism: Cytophagales bacterium; assembly: GCA_025358885.1. Lineage (GTDB taxonomy): Bacteria > Bacteroidota > Bacteroidia > Cytophagales > Cyclobacteriaceae > ELB16-189. The sequence continues at coordinate 6,439 of JANYHW010000223.1, read as the reverse complement.
AACGTTGGTAACAGTCATTAGCCGTAAGACCCTATGCCAATTCGCACCATTCTTGTTTTCTGCTGCTTCACTTTTTATAGCTATTCTCAGTCTACGCGGATTGATCAGGCAAAAAAATTGTATGAATCAAAAAAATATACTGAAGCCATCAAACTGCTGGAATCCGTGGAAGAGGAAGACAAGTCCTTTGCAGAGGCTCGATTTTACTTGGGTCGAGTTGCATTTGATCAAAAAGAATATGATGATGCCGCTGACTTTTTCGAAGAGGCTACTGAGGCCAATGACAATGTGGCGGAGTATTTTGATTGGCTGGGGAATACCTATGGGACCATCGCACAGGATGCCAATGTATTGAAGCAAGGAATGCTGGCGCCTAAAATGCGAAATGCCTGGGAGAAGGCCATTACCCTGGATCCAGAGGATATTCCAGCCAGAATTTCGCTCATCCAATACTACACCCAGGCACCTGGCTTTATGGGAGGGAGTATCGACAAGGCCAAGGAAATAGCAAATCAGATCCTGAAACTGAACCCTGCGCAGGGGCACTTCCAATTGGGCAATATTTATGTCTCACAAAAGAAAATTACCGAGGCCGAGAATGAATTCATACAAATGGTCAGGATTGATCCGGTCTATACAACCAACCTTGCCAATTTTTATGTTGGCCAGAAACAATTCGACAAAGCTTTTGAGCTATTTGAGGTGGCACTTAAAAAGAACCCGGATGATTTTGCAGCCATTTATCAGCTTGGTAAGACCAGTGCCCTTTCTGGTCAAAGACTTGATAGGGGAGAGGATTGCTTGAAGAGATATCTGACCTATACCCCCAGGCAAAACGAACCTTCGCATGCCGGAGCCAATATGCGGTTGGCCCAGATCAGTGAAAAGCGCGGAAATAAGACCGAGGCAAAGAAGCTTTACGAGGTGGCCTTGAAATTGGATGCCGGACTGAAAGAAGCTAAGGAAGGGCTGCAACGAACTTCCAAATAGTTCGTTTACTAAGCCCATGCAGGAAATTCTACAAAAAAAGACCGGACGGATAGAAGTAATTGATGTAATCCGCGGCTTCACTCTGTTGGGTATTGCCCTGGTTCATTTTCCGGAACAATATTATGCAGGCATGATGCCACAGCGGCTTGCGGAAAGCATGAATCATGGAATAGCGGACAAAATTGTCTCGGTCTTTGTTGGGATTTTCATTTCAGGAAAGTTCTTCATGATATTTTCCTTCCTGTTCGGACTGAGTTTCTTTCTTCAGCTGGATAAAAGTGATGGTTCAGTAAAATTTGTTGCCCGTTTTATGTGGCGCCTGATTGTACTGTTCATGATTGGTATGGTACATCAACTGCATTATCGCGGTGACATCCTGACTATCTATGCTATTCTCGGATTTGGGTTGCTGATTGCCTTTAGGCTGCCCGATAGAGCATTACTGATTCTTGCGCTTTTGCTGGTATTCAATGTCCCGTCAATTATCGCCCGTGCCATCGATGTGATTCAACCGGCGGCGGGGCCATCTTTTTTCAACCCCGATCAGAATGCACTTGACGCCTATTACAACACCGTAAAGTCGGGCACTTACTTGTCAATCCTGAAGGCCAATTATCATGAAATGAAAGGAAAATTTGACTTTCAGGTTGAATCGGGAAGAATATACATCACCATGGGCCTGTTCTTGCTAGGTTTATATGCCGGCAAAAAGAATATCTTCCGGGATATTACATTTTTCAGAAAACTGATTCGCTATGCGCTGTGGACTATTCTGGGATCCGTGCTCCTGTTTGTGGGTATTTTGGGAGGCGTTGAACTCGCGGGAATAAAGGTGCCCCAGTCTGTGCAATGGCTGGTTGGAGGTGCCATTCAGGATGTCTTTAATGCCTGTCTGGCAGCTATTTATGTTGCCTTGATCTTGACTCTTTTTCAGAAAGACAAATGGAAAGATCGGTTGATGGTCTTCTATTCTGTGGGCCGAATGGGTCTTACAACTTATCTCATGCAGGCATTGGCAGGTGTATTGATCTTCTTTTCCATTGGGTTTGATTTGTTGGGAGAAGTAGGTGCTGCTATTTCCGCACTCATAGGTGCAGGCATATTCATTCTCCAGATACTCTTCAGCAACTATTGGCTTCAACATTTTCAATATGGACCAGTTGAGTGGCTTTGGCGAAGCCTCACGTACTTCAAGCTTCAACCCTTCAGAAAATCTAAAGTCATAGAGTCCAGAGTTATGGCTTAAAAAGCGGCGGTACTTTCTTATCCCATTCTGTCGCCTCTTGATATGCCCTTGCAAAGAACAGAAGGGAAGCTTCTCCATACAGTTTGCCGAGAAATGAAATGCTGGTGGGACTCCCCTTGTCATTAAATCCATTGGGAACAACTGCGCAAGGATTGCCGGTTAGGTTCGTGGTGAGTAATTGTGTTCCACCAAAGCTCGGCGACACAATCACATCGAAATCATGGGTCATCTCATGATATTCTCTTATCAGTTCGTACCGGATTCTCGAAGCGTTAATATACTCCACGGCAGGAATGAATCGCGCCGCACGGAATGAGTTGGGCCATGCACCTTTGCTCTGGTCGGTGAGAAGGCTGTCGCGGTTTGAGCGGGTAAGTTCATCGAAGGCGGCTGCTGCCTCGGCCGTGGAGCATTAACCGAATTGCGCCAACGGGAATCTTTGAACTGATGTCGATAGCCTTTAATTCAACACCAAGGGATTTCAATACCTCGAGTGACTTCATGTCATTTTCTTTACCCGGATAGGTAGCTTCAAACAGATTCTTAAGGTAGCCCACCCTAAGTTTTTTCAAATCTGCCCGTGCATTGTAGTTATATGCTGCATTCCTCACGTGATGGTCGAGACCATCCTCGCCCCGGATAGCTTCAAATACCAATGCACAGTCCAGCGCGCTTCTACAAATGGGACCAATCTTATCCATGCTCCAGCTCAATGCCATGGCACCATGTCGACTCACGCGTCCAAAGGTTGGTCTCAGCCCTGAAGCACCACAACGAGTCGAAGGAGAGACGATGGAGCCCAATGTCTCCGTTCCGATACTGAATCCAACCAGGCCCGCCACGGTGGCTGCTGCCGGACCAGCTGATGAACCACTGGAACCCTGGCTCAAATTCCAAGGATTTTTTGTTACGCCACCGTACCAAATATCTCCCATAGCCAGCGCGCCAAGAGTCAACTTGACGATAAGAACAGCGCCCGCAGACTGCAGTTTTTTTACGATAGACGCTGTTTCATGTATCGTTTGATCCTTGAAGGGACTTGCACCCCAGGTGGTTTGTGTACCCTCAACCGCCAATAGATCCTTTATTCCATATGGGATACCATGGAGAGGGCCACGGTATTTCCCTTTTGATATCTCATCATCGGCGGTCGCTGCCTGACGCAACGCCTCTTCTTCGCGCAACGAAATGGTACACTGCAAGGTGTCAGAATATTTTTTCAGCCGACTTATATAGAGTTTAGTGAGCTCGGTAGAACTTATCTTTCTTGATTTTATCAACACGGCTAGTTTGTAAACAGGATAAAATGCCAGTTCATTTTTGTCGACTGGCAATTTTACATCCTTTGGGAAGCCCCAATCGATGCGCTTTTGAGCGACCTCCAGGGAAAATCCGGGAGGGATAGGATCGAAAATCAACGACATCGGCGTGGCATTGTTCAAGTTGTATTGATGGATAGCTTGAATGGATTTTTGATAATTCTGCAAGTTGGAAAAGAGTGAGTCGCGTTCAGCCGTCGTGAATTGCAGGTCATAGTATGGCTCGATTTCAACAGTCGGATATTTGAATTGTTGTGAAAATGACAAGCTTGTTGTCGCACAAACTATAGCAACAATGCAGCAAACATTATAACTTGGTGGTTTGATGGTTATCATACAGTTCAAATTGGTTCGGTAAATATTCAAAAAGCTGTGTAAATAAATGTTTGTGATTTAGTTTAAAAACAGATATGAAGGACTATTTCCTTAAACTTTATACATACAACGACTGGTCAAATGCCAGGATAATCAAGGCATTCGAAAAGCAGGGGGTAAATGACGAGAAAATCCTGACTTTGATGGGTCATATTCTGGCTGCTCAGCTTGTTTGGATTCACCGAGTAAAGGGAATGGCCCCGCCCGATGTCAAGCTTTGGGGAGTCTATACGCCCGGAATATTATCTTCAATGGCAAGCGAGGCCGGGAAACTGTGGATGGATTTTGTGGATAATAATGATAACTTCAACAGGGAATTGAGTTACACAAATTTTGCGGGAGAGCCATTTGTAAATAATGTGGAGATGATTATGATCCATGTTGTCAATCACGGGACTTATCACAGAGGCCAAATTGCTCGCTTAATGAGGGAAAAGGGATTGGATCCGGTGGGTACGGATTTCATTACCTATGACAGGGAGGTTCGCGGACAAATAAAGTAGATGAGTAAGCGAAATGGGGAGAATCATAAACAACTCATGGAGCCAGAGGGTATTAGAACACTTTAAATCTTAAAACCATATGAAAAAATTAGTACTGTCGCTGTTATCAGTATCGTTGGCCTTCGTTGGCTTTGCACAAAATGATGTTACGGAGTGTCACACTTCCTCCGTGGACAAATTTGCCATGTTTGCCTCCAGCAAAGAGTTTAACAAAGCGCATCTCAATCCGAGGGTCTATGTGCATGTGAGCAATGAGGGTGGAAAAATGATTAAGTTCAAAACACAAGATGGCCAGGAAGCCAATGGATACCTCATCGAATCAAAGAAGAAGACAAACAACTGGATCTTTGTATTTCAGGAATGGTGGGGTCTGAACGACAACATCAAAGGTGTGTCAGAAAGCCTTTTCAAGGATATGGGAAATGTGAATGTCATTGCGTTGGACATGTACGATGGTAAACTTGCCACCGACCGCGAGACTGCGGGAAAGTATATGGGTGAATTCAAGAAGGACCGTGGGGTTTCCATCGTGAAGGGAGCCATAGCTTATGCGGGAAATAACGCGAAAATCGGAACGGTGGGCTGGTGTTTCGGCGGCGGGTGGTCACTTCAGGCCACGCTGATTGCAGAGAAGCAGGCCGTTGCTTGTGTGATGTACTATGGAATGCCAGAAGACAATGTAGACCGTCTTAAAACCCTGAACACCGATGTCCTTAATATTTTTGCAGCGAAAGATAAATTCATCAATCAGGATGTGATCACAAAGTTTGAAGGCAACATGAAGGCGGCCGGTAAAAATCTTACTGTCAAGAAATATGATGCAGACCATGGCTTTGCAAATCCCAGTAATCCGATTTATGATAAGGTCGCGACCGAAGACGCTTACAAGAATACCCTGGATTTTTTTAAAGCAAGGATAAAGTAGCCAACACAAACCGGAGGGTCATCAAAGAGAGGATGACCCTTCGGTTACGTTCTTATAAATATCGTATTTGTACGTTCTGTAGTAGTTCGCAGAAGGATTGATAGTGGATTCAAACATCACGAACCCTGATTCATTTACCTCTATGACCCTCGGCGTGTTCGGCCCCGGTCCAAACATATAGGCAACAAGATAATTTCCGTTGGGCAGATAGTCCGTATACCCGGTGTATTGCGTGAAAACGGACTTGTCATTACTAAATTGCCACACAAGGTCGACGCTCTTCTCGTTCTCATTGATCTTATACTGAACGATCCGGGTATAGCTTGCCTCAGGTGATTGAGGATCATCGTAGTATTCACGAAAGTCACCATCATCGTATAATAACAAATTTCCATTCGCAATCCTCCTGGCAGAATGCTGACCATAGGTCCAGAAATCTTTGAGAAATTGTTGGGAGCCAAGGCTGTCCGTGGCGGGCTGAAGCAGCACGTTGGCGAACTTATCTGACCAGCCGTTGTGATTTGAAAGGACCCACTTAATTTCTCCGCCTGCATAGTCAACTTTCACTACGGCACATTGACTTCGGGATGAAACCACGAGGCTGTTGTCAGTTTTATCGAAGTAAATGGAGTTCAGGTGCATCCAATCTCCCGGGCCGGCATCTGGCAATGGTGGACGACCCGGATCCAGAATTTGATTAAAGTCCCATGATTTGACAACTGCTCCTGTGGAACGATCTAACTCGACAATCAGATCTTCAATTTTGGGTGGAGTTGCTTCCGGATGACTGTTTGATCCGACCAAAAAATTGCCACTCGGGAGTTCAATGATTTCATGATGCTGAAAGTTTGGAACAATGTATTTCTTGATCACCTGGCCAAGCATGGAAACCTCATTGAAGGACTTTGTGCCAACGGCAGTGGCGCCAGCATTAATGGTCATTAATACATTGCCATTATTAAGCTTCTGATAGAGAGAGCTGAAGTCACCCGAGTAATACCAGCGGATATCACCATGCTGGTCATAGGCAATTGGAATGCTGGCAACAAAATATAGCCCCTGGTCGCTAAAATCACTTCTT
>JANYHW010000227.1 GCA_025358885.1 Cytophagales bacterium | reverse complement strand
GCCATCACCAAAGGCTCCGAGGTTTTTTGACGGAAAAAAAGAGGTTGAACCAATAACACCCATGGTTCCTGCCTTTGCATGGGCGTCCTTCGAAAAAATATAATCGGCACCCAAAGCCTGAGCGACATCCTCTATGAGGTGCAGCTTGTATTTCTTCGCGAGTTCAACAAGGGGTGCCATCTCTGCACATTGGCCATACAGGTGGACGGGAACTATCGCAACCGTCTTTGAAGTTATCTTCTTCTCCACCTGTTCAACGTCCAAAGTAAATGAATTCATATTGACATCCACAAAAACAGGCACAAGATGAAGAAGGGCAATAGCTTCTGCGGTGGCCACATAGGTGTGCACGGGCAGTATCACTTCATCTCCCGGTTTGAAATCAAGTGCCATCATGGCAATCTGAAGAGCGTCGGTGCCATTGCCGCAAGAAACAACCTCCACGCCACCCAAGTACTTTGAAAGCGACTGTTCAAAATTCCTTACTGCACTGCCCTGGATAAAATCGGTTGATTTAAGGACACCTTGAATGGCCTCGTCAACCTCGGCTTTGATGTGTTGATATTGACCGTAAAGGTCGACCATCTTAATCGGCTGCATGGCTCAGTCTTTTTTCCCAGTTCCAGGCATCCCTCAAAGCGTCTTCAATGGTCAGTTTTGTTTTCCAATTCAAAAGCCGAAATGATTTAGTGGTGTCGGCGTATACTTTCTCGATATCGCCTGGCCGCCGGGGGCCAACAGAATAATTCAGTACTACTCCGGTAACACTCATAAAAGTATTCACCAGTTCAAGTACCGACACGGGTCGGCCTGATCCTACATTGATAGGTTCATAGTGACTCGGCGCCGTATCAATCAGTTGTAATGCCTTGACATGAGCCTGGGCGAGATCAACGATGTGAATAAAGTCGCGCAGACAACTTCCATCGGGTGTGTTGTAATCATTTCCAAAAATTGTAAGTTTTTCTCTTTTTCCGATAGCAGTTTGTGTGATAAACGGCACCAGGTTGTTCGGGGTACCTATCGGAAGTTCGCCCATGAGGCCCGACGGGTGAGCACCTATCGGATTGAAGTACCGCAAAGAAACGACACGCAGTTGTTCATCTGCCTTTGTTTCATCCTCCAAAATCCGTTCGCACATTTGTTTGGTGGCGCCATAGGCGGATTCGGCTCTCTTGAATGGAGCCTCTTCATTCACAGGGATTACATCCGGCTGTCCGTAAACCGTGCAGGAAGAAGAAAACACAAGGTGCTTCAACGAGAACTCCTTCATCACCTCGAGTAGGGATACCAGGGATCCAAGGTTATTTCTGTGATAAAGAAGCGGCTGGAGGACAGACTCACCAACGGATTTGAAGGCCGCAAAATGAATCACACTGGTCAGATCAGGGTGTTCATGAAATACAGTCCGGAGTTGGATCGGATCTTTGCAGTCTATTCTGTAAAACAACATTTTCCTTCCGCATATCTGTTCAAGCCCCTCAACCAAACTCATGTTGCTTCTGGACAGATCGTCAACAAGAATGGGTTCCATGCCCGCAAGGACAAGTTCCGCTGCGGTGTGGGCGCCGATATAGCCGGCTCCACCGGTCACCAAAACTTTCTTCTTACTCATTTCTATAACCGTGCGGTAACAAAAGATTTATCGAGGAATCCCTTGACATCATACACTACCGTCAAAGGAGTGCGAATCTTATCCCAGGGAAGATTCTTGAACTCATCATGACTGACGGCAAGTACGATGGCATGATAGGGCTTGGTCAATTCATGGATCAACCGGACATGGTACTCCAGTTCGACTTCCTGCGGATCAGCATGTGGATCGAAAACATCCACCTCGGTGCCGTAACTCTTCAACTCCCGGATAACGTCAACTACTTTGCTGTTTCTGATATCCGGGCAGTTTTCCTTAAATGTAAGGCCCAGAACAAGAATTTTTCCTCCTTTGATGGGTTGCTCATGCTGCGCCATAAGTTTGATAACGCGGCTGGCAATGTGAGTGCCCATATTGTCGTTGATTCTGCGTCCGGAAAGTATTACTTCAGGACGGTAACCAAGCCCCTCGGCTTTGTGGGTTAAGTAGTAAGGATCCACACCGATACAATGCCCGCCTACAAGCCCCGGCTTAAAAGGGAGAAAATTCCATTTTGTTCCCGCGGCCTGCAAGACCTCATGGGTATCGATTCCAATGCGTTCAAATATCAGGGACAATTCATTAACGAAAGCTATGTTGATATCGCGCTGTGAATTCTCTATCACCTTGGCTGCTTCCGCTACTTTCAGTGAAGAAGTACAATGAGTTCCCGCCTTAATGATTTTCCTATAAAGTTGATCCACTTTGATAGCGATTTCAGGAGTACTTCCGCTGGTGATCTTCTTGATTGTTGTAACGCGGTGCAGCTTGTCCCCTGGGTTGATCCGTTCGGGTGAGTATCCACAGAAAAAATCCACATTGAATTTCAATCTGCTGACATCTTCCAAAACAGGCACGCAGACCTCCTCCGTGCAACCCGGATAAACGGTGGATTCATAGATAACAATATCATTCTTCTTCAGCACCTGGCCCACCGTTTTACTCGCACTGACTAGGGGACGCAGGTCCGGCTGTTTATAATCATCCACCGGTGTTGGTACCGTCACAATAAAATAGTTGGCAGATTTCAGGTCTTCAGGATTGGAGGAGCATATGAGTCTTTTCGATTGAAGAAACTCATCTGCATTCACTTCCCTGGTCCTGTCCTGCCCCTGTGCGAGTTCCTGGATTCTTTTTCTGTCGATGTCGAAACCAATCGTATCCATGATCTTGCCAAACTCAACAGCAAGCGGAAGGCCAACATATCCCAATCCAATGATTCCAACTTTGTCCATTTTACTTTCTGTTGATTTTGTAATATTCCCTGAACCAATTCACAAAATTTTCTATACCACGTTCAATTCCGATGGATGGTGAAAAGCCCGTCTCTTTTTCAAGGTCTGTGATGTCAGCGAATGTCTCCTCCACATCGCCTTGCTGAAGCGGTAAGAAATTCTTGATGGCTTTTATCTCCAGTTTTTTTTCCAGCACTTCAATGAAATGGAGCAACGTTATAGGTTTGTTGTTGCCAATGTTGAAAATTCTGTAAGGGGCAAAGCTTGACGCCGGATCAGGGTGAAGAGCATCCCATTCTTTTTTCCCACCCGGAACATGAGGAATCACTTTGATAATACCATCCACGATATCATCAATGTACGTGAAATCTCTTTTCATTTTTCCAAAATTGTACACGTCTATTGGTTTGCCTTCCAGGATGGCTTTTGTAAACAGAAAAAGTGCCATGTCAGGTCTACCATAGGGTCCATACACTGTGAAAAATCTCAAGCCTGTTGTCGGAAGCTGATACAAGTTGGAATAGGCATGTGCCATCAACTCATTTGCTTTCTTGGAGGCGGCATAGAGTGCCAGGGGATGATCAACGTTATCATGGACGGAAAAAGGCATCTTCCTGTTTCCTCCATATACTGAACTCGAAGAAGCATAAACAAGGTGACGGGGAGGAACCCGACGACATGCCTCCAAAAGATTGAGGAAACCAACGAGGTTACTATCCAGGTATGCGTATGGATTCGTCAGGGAGTATCTAACACCGGCCTGAGCAGCCAAATTGACAACCGATTCAAATAAATGCTCTTCGAACAGGGCGTCCAATGAGACCTTGTCTTTTAGGTCAAGGATCCTGAAGGAGAATGTCTTATAGTCTTGAAGCAAGGTCAATCTGCTCTTTTTCAGTGTTACATCATAATACTCATTGAGATTGTCAATACCGACCACGTTCACTCCGTTCTCCAAAAGCTTCCTTGAAAGATGGAATCCAATGAAGCCCGCCGCCCCCGTAACAAGAACTTGAGTGGATGAAGTCATTTTTTGGATAAAAAGGGCTTTATTAACGAAGAGTGACTGCAAAAGTATTTATTTTCGCACATTCGTTACCAAAAATCATTCATGGAAACCTCCCGTCCTGCTGATACCATCGACCTTTCAAAATCCTTCCTGAACCTTGTTCGACTCCTAATCGATAACCTTCGTCTTATATCGATAACCACCATACTCTGTATGGTTCTTGGAGGCATTTACTTTTGGATCGCTCCAAGGAGCTATCAAAGCAAAATGATCATTCAATCGGATATTTTGAGCGAGTCTTATTGCTTTAAGCTGGCCGAAAATCTGGAAGGGCATATCCAAAACAAAGATTTTGATTTCCTCGCTTCAAAATTGAACCTCACCGTTGAAGAGGCCCAACAATTGGGTGAATTTAAGATCGTTTCCGCTCTAACTCCCATGTCTCAGCAAATGGCTGAAAAAGATAAAATTATCGTGGTGATTTCTGTCCGGGTTCAAAGCAATGCCTTGTTGCCCAAACTTCAGGCTGGGGTGATTCATTATTTTAGTGACAATACCTGCAATTGATGCGCGATTTCTTCAAGGACGCCGGCATCATTTCCTTCCCCGGTGGCAATACCGGCGTGCAGATGGGCGGCTGGTTCCGCAAGGAGATCAAGGTGCTCGGTGACCTGAAGGGCATCAAGATGCGCATTCCCGGCATCGGCGGCGAGGTGATGGCGCGCCTTGGCGTGATTCCGCAATCGCTGCCCGGCGGCGACATTTATCCCGCGCTGGAAAAAGGCGCCATCGACGCAGCGGAATGGGTGGGCCCGTACGACGACGAGAAACTGGGTTTCTACAAAATCGCGCC
>JANYHW010000219.1 GCA_025358885.1 Cytophagales bacterium | reverse complement strand
GTCAAACCCGATTCATCAATAAATAAAGTGATTCTACTTGGAGAAGTGAAAATTATTGCTTCACGAGGCAGCTTCACAAGATTGCCCGAAATCTCGGGAACAAATATTTATTCGGGGAAAAAACATGGAGTCATTCTGGTTGAGACCATGAATGTAGATGTTGCGCAAAATAAAGCCAGAGATGTGTTTACAAGAGTGCCTGGTATTACTTCCTGGGAGTTGGATGGTTCGGGTACGCAGACGAGTGTTGGTGCAAGAGGATTAAGCCCTCACCGTTCGTGGGAATTCAATGTGAATCAAAATGGCACCAATGTTAATAACGATTTGTATGGATATCCTGAAGCAATGTATAATCCTCCTCTGCATGCTGTACAAAAAATTGAAATTATTAGAGGATCTGCTGCCCTTCAATACGGGCCTCAGTTTGGCGGGATGCTCAATTATGTAATTAAAAAACCCGACACAACAAAAGTATTGGGGTTTGAAATCCAGCAAACTTACGGCTCTTTCAATACCTTCAATACCTTCAATGCAATAAGCGGAAAGAAAGGAAAGTTCACTTACTACGCTTTCATTAATTATCGAATTAGCGATGGATGGCGCCCCAATGCCAACTATAATTTCCTGAATGCTTACGGAAGTCTGCACTATAAGCCAACAAATAAAATTGATATTGGCGTTGAGTTCTCAAGAGAAAACTATGTGCAGAAATTTGCTGGCGCACTTAACGATTGAATGTTTGCTGCCAACCCGCGTCAATCCACCAGAAGCAGAAATTATTTTAATCCCATAATCAACTTACCTGCCTTGCTTTTTGATTATACCATTGACTCCAAGACACAATTGAATGTGAAAGCATATAGTTTGCTTGGACAAAGAAACATGGTGATAGCTAATCCCAACTTAGGAACAAGCGGAGACACCATTAACATGTCACTCGGTTCTTATTCAGCAAGACAGATCAACAGGGATTACTATAAGAGCTACACTATTGATGCAAGGATGATAAGAAAATACAACCTGTTCGGTCACGAAAGTGCATTGTCGGGCGGGGTGAAATATTCAAACATCTCTACCGACAGAAAACAAAGCGGAACGGGAACCACAGGAACTGATTTTGACCTTACTCTAACAGGTGATTATGGAATCAATCTCCTTTTTAAAACGATTAACTATGGTGCGTTTCTCGAAAATATTTTCCGGATTACCAATAAACTTTCCGTCACTCCCGGCATCAGGTATGATTATCTCAAGTCAACGCTAAACGGAACAGAACATCAAGTGTACAATGATTATCGTCCTGTGTCGCTTTCAACGTCCAGAAATATTTTGCTTGGTGGAATAGGGACGCAATACAAGATTACCGAGAATATAGAGATGTATGGGAATTATTCTCAGGCGTATCGCCCCATCCTTTATTCAAATCTTATAATTGGCTCATCCACGGCTGTAATTGACCCGAATTTGAAAGATGCAAGCGGTTTCAATGCAGATTTTGGTTTTAGAGGAACGGTTAAAAATATATTGAACTTTGATGTGAGTGGATATGAATTGTATTATGGAAACAGAATCGGGAACATAACCCTGACTGACAGCATAGGGAAACCGTATACTTTTACCACCAATGCAGGAAACGCACTCACTAAAGGAGTAGAGGCATTTGTCGAAGTTGACCTGCTTAATTTCGAAAAAGGACATGCTAACTCTGGCCTCTCTTTATTTTCTTCATATGCATATAACAACGCAAACTACCTGAATGGAAAAGTAGGAACAGTTGATTTGACCAGAAAGATTCTGGAAGATGTTCCACAATTCGTCAGTCGTTCAGGCATACATTGTACGGTGAAAAATATATCCGCTACCCTCTATTATTCCATTACAGGAGCATCGTGGTCAGATGCAAACAATACTGTTGCCACAAAAACAAATCCGAGTGTGGGTTATGTGCCGTCATATAATATAATGGACTTTGCGCTGGGTTATAAATTTCTTGACAAGTATAATATAAGAGTAGGCGTAAATAATTTGACAGATAATAAATACTTCACCCGAAGAACCGAAACGCTTGTTTATCTTGGTAAAGGTGTATTGCCTGGGGATGGAAGGTCAGTCTATGTTACTTTAGGTGCTAAGCTCTGACGGAAAGAAAATGCTCGTAGTGAACGCATCGCCTGATTAAGTAGGAGACAGCGTGTCATTAATCATTGGTACGAATTTAGGCTTATGCCTGAATATGATTGCAAGGAACTACAGAAAAGCTTGGCATTGGTTTTTTAGGGGACGAAGAAGTCTACCCCGATAGTCAATCCCTTCGATGCGAAGCTCCTACTAACCGTTTTGCCGAATACTTGAATTGGCACTACTATTGAGTTATCGGGGTGTCCCTGCCTGCCCCGACACAGTCTTTGGCGCGGTCACATCGGGCTAACTATCCGAAACTAAAGTCACTCAGAATCAATTTCTGGGCGGTATTTTCTTTTTAAGCCAACCAAATAGGATCAACTGTTCTAAGGATGCCTAGGATGTCCTTTTGGAGAATTGGGATGGTTCTCAGATTGAATTGTTAGAGCAATTCAAGGTCATGCTATTGAACAGAGCAAATAAGGTTCTGGGCCTCTTTGAAGGTCTCTACAGGAGGCATTAGCAAAACTGTAGCTGATCCGAAGATCATCTTCACAGCCGCACTTAAAGGGGGAGCCTCAGGAATTATTGTGGCTCACAACCACCCTACGGGAAATCTGACAGCAAGCCAGTCAGATATCGATCTGACGAAAAAGCTTAAAGAGGCAGGCAAGTTTTAAGAGATTCAATTGTTGGATCATGTGATCGTCACGAGAGAGGGATACTGTTCCTTTGTTGATGAGGGACTGATCTAGCCTTCGGGTTGAAAATGACTCAATAGATTTTGGATTCTTTTGGGTCATTTTCTTCAACCCTTCACTTCAAATTTCTTATCTTTAATATAGAATTAGCTCTTTAAACGACTACAAATAGTATCAAATTACCTCGGTTACCAACTCGGTTACCTAGTGATTTCGGCAGTTACGAGAATTTGATTATCAGCACTTTAGAAATAAGGTTCCGTTCCCAGCGGGATATATCCAGGCCTAAGCAACGAATCAGACAGCTATCGGTACTTTTTTTGTACTGGCTACATACTGCCGGCCCCCGAGTCCGACATTTGTTTGTGATTCATCCAGCATCGATTCACGAAGTAATGCAGATAAGTCCAAACAGCCTCCTGGTGATCTTCATAACCAGATTGATCCTTGTGAGATCCGATGAGCTCAATGCCGAGTAACAGGCCTTTTTGAAGTCTTAGTAAGCCCTCCCCCTCTCCAGGTAGTTCAAACGTAAGAATCATCCTTCCCTTGTCATTTTTTGAGATCACAATTGTATTGTTTTAGTTAGAATCAAATAGAATTAAGTCGTTTGAATTCTTTAATAATGTACGTAATGGTGTACGCAACAAACAGAAATGCCACGGTAATCGATTGATTATCAGTGGCATTATATAATATATCAGTAGACCGGAGCGGACGAAGATCGAACTTTTTCGCGGTGGATTTGGGGGAATTTCAGGAATTGAGAGTTCGATAATATTGAGGACATCCCACCTTGTGAATACTCATGCGAAGTGCTGAGGCAGTCAATAACTTATTTCGCAGCCTACTTACTGCAATCATGAAAACAATTTCTTAATTTGATTTGGTTTTAGGAAAGAAATAAAGCTCGGAAATGAAATTGGCCGCTTTTGAAGAGTTAGTATTGCTTGTGGTCGGAACCTTGGGTAACGAAGCCTATGGTGTCAACATCAAGGAAACGCTGACGATAGGCTCGGCAAAAATCCCAGCATTGGCGCCCTTCATTCCGCCCTGTACCGCCTCGAAAACAAAGGATATGTAGTCTCCAAAGAAGGTGGTGCCACAACTGAACGGGGAGGGCGAAGAAAAAAATTCTATCGCGTCACCGCCTACGGCATTCGAACTCTAGAAGAAGTAAATGAGCTGCGCGTGAAACTCGCGCGACAGGTACCGGGACTCAAACTTGGCTTCAAATGAAAGATCATGATCCACCACGATGGCCGGATCGCTTCCTGCGATGGTTTTGCTCCGAAGAAGTGTTGGAATCATTGCAAGGCGATTTGTACGAACTCTATTGGAAGCGCCTCGCCAAAAGTGGAAAACTTATCGCCGATCTTTTCTTCATGTTCGACATCATCAGTGCCTGCCGACCGTTCGCCTTTTCAAAACGCTTGGATCTCAATTCAACCCACAATATTATGATCGGACATTACTTAAAGGTCTCAACCCGGAACCTGGTGAGAGACAAAATATATTCTCTACTAAACATCCTCGGTTTGGCAATTGGGATGGCATCTTCCGTCATCATATTCCAGTATGTTCTTTTTGAAAGCAGCTATGATAGTTTCCACGCAAACGCGGACAGGATCTTCAGAGTTCGCTTTGATTATTATCAGGATGGACAAAAGGAATTCAATTTGGCTTCCACCTACAGTGCAGTCGGGCCGGCACTGGAGCAAGATTATCCGGAAGTAGAGAATTCTGCCAGGGTTATAGGATTCGGCGATGGAACTGTCTTGACATATAATAATCACGCACATCTTGAGAAGAAGATATTTTTTGCAGAAACTTCTTTTCTGAATATGTTCTCGTTCCAGTTGGTAAACGGAGATGTGAAAACGGCACTTTTGCAACCCAACACGATGGTGATTTCGGAGTCTGCTGCGAGGCGGATCCTTGGTGATGAAGAGCCGATGGGAAAAGTCATTCAAGTGTTAAATGATCAGCCGACTCCCATGCAAATTGTTGGAGTATTTAAAGATGTACCTGAGAACTCGCACATCAAATTCGATTTTTTGGTCTCTTACCCAACTACTTATCCGTGGGGCTGGACGCAAAACGACTGGGGAGAATTGAGCGTATATACATATGTATTGCTTAACCAAGGCGCCAATTTTCATGACCTGCAGGCGAAACTTCCTACTTTCATTGAAAAGTATGAAGGCAAAGCATTGAGAAGCACCAACAGCTGGGAGGAGCTCACCCTTCAACCTGTCCGGGACATTCATTTGTACTCAGACCTCGGTGGTGAGCTAGAGGTAAATGGCAACCACAAAATATCTCTCCTCCTGACCATTATCGCTGTTTTCATTATGCTGATTGCGTGGATCAATTACATTAGTATTTCTTCAGCTAACGCGCTGGATCGGGCGAAAGAAGTAGGAATCCGGAAGGTGTCGGGTGCCAGCCAGGGTCATATAACATTACAGTTCTTCTTTGAAACAGTCGTGATCAATTGTATGGCCATTGTTACGGCAGCCATACTCATCTTAATTACCCGGCCCTATCTCGAAGTATTGGTGGGCAAGCCGCTAACGCTTGCCGTTTTTGAAGACGTGAGGGTATTGGTTACTCTTCTTGCCATACTACTGTTTGGCATTTTGTTAACAGGCACTTACCCTGTCGTTGCACTTTCTTCCTTCACAATCGCAAGTGTGTTAAAGGGTAAACTAAGAAGGTCACCCACCGGCTGGATGTTCAAAAGGGGGTTAGTGGTTTTTCAGTTTACCGCCTCGATTGGGCTTATCATCGGTACGATAACGGTTTACCAGCAGATCAAACACATGCAAAACCAGAAGTTGGGAATTGTCATTGATCAGGTTCTGGTGGTGAAAGCCCCGCAACAAATTTCGGACTCTACCTTCAAGGCGCGGATTGAACCCTTCAAAAATGGGCTTCAGCAGCTCGTGCAAGTTTCATACGTCACAGCTTCAACGGCTATCCCAGGGAAAGAAGTAGGCAGAATTCAAAACTTCAGAATAGCTAACAAGACAGAAAAGGAGAAAAATATGTTTCGAGTAATGGGGATAGATGCCAACTTTCTCCCGGCTTATCAAACTTCCTTTATCGCTGGTAGTAACTTCTCGCAAGAACTCAAGAGGCCATCCGTCATCATTAACGAAGCAGCTTTGGAACTCCTGAAATTTAAAGGTGCTCAGGATGCTATAGGACAAGCTGTACTATGGGGAGAACGCAATACTGTATGCGAGATCACCGGGGTGATCCGGAACTATCACCAGCAATCACTTAAAAATGATTTTGCTCCTACCATCTTTTTCTACAACCCGGCCCCTTGGGGATTCTTCTCCATTAAACTCAACAACGCCGATCTGAAAAGCACTATTACTCATGTCGAGAAAACATTGAACAGCTTCTATCCAGGTAATCCTTTCACATTTTTTTTCCTGGATGATTTCTTCAACCAACAATATAAAGAAGACAGGCAATTTGGACAGACGTTCACCGTGTTTTCGGCCATTACTGTTTTCATTGCCTGCCTTGGTTTATTTAGTCTGTCTTACTTTACTGCTGTGCAGCGGACAAAAGAAGTAGGCATACGAAAGGTGTTGGGTGCTGATGTTTCCAGTATTATCGGTTTACTGTTGAGAGATTTTATGAAACTGATTGTTCTTGCAAACGTGATTGCCTGGCCCCTGTCTTACCTGGCCGTCAGTAAATGGCTTGAAGGATACGCCTTTCACATCGACATTAACCTTTGGCTTTTTCTTGTGCCGGGTATGATCGTCATGCTTATTGGAGTGATAACCGTTAGCTATCATACCTCTCGAGTAGCCCAAACCAATCCGGTAAATGTCCTTCGGTTGGATTAATTGTCGGTGAACAAAAGTATCATGAAAGAAGATGGTCAGTAAATCATTGATTATAGCAGCAGTTTGTCAAGGCCCACAGTAAATAAACTAGCTGATTCACAAGTTGATGGAAATCAGCACTGGTAGCCTGAAGCAGACCTCCTGCGTCGGTCACTTCAGGACGATAAAGTCACAAGCCTGAAGATGCCTTCTCAACCTTGAGAAAACGTCCCCAGGCTTATGTACTTTATCGTAGTCCCGCCCAGAATCGAACTGGGATCAAAAGTTTAGGAAACTTCTATTCTATCCGTTGAACTACGGAACCAAAAATTGTGCGCGTAAAGATATGAAATCTCAGAATATGAGCTATCAGGAATAACTTGTCTGTGGAGTATAGTTTGGGTAGAAGGTCACGTGCTTCTTCTTCACTTCCTCAAAGATGCTTTTCCTGAGTTCGTCGATGTTTTGCTTCGACGTGGCGGAAATGAATATCACGCGCTCGTATCCCATGTCCCGGTAATGACCCCGGCTGTTCTCGAAATCGATCTTGCCTTCGCGTTGTTGCAGCAAATCAATCTTATTCAGCACCAGGATGATCGGAATATTTCCAGCCCCGAGGTCGGCAAGGGTCTTGCTGACCACCTCAATCTGGTTGTCATGAAAAGGGTGGGCCATATCCACCACGTGAAGCAGCACATCGGCCTCACGCACTTCGTCGAGGGTGGACTTAAATGACTCAATCAGATGATGAGGCAATTTGCGAATGAAGCCAACGGTATCAGAAAGCAAGAACGGAATATCTCCAATCACGACCTTTCTCACCGTGGCATCCACCGTGGCAAAGAGTTTGTTCTCTGCCTTTAGGTCCGACTTGGCAAGCAGGTTCATGAGTGTTGACTTCCCCACATTCGTATAGCCCACCAGCGCCACCCGCACGATGTTGGTCCGTCCCTTGCGCTGTGTTGCCTTTTGCTTCTCAATTTTTTCGAGTTCGTCTTTGAGAAGTGTGATCCTATACCGGATATTTCTTCTGTCGGTCTCTATTTCCCGTTCACCCGCTCCACCCCGGGTACCTGTACCACCCCGTTGCCGTTCCAGGTGAGTCCACATGCGCGTGAGTCGCGGCAGCAAGTATTGATTCATGGCCAGTTCTACCTGGGTTCGGGCCTGTGCGGTTTGTGCCCTCATGAGAAAAATATCCAAAATCAGTAAGCTCCTATCATAGATTCTGATCCGATCTTCCTGGTCTTTCCCATTGAATTCTTTCTCCAGATTCTTTAGCTGGCTCGGCGTGAGGTCATCGTCGAATATTACATTTCCGACCGTGTTGTTCCCTACAAATTGTTTTATCTCTTCCAGCTTGCCTTTGCCAACAAAGGTTCGACCATCCGGATGAGGCAAGTGCTGAATAAATCGCCTTTTTGTTGAAATTCCTGCCGTTTCGGCCAAAAAAGCCAATTCATCAAGGTGCTCTTCAATCAATTCAGGCAGTTCGCGGGCGGAGGCAACCGAGACGAGTACAGCCTGACTGAGCATAGGTATTCTGTTTTCCATGGGATCAAGCTTCAAACATACAACCCCAAGTTTTCAGGACGGTTACTTTTATTTAGTTTTGTAGGATTTATTACCAAAACTCAACCTAGCGCAGTTAACAAGTTCTATTTTCTGGCTCAATGAAAGTTGCAATCGTCCTTAATACCTCCTGGAATATCTACAATTTCAGGATGAACTTCGTAAAATCACTCCTTGAGAAGGGCTTTGAAGTCCACACGGTGGCTCCTGTGGATGATTTCACACACTTCCTGACCGAGGCCGGCTGTCATCACCATGCCTTGAAAATGGATAGCAGAGGCATCAATCCCATTAAAGATCTTGGCTTGATTGTAGAACTGTGGTCAATCTACCGAGGCATCAGACCGGATATCATATTGCACTATACCATCAAGCCAAATATCTACGGCTCGTTGGCGGCTTCTCTATTGAAGATTCCGGTTATTAATAATGTGTGCGGACTGGGAACCGTATTCCTGAAAAAGAACCTGTTGTCTGCCATTGCCATGTTCCTGTATCGGTGGACCTTCCGTTTTCCCAAGAAGGTCTTCTTCCAAAATCCAGACGATCGGGATTTGTTCATTTCAAGAAAACTGGTTCCCAAAGCTTCGGCAGATCTGTTGCCAGGATCCGGTATTGATCTTGAGCGATTTGTCCCCTGCACATTCCAACGAAATTCACAATTTACCTTCCTGCTCATATCACGGCTTATTACGGATAAAGGCATTCTGGAGTATGTGGAGGCCGTAAAGCGTTTGAGAGCGGGAGGCCTGAATGCTCGCTTTCAGATCCTGGGAGCAAAAGATCCAATGCATCAGCGAGGCATTCCACTGAAACTCATTGATACCTGGATAGAAGACAAAACAGTGGAGTACCTGGGCACCGCCCGCGATGTTCAACCCTTCATCCAATCCGCGGATTGCATTGTGCTCCCATCCTACCGCGAAGGAACACCTCATACCCTGCTTGAAGCAGCCAGTTGTGCCAAACCCATCATTACCACGGATGTCCCGGGATGCCATCAGGTAGTTAAGGACAATTACAATGGCCTCCTTTGCCAGGCGATGGACGCATGCGATCTTGCCAATACCATGGACCGAATGGCAAAGCTGGACGATGGGACATTGCGCAAGTTTGGTATGAATGGTAGAAAAAAAATGGAACAGGAGTTTGATGAGTCGCTTGTCATTGACAAATACCTTCAAACCATAGAAGAACTGCGAAAGGCATCCTGATACGGAGGCGACTACTTCGCTACCGAAGTTGACCGGAAATAGGTAGTTTTGCCATTGAATTATTTATTAAGAGGTGAACTTTC
>JANYHW010000179.1 GCA_025358885.1 Cytophagales bacterium | reverse complement strand
GGTAAAAGGAAGACCGCAAACCTTGAATCTGAAAGACCAGATTGTACACTTTGTGGAGCACCGCCATGAAGTGGTGATTCGCAGGGCCAAATTTGACCTGGCTGAGGCCGAGAAAAGGGCGCATATTCTGGAAGGGTATCTGATTGCCCTCGATCATCTGGATGAGGTGATCGCACTGATCCGGAACTCCAAAGATCCGGAGGTTGCCAAGCTAGGATTGATGGAGCGCTTCCAACTTTCTGAAATCCAGTCCAAGGCTATTCTGGAAATGCGATTGCAGAGATTGACGGGACTGGAGAGAGAAAAAATCCAAAACGAGTACAAGGAAGTGAAGGCGTTGATCGCTGAGTTGAATGAGATCCTGAACGATGAGCCTAAAAGGATGGAGATTATCAAAACTGAGCTCCTTGAAATGAAGGAGCGCTACGGCGATGCCCGGCGCACACTGGTTGTGGCCAGCGATGACGATATTACGGTGGAGGACATGATCCCCAACGAAGAGATGGTGATCACCATTTCCAACCAGGGCTATGTAAAGCGGACCTTGCTGTCTGAATATCGTACGCAAGGCAGAGGAGGTGTTGGATCGAAGGGTGTCTCTACAAAAGAAGATGATTTTACAGAGCACCTATTCATTGCACATGCACATCATTATCTGCTGATTTTCACTGCTTTAGGTAAGGTATTCTGGAAAAAGGTCTATGAGATTCCAGAAGGTTCAAAGACTTCCAAGGGGCGAGCCATTCAGAACCTGCTGAATATTGAACCGGGTGATTCGGTGAGGGCCGTGCTCAACGTGAAGAACATGGAAGATCCAAAGTACGTGAATGAGAATTTTGTCATTCTTTGCACCGAACAGGGGACAATCAAAAAGACATCCCTTGAGGCTTATTCCCGTCCCAGGGCCAACGGGATAACCGCCATCACGGTCCATGAGGGTGATCGCCTGCTAGAAGCTGCCTTGACCAATGGAAAGAACCACATCATCATCGCCAAGCGCGGCGGCAAAGCGGTGCATTTTAACGAATCGGATGTCCGCCCGATGGGCCGAACAGCAGCGGGTGTGCGTGGAGTGACGCTTGAAGGGTCCGATGATAAAGTCATCGGGATGGTTTGCATCACAAGTGAAGATGCTAACTTGCTGGTCGTTTCCGAAAAGGGATACGGCAAACGTTCTTCGATCGATGATTATAGGATTACCCGCAGGGGCGGAAAAGGAGTAAAAACCATCAATATCACGGAAAAAACTGGCAAGCTTGTTGCAATTAAGCAAGTCGGCGACAACGATGATCTTATGATTATTAACCGGTCCGGAATCAGCATTCGTATCCGCGTCGAAGAATTGCGAGTGATGGGGAGAGCTACTCAGGGCGTCAGGGTCATACGCCTGAATGAAGATGACTCAATTTCTTCGGTGGAGAAAATCCAGAAAATCGAAGAAGTAGAAACTGGAAACCTGAACCAAACTGAAATATAAATTGAATCAAATGAAAAAGATTGTCATAGCACTCTTTGTGGCCGCTCCGCTCATGGTGTTCGCACAAGTGAAACCGAGTCTGACCAAGGCGGATAAAGTATATCGGGAAGGAAAAATTGATGAAGCAAAGACAATCATCGATGTCACCACCAGTAGCCAGGAATATATGGTGGACAAAAAAGGTCAGCCCTCAAAGGATGCAGCCAAAGCATGGTACCTCAAGGGCATGATCTACATGGCCATGGACACGACTAAGCAGGAAAAGTATAAGCACCTCGACCCGAACCCCTTTCAGGTTGCCAAGGAATCCTTTGAAAAGTGCAAGGCCATCGACGGTGGCAAATCTGCCAGCTTCGTGAAAGATGCCACAGGTTTTCCACTGTTGACCGACCAGATAAACGGGGTGTATGCCAACAACTACTTCAATAAAGCGATCAACTTCTACAATGAGAAGACCGATGACAAGGAAAAAAAATTAGCCAACGTCAAGCTGGCATTTGAGATGTCAGAACGCACATTGTATTTTATTCCTAATGATACTTCCGTGCTCCTGTACGCGGGTGGAGTTTTCGCTCCCATGATTCAGGAGTATGACCGCGGTTTGGAAATGTTACGCGCCTACATCAAAGCGGGTGGAACGCTTCCTGAAGCCTACACGATGATGTCGAACATTTATTCTCAAAACAAAAAGGATAACGCCAGTGCCTTGAAAGTACTTCAGGAAGGGCACGCCAAATTCCCTAACTACAAGGACATGGTATTGATGGAATTGAATATCTACTTGGCAGACAAGAAATATGACCTCGCCCGTACTATGGTGGAAGAGGAGCTAAAGGCAGATCCGAACAACAAAGACAACTATTTCCTTTACGGCCAATTGAACCGTGAACTTGGTGAACGCGATAAGGCGAAGGAGGCCTTCAAAAAGTCCCTTGAATTGGATCCCAAGAATTTCGATGCAGCCATGGAGTTGGCCAACCAATACTGGAGTGATGCCAAGGAATTGAAGGATCAAATGGGCAAATTGGGAACGTCCAAAGCCGATATGGAGAAACTGAAGAGTATCGACGCACAGTATGTGGAGAAACTGAAAATCTATGCGCCATATATTGAGTCGTGCGAAAAGCTGAACCCGAATGATATCAATGTCTTGTATTCGCTGCTCAACGTCTATACAGACCTGGACGACCAACCTAAAGTGGCTCGAGTAAAGAAAAAACTGAAGTCCCTTGGAGAGGACGTTAATTAAAGATTGATAAATGCAATGGAGAAAGTCGGCTTCTACGGAGGCCGGCTTTTTTTATGCCCACTCTCATTTGTTTGCAGAATCTCCAGCAGGTTTTCCAGGAGGATGGATGGATTCAAAGTCCGGATGTGTAGCTTTATCCAGCTAAATCAAAGATTGTTTGCCAAAGGTCACTACAGAATTCAAACGTGTTTTGACTCCCTGGATGGTATGGGGACTTGGCGTTGGCTACGTGATCTCCGGTAATTATTTTGGATGGAACCTGGGCCTGGAGAAAGGGGGAACCCTGGGACTGTCCATTGCCACAGGCTTCGTGATCTTGATGTATGTCACGTTCACCATGAGCTATGCAGAGCTTGCCTGTGCTATTCCCCGAGCAGGTGGCGCATTTGACTATGCGAAGCGCTCCCTGGGTGCAGATGTGGGCTTTCTCGCCGGGATGGCGCAGAACATTGAATTCATTTTTGCTCCTCCGGCTATTGCTTTCGCCATTGGGTCCTACATGAACTTATTTTTTCCTTCTGTGCCGGTGATTCTGTTTGCAGGGACTGCTTATATCATTTTTACGACGCTAAATATCTATGGAATTCAGGCCGCAGCAAGGTTTGAATTATTTGTTACCACGGTGGCAGTCATAGGCTTGTTAATGTTTAGTGTCGTTGTTCTACCACATGCCACATGGCACAACCTCAGTCAGAATGCCCTTCCGCATGGCCTTGCGGGAATTTTTGCCGCCGTACCATTCGCCATTTGGTTTTTTCTTGGCATTGAAGGTGTTGCCAATCTCGCAGAGGAAACCCAAAATCCAAAGAGGACAATGTCGATTGGATTCCTGTCGGCATTATTCACTTTGATCACCCTGTGCCTCGTAACTTTTACCGGGGCGGTAGGTGCCGGTGGATGGGAGAAGATTGTATACAATGAAAACGGAACTTCAGATTCGCCACTGCCCATGGCCATCGGACAATTTACCGCTTCGAATGGATGGTTATACCGGACTCTGATCATCGTTGGGTTGTTTGGTTTGGTCGCCTCATTCAATGGGCTCATGTTGGCGGCTGGACGTTCTTGTTTCGAATTTGGAAAATTGAAGGTTGGTACATCTTTTCTGGGTCGTCTGCACCCACGGTTTGCTACACCGGCAAATGCCTTGGTCGTAAATATGCTAATCGGCTTTCTGGCATTGTTGTCGGGCAAGACTTCCGAGGTCATCACCCTCTCTGTGCTTGGCGCCTTGACCTTGTACTGCATTTCGATGGTTGGTGTGATAGCCTTGCGTCGCAAGGAGCCTGCCCTGGAGCGACCATTTCGAGTGCCATGGTTTCCATATTTTCCCATGATCGCCCTGGTATTGATAGTGGTGGCGTTAACGGCTGTTGTGGTCTATAATTTGATGTTAAGTTTATTCTATCTGCTGATTATCGCCATGGCGTTTGGTATCTTTAAATTGCAAAAAGGAGGCATCAGTCTTAAATCATGATGACACAGAAAGCGACCATCGAGTTTGTAAGAAGCCATCCTTTGGGTAAGGTGAAGATCGCATACACGGATATCGATGGGATCTTGCGGGGAAAGTATGTGTCAACCGATAAATTTCTTTCAACCCTGGAAGGCGGCAGTTCAGTTTGTGATGTAATCTTTGGCTGGGATGCCAATGACGTAGCCTACGATAATGTGAAATATACGGGCTGGCATACAGGTTATCCGGATGCTGCGGCGAGAATAGACCTGACTACATTCAGAAAGATCCCCTGGGAAAACGATGTTCCATTTTTTCTGGGTGAACTGATAACCGCAAGCGGTGCGCCATTATCGGTGTGCCCACGGCAACTTCTTAAGAAAATAGTTGGTGATTTGAACACGGCAGGCCTTGTGCCGATGTGCGCACAAGAGTTCGAATGGTTTAATTTTTCAGAAACGCCGAAGTCCGTGCGGCAAAAGAATTTTCAGGGGCTTGAGCCACTCACGCCGGGAATGTTCGGCTACAGTATTTTGCGTTCAAGTCTGCAGAACCCATTCTTTACAGATCTCTTTGAGCTTCTTAAGAAATTCAATGTGCCTCTGGAAGGGCTGCACACGGAAACGGGACCAGGTGTTTTGGAGGCTGCGATCGTTTATTCCGGTGCCTTGGAAGCCGGGGATAGGGCTACCTTGTTCAAGACTGCTGTAAAAGAGATTGCCTATCGACATGGCATCATGGCTACCTTTATGGCCAAGATAAGTCCTGAGCTTCCCGGCTGCGGTGGGCATGTGCACCAAAGTATCTGGGACAAGGCCCAAAAGAGAAATCTGTTTTACAACGACAAAAACAAGCAGGGGATGAGCGAATTGCAACGGCAATACATTGCCGGACAACTGCATTGTCTTCCCTTCATTCTCCCCATGTTCGCGCCTACGATCAACAGCTACAAGCGTCTGGTAGAAGGAGCCTGGGCTCCGACTACCCTTACTTGGGGTCATGACAACAGGACTGTTGCACTCAGGGTATTGAATGGAAGCAGCAAGTCGAGCCGACTCGAGACCCGCGTAATTGGCGCTGACGCCAATCCATACCTGGCGATTGCTGCGTGCCTGGGAGCTGGGCTGTACGGGATTCGAAAGAAGTTGAAACTGAAACAGCCAGCCACAATAGGTAATGGGTACAGTGACTTTTCAAATGGTTCTTTGCCGCGTACGCTCGAAGAGGCGACCAGAAACATGAAGGATTCTCCAATAGGCAGAGAAATTTTTGGTAAAGGCTTTGTTGAACATTTTGTACAAACTCGTGAATGGGAATGGAAGCAGCACCTGAAAGCGGTCACGGATTGGGAGTACAAACGATATTTTGAAATTATTTAAGACACTCAGAAATCATAAGAGATTATTACCTGGTTGATATGAGATTTGATTCAGTGGTTCAATACAATTTTCCAACGACCATTCGTTTTGGTGCCGGGTCGAGCAAAGAACTAGGCGACTATCTCCTCAAGAACAACACCGCGAGACCACTCATAGTAACAGACCCTGTCGTGGCGCAGTTGGGATTCTTTCACAAGATCCTTTCTGAGCTGACCCAAAAGGGCATTTCGATTGAGGTGTTTCATGACATCCACAAAAATCCGGTGAAGTCTGATGTGTACAAGGGTACTGATGCGTTTGATGGCACCCACAGGGATAGTGTTATCGGGATAGGAGGAGGAGCGGCATTGGATGTGGCAAGGGCCATCGTGCTAAGGGTCCACCACAGGGAAGATTTATTCAAATACGATGACCTGGTTGGCGGAGATATTTATGTGACGAATGAAGTTCCCCATTTTATCACCATTCCTACCACGGCAGGAACCGGCAGCGAAGTTGGGCGTAGTGCTATTATAGCAGATGATGTCACGCATCAAAAGAAGATCCTATTCTCTCCAAAGCTGCTTGCCAAAATCATTTTTGCAGACCCTTTGCTCACCATGGAGTTGCCTCCACAGGTCACGGCCGCCACGGGCATGGATGCGTTAACGCACAACATGGAGGCTTTCCTGGCCAAAATGCCGCACCCCTTGTGCGAAGGCATAGCCATGGAAGGCATTGCGCTGATCAGCCAGTCGCTGGAAAGGGCAGTCAATAATCCAGACCTCGAATCGAGGAGCAACATGTTGATTGCGTCACTGATGGGCGCGGTTGCTTTCCAAAAAGGATTGGGTGTAGTTCATTCACTTGCGCACCCACTTTCTGCCTTACTGGATACGCATCATGGATTGGCCAATGCCGTGAACATTCCCTATGGCATGGAGTTCAATATCAAAGGGAGTGAAGACAAGTTCAGAAGGATGGCCCGCACATTTGGTCTCCGGGAAGAATCGGGGGAAGGCGTGGTTAAATACCTGTTTGACCTGAACACAAGGATAAGCATACCCCATCACCTCTCGGCGATCGGTGTAAAATCCTCTCATATTGAAACATTGGCTGATTTGGCATTTGCCGATTTTGCTCACCCCAACAATCCCAGGCCTGTGAGTCGGGAAGACTTTAAGAATCTTTACCTGAAAGCATTGTAAAGTTCATGGAATCGATAATTATCAAGAAAGCAAAGTTTACAGCTGGTGAAAGCATATTTGCTGCACCACCATTGTCCCACGCCCAGTATCCAGATAGTGGCCAATGGAATTCCGATAATGGTAATCACCAAAACCCCGAAAACACAAGGCGATGAAGAAATTATGGGTAGGACTCACCGCAGGAAGGAAGTATGATAACTATGTGCGCTGGCTTTCCCTGGTGCCAGACCTGGAAGTTATTAAACTCGGACATGAAGAAGGCAACTTAGCCTCCATAAGGAAGTGCAGTGCACTGGTGCTGAGTGGCGGAGAAGATGTTCACCCCAGGTTCTACAACAAACCAGAGTACGTGGCGACCTATGGACTAGACGATATCGATGAATACAGGGATGAATTTGAATTGGAGGCGATTGGTTACTCCGACCAGCATCATTTTCCTATCCTGGGAATTTGTCGGGGATTGCAAATTGTGAATGTATTTATGGGTGGTACACTCATCCCCGATATTCCTTCCTTCGAGAACCCGGATCATTCAAAATATGGAGAAGGAAATGACCGCTACCATTCCATTGAGGTGATGAAGGGCAGCTTACTGGCATCCCTCACCGGTGTGACTAAAGGGGAAGTGAACAGTGCGCATCATCAAAGTGCCGCCCTGTTGGGTAAAGGACTCGAGGTCAATGCTATTTCTGATCAACGTATCGTTGAGGGAATCGAGCGTTCGGATAAATCAGGACCTTTCTTTATGCTGGTTCAATGGCATCCTGAAAGAATGGAGAACAAGAATAGTGCATTCTCGAGAAACCTCAGGGAAAGTTTTGTTGAAGCCTGCAGACAAAGTTAAACAGAAGGATATGCAAGTTATTAACCCGGCTACTGAAGAGATACTCCATGACCTGGTCGAAGATACCATGGAAAGTCTTGCAAAGAAGTTGCACAAATTGCAAGCTGCACAGTATGGGTGGCAACAGGCGACACTGGAGTCGCGAATAAATATCATCAGGAAATATGCCATACTGCTGGAAGAAAACCTGGAAGGTCTAGCCGCCATCCTGACATCTGAAGTGGGTAAACCTCTTCAACAATCCAGGAATGAAATCAATGGAGCGCGAACACGAATTCAGTGGTTGACGGATCATGCAGAACAATACCTGGGAGATGAAGTCATGACAAGAAGCGCGGGTATGGAAGAGAAGATTTCATATGAGCCATTGGGCGTTGTGGCCAATATTTCCGCCTGGAATTATCCTTATCTCGTGGGTACAAATGTTTTCATCCCGGCACTTCTAGCCGGGAACTGCGTACTATATAAACCTTCTGAATATTCCACCCTTTCCGGATTGCAGATGGAAAGGTTGCTTAAACTGGCAGGAATTCCGGCGGATATTTTTCATGTAGCTATCGGTGCAAGGGAAGTTGGAGAGTTATTGCTGGATTTGCCCCTCGATGGATACTTCTTCACGGGCTCATTCAAGACAGGCAAACATATTTATGAGAAGGTGGCCCCCAAGATGGTCCCGTGTCAATGTGAACTTGGAGGCAAAGATCCATTGTATGTCGCCGATGATGTTGCAGACATCAAGGCAGTTGCCGCAGCCACGGCTGATGGTGCATTTTATAACAATGGCCAAAGCTGCTGTGCCGTGGAGAGAATCTATGTGCATCAAGATGTATTTGATCAGTACCTGACTGAATTCGTCAATGAGGTCAAAGCATATAAATTGGGACCACCGACTCAGGATGGAGTGTACCTCGGACCCCTCACCCGGAAAGATCAGGTCGATCTCATTGAGGAGCAAGTAGATGAGGCAGTAAAATATGGCGCGACTTTGCATACTGGAGGCAAGCGCCTCGAAGGAAAGGGTTATTATTTTGAGCCTACCGTGCTAACTGGCGTCAACCACAGCATGGGTGTTATGCAGGACGAATCTTTTGGCCCGGTCATCGGAATCATGAGCGTCAAAGATGATGCGGAGGCTCTTCAACTCATGGCCGACACCCCGTATGGTCTAACGGCAAGCGTCTACAGTTCATCGCAGGAGCGAGCTGAAGGCATTTTAAGGAAACTAAATGTCGGAACAGGATATTGGAATTGTTGTGATCGCGTAAGCGCTGCCGTTCCCTGGAGCGGTCGAAAGCACTCTGGCTTTGGTGTAACCCTTAGTCGCGCAGGTCTTCGCGCCTTTACTAAGCCCAAAGCGTTTCATTTGAAATCTTCGTGAATTTAGAATCGTATACGCGTATTTTGATTTTGGTGAGCAGTCCTCCTAATGGTCCTCAGTTTGGTATGGTGGCCATATTCCAAAGAAGGACCTAGCATAAATTTATTCAACCACTTGGTCCGGATTGGTTAATCCCCTCCGTCATAGAGAAAAAACACTATGACTACACAACAAGTTGCCGATCGCCTGGTCGCTCTTTGCCGCCAGGGAGAAATCCAAAAAGCCATGGAAGAGCTCTATGCCGAAGAAATCGTAAGCATTGAGCCTCCCCAGGCTCCGACCAAGAGTGCCAAAGGTAAGAAAGCAGTGTTTGAGAAGGGAGCCCAGTTTGCCGCGATGATTGAAACCCGTCATGGAGGTTCATTCTCAAACCCTGTCGTTGGCGGCCGTTATTTTAGTACGGCGATGATGCTGGATGCTACATTCAAGGGACAGGGCAGGATGAAGTTTGATGAGATTTGTGTGTATGAAGTAAAAGATGGAAAGATTGTTTGGGAGCAGTTTTACTTTTGAGTTAACCACTAGCCATAGATGGCTGCAGATGGAAACAAGATTGAAGGCATCTGCGATTTCTATGGTTAGTGGTTCATTCAGGATTTGCTGATCGCAACCTTAAAAAATAAATCGCTGCCACTAGTGCGAGCACACCCGTGAGTGAGAAAAGTGATGCCGCTCCCCAAGAATACCAGATTCCTCCTGCGATTATACTGGACAGCAGGGCGCAGATGCTTTGGAAGGCAGTGTATGTGCCCACGGCAGTGGCAGTGTCCTTCTTGTCGCAGATATTTGTGATCCAGGCTTTGGCGATGCTTTCCGAACAGGCAGCATAAATTCCATAAAGAAAGAACAAGCCTGCGAACCACCATAAATTTCCCCCTCCGGCCATCCCTGAATACACGGCAGCAAATAAAAGCATTCCCGTCACCAGCGTGTTTTTGAGGCCCCATCGATCGGCGAGCATTCCCGCCGGGTAGGATGCTAGTGCATATACAAGATTATAGAAGATGTACACACCAATGACTTCTGAATCGGAAAGTCCTGCTTCTTTGACTTTGAGCAACAGGAATACATCCGAGCTATTGATGAGGGTGAAGAACAACAAGCCTACCACCAACTGTCGGTAGGTTGACGGTGCCTGATTCCAATAGGCAAGGAATGAGAAGAATGGGAGTGCCTTTTTTTCGGAAGGTGCAACCGGCTTTTCCTTAAGCAAAAGTGTAAATAAAATAGCTGCCAGCCCTGGGACAAAGGCGGCCAGAAATAACCATTTGTATTGCCCAGGATAATAATACAGGAATATCAATGCCAGCGTTGGACCGATGAATGCGCCGGCAGTATCAAATGAACGATGAAAACCGAATACCCTGGCTTTCGTGTCAGGAGTCGCATTGGACGAGAGGATTGCATCGCGTGCCCCCGTGCGAATGCCTTTACCTAGCCGGTCGGCTGTGCGGGCGATGAAGATCCATAATGGAATAATGGAGACAGCCATCAGCGGTTTCGACAAGGCGCTTAAGGCGTAACCCAATTGAACAAATGGCACTCGCCTTCCGCTGGCATCTGACAACTTTCCAAAGTACCCTTTGCTTATGCCCGCAGTTCCTTCTGCAATTCCTTCAAGGAGCCCGATCAGCAACACGGAGAACCCAATGCTTTTCAAAAATACAGGCATGACCGGATAGAGCATTTCACTCGCCATGTCCGTAAACAGACTCACCAGGGAAAGCATCCACACTGCTCGTCCAATCTTCATCCTTTATCAATATTAAATGTTTGGTATTGAATGGTTACCGACAGGAAAATCCTTACAATTTGTAATTGTTACTCGATCACTTCAAACAATAGTAATTGACTTTTCTCAAAAGCATTGAAATTGTTATCCGCTACAAAGACGAGAGTTCTGTGTCCATTAGGAAGCGTAGGACCAAAAGTAACACCCTCGACGTTGTCGATATATATGCCGAGGTCGTCCATATTGAGGATGAGTTCCTTGGTTGCGGGATGGGCGGGGGGATTATTTAACAAAGAAGTGACCGACAGGATGTTATCAGCATGACTTAGATCAGTAAGAAATACTTTCACCGTGCACTGCAGTCTTCCTGTGGAAAAGGATCGCTCCATGAGAAGAAGTTTGGCACTGTCAATCGCCAGAATGTCTGGTATGCCGTTCACCATGAACGACTTTTCCGGAACTGGCGGATAAGCAACAGGATCCAGCTTGTAGGCATATTGGGCCACATTCTTCCTTGTTGCCACTTCGTATCGGAATATCCTGATCCATGCGTTGTTTTCGTGGATGTCTGCCCGGGGGCCATCTTCATACAATGGCTCTTCAAGACTGACAAACATTTGCTTAGCTCCATTGGAAAATGTCAACCCTTCGAGCGTGCCATTTTGTCGAGGTCCATTGTCACCTTGTTGCATCAATAGGTTAGGGGGTAGTGGAAATTCTGCAACATAGTTCCCGGCAAGGTCCATTATGGTAATTGCCGGATCGGTCAGTACCGCTGTTTTGCCCTTGAGGTTTCTTTCCCCTTCGTTTGTCCACATCAATTGTTCCGTGGCGGCATTAAAACGAATTGCCTCAGGATCAGGTGTTTTTGCCGGATTTTCTTTTGTGTTTGGAAAGCGGAGGCCATTGGACTGTTTAAGGGTATAGACTCCAGTGAATTGTACACTATCAATTCCTTTTTGATTCAAATAGATCTTGGCCGTGTAAAACCTGGCATGGTTTATCGCTGAACGGTCATCGCTGATCAGGAAATATCGATCGTTCTTGGGGTCGTAGTCTATTCCAGATAATCCACCAATGGTAGTTCCCTTAAACTGCTTGTTGAATGATATTTCATAATTACCCAGGTACTGGAGTGACATTCTGGACATGTGGGGTTGGGAGGTGCATGCGGTTGCCAGAAAAAGCAGTAGCAAGGCGACTAGGCTAGCGGGTGAAGGCATAGGTAGAACGAAGGTGTGCCTCGGCATTGGAGCCATTGTGCAAGATTAAATACTTCCGCCCGATTCTAAAAGCGGACTCGAAATGAATCTTATCGTCTCTTGCCGTCTTTGAAGTATTGATCCACCATGCTTTTAAATTCCGGTGTTTCGCGCAACTGTGCCAGGTCCGTGTCAGACATCATCCAGGAGTGGTTGTCATATCCCTGGACAAAAGCCAACCTGAGTTGTGCCCGGGCCTTCACGAAGTCATTGTTGGCGGCGTGAAAGCAGGCAAGGTTATAATAATTTGTAGGGTTCTTGATGTCAAGGGATATCGCCTTTGAGAAGGCTTTGTACGCATCATCATTCTGTTTAAGCTTCATATAGGCGTATCCAATTCCGGTATAGCCGATGGTATGGGTTGGGTTGCGCTGGATGTCAACCTGGTATTCCTTTATCGCTTCTTCATGTTTGTCGTTGTTTTCCAATTCTGTTGCGAGATTATAATGACCGTCAGGGTATTCGGGATCTATCTCCAGGATTTTTCGGTATTGCTCACAGGACTCGCCCTTCAATCCAAGGGCGTTGAGAATGTAGGCAAACATATGCCGGGAATACGTGTTGGTTGGATCAAGTGCTACGGAACGTTCGAACATAGTCATGGCCTCGCCATTCTTGCCCGCATCGTTCAAAGCACTTCCCAGGTTATTGTAAGAGGCTGCTTCCTTGGGTGAAAGCTCAAGTGCTTTACGATAGCTTGCAATGGCCTCATCGAGTCGGCCAAGGTCTTTGTAAATCTGCGCGATGTTCTTGTAAGCGCTGAGAGATGATGGATCCAGCTCTATGGCTTTTGAATACGCATCAATAGCTTCTTCCTTTCTTCCTGCCTCATTGAGATAATAGCCAAGGTTGAAGAAGGCATCGGTATACTTTGGATTTACTTCGGTTGCTTTCTTGCTGAACCGGATAGCCTCCTCTTTGTTTCCTAGTTCACTATTCACGTTTGACGCACCCAAATATGCTTCGACGTAGGTCGGCTCGGTTTCAATGGCTTTCTGGTAGAACTTTAAAGCGTCTTCTTTCTTGCCCTTCGCGGAATAGGCAAAAGCAACGCTGTGATATCCCCAAGCAGACTTTGGCTCGAGTTCAATAACTTTCATGTAACATTGAATTGCCTCATCAGACTTGCCAAGATCCGCATATACTTTACCAAGGTTCTTGTAGGCTGATACATATTTAGGATCAATGGCAATTGCCTTGAGATATGTGGTTACTGCCTCTTCTTTCTTGCCGGTCTCATTCAATTCATAGGCCAGGTCGAAATACGCATCTACATACTTTGGATCTACTTCTATGCCCTTTCGATACATCTTTATGCCGCCTTCCTTGTCACCCTTCTCGCAGATGAGATTGCCCAAGCCCAGGTAGGCGGCCACATAAGTCGAATCGACCGACAGTGCGTTTTTATACTCCAGGATAGCTTCATCCTTCTTGCCCAGTGCATTAAACCCGGCGGCTATTCCGTGATAGGCCGAAGCATTCTTGGGATCGACTGCAACAGCGGCCTGGTAAGCCTTGACAGATTCCTCGGTTCGCTCCAGTTTAAACAATTCATATCCGAGGTTTATATAGGCGTCGACATAGTTCGGATCAATTTCAATGATCCTGCGGTATTGTACCATTGCCTCCTCCCTTCGGCCAAGGTCTCCCAATAAGTATCCAAGGTTGTGATAACCTGCGAGGTACGATGGGTTTACTTCAATTGATTTCCTGTATTGCTCCAGGGCTTCTTCTTTGCGTCCCTGCTCTTTCAAAATGAAGCCGATCCCGTTGTAAGCCAGGTAATAATCCGGATCAATTTCGAGACTCTTCTTGAATTGAATGACAGCATCTTCAGACTTGTGCATGTAATAGAATGCATATCCCAAATTATAGTGGGTGTATTTATAATGGGAGTATTGGGCAATTGCCTTTTGGTAGTTGACAATGGCTTTGTCATAGTCGCCCGACTCATAGTACACATTGCCCAGATTATCATACGGCATAAAGTCACGGGGATTGATAGAGATGGCCTTGTCCAGGTAGTAATGTGAAGAGTCGTTCTTGGCATTGTAATAGACGGAGCCGAT
>JANYHW010000140.1 GCA_025358885.1 Cytophagales bacterium | reverse complement strand
CGATTTGATTATCTCGACTCTAGACTATATCAAATTGAAACCTGTCTATCACAGCAAATTTTGGAATAAGTGGTCAAATCTTGCGTCAAAGCCATACAATGAGAAAATTTCGGCAATAGAGCGAATCAAAGAATTGAGATTAGTTGACCGAGACGAAGCATTCAAAAATGATCTATTCTATCCTGATGAGTATGTCAAATATTATGGAGGGAATCAATACTGGTTAGGGCATTATTACAGGCATCTTTTCCAAACCGTAAAGTTTGTTAACAATTACAAAGGATTGTCATTTGAAGAAAAGTACTTCTATGTAAAAACGTTAAGAGCACAGCTTTCAACCTATGAACAGGCGCTATTATTAGTGAATAGTTTGTCTGCACCAGGCCTTATTTGGGAATACATTCCAGAATATAAGACAGCAAAATTTGAATTCATGAATGGAAAACGAAGGGCAAACTCAATGCTAATAACAAAGTACAATCTTATTAAGAACCTGCCTGGCGAAAGTCTCTCAGACATTAGATACAAAGAATATTACCCCAAAGTAGAATTTGAAATAGATCGATTGATGATAATATCCAATGACAAATGAGTGACAACAATTCTGCCATAGTTAGCAAAGTATGGTCCTTCTGCAACACACTTCGTGATGACGGCGTTGGCTATGGAGACTACCTGGAACAGCTTACCTATCTGCTATTTCTTAAGATGGCAGATGAGTACACCAAGCCGCCGTATAACCGTACGTTTTCTATTCCTAAAAAGTACAGTTGGGATAAGCTGGTGCCATTGCGCGGTGCAGAGCTGGAAACACATTATACTAACACCCTGCGCGAGCTTGGCAAAGAGAAAGGTATCCTCGGTCAGATTTTTACCAAGAGCCAAAACAAAATACAGGACCCAGCGAAGCTCAGCAAGATCGTCGCCATGATCGATGGCGAGCAATGGTTGATGATGGGTGTGGAAGACAAAGGAGATATTTATGAGGGCCTGCTGGAAAAAAACGCAGAAGACACCAAGAGCGGTGCCGGGCAGTATTTTACCCCGCGTGCCCTCATTAAAGCCATGGTTGAGTGTATAGCTCCCCTGCCATCTAAAACCATTGCCGATCCTGCCTGCGGCACGGGTGGGTTCTTCCTGGCGGCGTATGATTATATTTTAGCAAATCACAAGCTGGATAAAGCACAGAGCAAGTTTTTGAAATACTCCACCTTCTTCGGCAACGAGATCGTGGCCAGTACTCGTAGACTTGCCCTCATGAACTTGTTCTTGCACAACATCGGTGATATTGACAGTGACAATTTCATTTCTCCTGCAGATGCACTCATTGCGCAGTCGGAAAGTAAATATGACTACGTGCTGGCCAATCCACCGTTTGGCAAAAAAAGCAGTCAAACCTTCACCAATGAAGAAGGCGAACAGGAGAAAGAAGACCTTACCTACAACCGCCAGGATTTCTGGGCCACCACCAGCAACAAGCAACTGAACTTTGTACAGCACATCCGCACCATGCTCAAGACAACCGGGCTGGCGGCAGTAGTCATCCCGGATAATGTGTTGTTTGAAGGCGGAGCAGGAGAGACTGTGCGCAAACGGTTATTGGAGACCGCGGATGTGCATACCATCCTGCGCTTGCCCACTGGTATCTTTTACGCGCAGGGTGTGAAGGCTAATGTTGTCTTCTTTGATAACAAACCCTCCAGCAAAGACCCATGGACAAAAGAGATTTGGGTGTATGACTACCGAACCAATATTCATCACACGCTAAAAAAGAATCCGCTCAAGCTAGAAGACCTGCGCGACTTCATCAAATGCTACAATCCTGAAAACCGACATAAACGCAAACAAATCTGGGGTGAGAAAAATCTGGAAGGCCGCTGGCGCAAATTCACTTACGAAGAGATCACTGCTCGAGATAAAACCAGCCTTGATATTACATGGATCAAGGACAAGTCCTTGGCCGACCTGGACAATCTACCAAATCCGGATGAATTAGCTGAGGAAATCATTGAAAATCTCGAGGCTGGACTTGAAAGTTTTAAGGCGATTGTAGAATCACTTAAGAAATAGGAAGGTTTGTCATTTGATGAATGTTGAAGTTAGCGTTCCCTTACATCAATATTCATCATTCGAATTATGCCTCACTCTGACCACCATAACTCCCCTAAACTTTTTATCTTTGATCATGGCCACCCATGCGCCCGCCACCGGGCATGACATTTTCATTTCTTATCGGCACAACGACAATCTGCCTTCGTCGGACTCCGGCAGACTGGCCTCGGATGGCTGGGTAACGGATTTCGTCCACCAACTTGAGAAAGAGTTGCGCGCCACGCTTAAAGAGCCCTTGACCATTTACTTCGACAAGAATCCAGTCGACGGACTGCTCGAAACCCACAGCGTAGACAAAAGCCTCGAGGGAAAGCTGAATTGCCGGATATTCATTCCCATCCTGTCCCAGACATATTGCGATCCGAAATCATTTGCCTGGCAGCATGAGTTCTGTGCTTTCAACGCACTGGCCAAAGCCGAG
Organism: Cytophagales bacterium; assembly: GCA_025358885.1. Classification (GTDB taxonomy): domain Bacteria; phylum Bacteroidota; class Bacteroidia; order Cytophagales; family Cyclobacteriaceae; genus ELB16-189. Next base: position 7,678 of record JANYHW010000140.1, on the reverse strand, counting down.
TCGATGGGGCGAGACATCAGGCTGGGCAACGGAAACGTGGCGAGCAGGATTCTGCCGCTAAAAATACATGACCTCGATGGAGATGATATGGCCGTGGTGGAGAAAGAACTCGGCGGCGCGCTTCGGGCAATTGAGTTTATTTACCGGGAACCGGGAGTCAATCGTCCACTGCGTAGCAATGAAGAAGATCCGACCCGGAACCTGGCCCAAACCGTGTATCGCAACCAACTCAACAAAGTTGCCCAGGCCATCAAGCAGATCAACGGTGCGATGAAAGATCCCTCCTCAGCACAAAAGTCCCTGCCTCAGGAACAGGCGATGCAAGAAAGGCAACCCATGGTTCGCAAAGGCTTATTGGCAGCAGCAGTTGTTCTTGCCCTTATTGCCCTGTCCTATTTTACTGTATTGCGGTCTGTCTCCTCTACCGGGGTGGAATCCCCTGACAAATCGATTGCCGTGCTTCCGTTTGTGAACATGAGCAATGATCCCGAACAGGAATTCTTCAGCGACGGCATCAGTGAAGAGGTGCTGAACCTGCTGGCCAAGGTACCGGAGCTGAAAGTGATCGGACGGACTTCATCATTCTATTTCAAAGGGAAGAACGAAGACCTGCGCGTCATCGGCGAAAAGTTGGGAGCCGCACACATCCTCGAAGGCAGCGTGCGGAAAGAGGGCGACCAGGTACGCATCACAGCACAATTGATTCGCGCCAGCGATGGTGTGCACCTTTGGAGCGATACGTACGACCGAAAGCTGCAAAAGATCTTCGACTTGCAGGATGAAATCGCCGGCGCCGTACTGAAGCAATTGAAGCTAAAACTCCTTGGTACCAGCAATGTACCAGGCATGTCCATGCCCAATAGCGAAGCCTACAACCTGAATTTGAAAGGAAACTATTTTGCGGATCAGCGCAACCTTCCACTGGCTGCCGACTACTACTCCAAATCGCTGGCATTGGATTCTGGCAATGCGCGAACCTGGTCCGGTCTCGCCTTTGTAAAAATACTGGAAGGTAATTCACGGTTTGAAAAGTTTGAATCTGGTTATGCCCAGGCGAGCGAAATGGTCGGGAGGGCGATGATGCTTGATCCTTCATCGTCGGAAGCGCACAGGGTAAAGGCTTTGATCAGCATGTGGTATGACTTTGATTGGGCAGTTGCGGAAAAGGAATTTATGAAAGCAATCGAACTGGAGCCCGGCAATTCAAATGCATTTCGCAACCTCAGCCAGTTGTATCGTGTCCAGGGGTTTTTACAAAAGGCGCTGGAAACCAGTGAGAAGTCCTTGTCGCTAAACCCGCTCAATGTGGTTACCATCAGTTCGCATGCGGATGATTTAAGCACGCTCGGCCGATATGACGAAGCCATTGAAGTTCTCAAATCCGGACTTGAACTGAACAGGGACTTCATTCATCGGAGTTTGTTGGTCACCTACCTGGCGGCAGGCAAGTACGAAATGATCGAGTCAATTTTTAAAAACTTGCCGGATAACGACAAGAAGCTTCTTGCGCCTATGGTTTGGTTTGCGCTGAGGGATCAGACCCAAATGGGGCAGGCAGAACAGGAGATGCTCCGGCAACATGAAAAGGGATTGATGAGCAGCTTCGATGTGGCTCAAAACTACGCTTTCATGAAACGCAAAGACCTCGCCATCGATTACCTCGAGAAAGCCCTAAAAGATAAATACCGCGTCATCTATATTCGCAGCAATCCGCTCCTTCGGTCCCTTCAACAGGAACCGCGGTATTTGGAGTTGTTGAAGAGGATGAAAATCTCCTCCAAGTGACCCTCCGCATGTGCCTTCCATGGTTGTCCGCTGCGGTTAAGAAATGATTTCATAAATACAAGCTCGATTACTTAAATGTGTACATTTAAAGACAACGAGTTGTCTCCAAAGGCCTTGATCCATTCTTTATGAAGTCCCCCAAGAAAAGGATACCAGGAAAAGGCATTTCCAAAAGCAAACCTGCTCCAAAGAAATCAACCCGGCACAAGGTCAATACCCTACCCCATTCCACGGATAAGATCGCAAATGAAAATGAACAACTGCGCGAAGCCCTGAAAAGGCGCACCCTGGAGGTAGAGCAAAAGAATCGAGAATTGGAAATTGAATCGTCACTTAAACGCGTGCGCAGCATTGCTATGAAGATGCGGAGACGCGAAGACATGCTCTTCATCTGCAAAACGATTTAGCATGAATTGGAAAAACTGGGGATAAAAGAAATTCGCAATGTGCAAACGGCCATCTTTTATCCAAAACGCGGCACATACATGAACTTTGAATTTTATGCGCGGCACGATAAATCGATAGTGACGGAAACAAGCTATACCGATCACAAGATCAGCAAAGCGTTCGCTAAAAGAATGATCGAAGGCAAAGGGCAATCGTTTACCACGCACATCAAAGGCAATAAAGTGAAGGAGTGGCTGAGCTACCAGATGACAACCAATGTTTTCATCGACAAATATTTGAACACGGCCCCATCACTAAACTATTATTGGCACTCCCTCGGGCCCGTGGCGCTGGGCATTTCCACATACGCGCCGCTGAGCAAACCGGGTATACCATTGTTCAACCGCTATTTAGACGTATTTGAGCTTGCCTATAAACGCTATACAGATATTGAAAAAGCCGAAGCCCAGGCACGTGAAGCTCAGATTGAAACGTCATTGGAAAGAGTGCGGTCACGTTCTTTAGCGATGCATAAAAGCGATGAACTGAAGGAAGCGGGTGAATTGCTATGGAATGAATTAGGGAAATTGGGTATCGAAAGCCTATCCAGTGGTTATGTATTGATGGACAAGGAAGAAAAAATTGGTTGGACGTATGCCCCCAACCCCGCAACAGGCAGGATTGCTGATCCCTTGGGGCTTTTGCATACTGAAACCAAAGAGATGCTCAAAGTTCTTTCATGCTGGAAAAAACAGGAGCTTTTGAGCGTCATTGAAATGACTGAAGAGGAAACCATTGCACACCAAACATTTGTCGCGGAAAATGCCCTGCAAACGAATGGAGGGATTTCACATTGGATAACGGCAGAACAACTGATTGCCCTTTCGCCAAAAAAACTATTCCTGCACAATTTCAATTTTAAGCAAGGGTACCTGATGATTGTTGGCGGCAACCGTTTGATTGATACGCAGAATGAACTAATGCTACGGTTTACCAGGGTATTTCAACAAACCTATACCCGTTTCCTCGATCTGCAAAAAGCCGAAGCGCAGGCAAGAGAAGCAAAGATTGAGGCGGCGCTGGAAAGAGTGCGTTCGCGCTCAATGGCTATGCGCAAAAGTGAGGAGCTAAGAGAAGTTGTGGCCCTTCTGTATGAGCAGATGGAACCTTTGGGAATGGCCAGGGATGGATGCGAACTGATCTTGTGTAACGAACAAACAAATCAAATGGAATTCTGGCACTCCAATCCGATTCAATCGGTGATGCCAGAATGCTATTATGTGCCCAGGTTGGTTCACCCTATCTGCGAAGAACAATGGGCAGCCTGGAAAGAAGGAGCATCTCCATTCACCATTGAACTAAAGGGTGCTAAGAAACATGACTTTGAAACTGTCATGCTGGACAAAACTGATTTCAAAAGAATTCCCGAAGAAATCAAAAAATGGATTTTAGAGCAGAAGGTTTCTGTCCTTTCACATGTAACAATGAAATACGGCCTCCTGGAGGTCGTGGATGCAGAACCCCTTTCGGAAGAAAGGCTATTGATCTTACAACGGTTTTCCAAAGTATTTGAACAGACCTACACCCGTTTCCTCGATCTGCAAAAGGCAGAAGGACAGGCACACGAGGCACAAATAGAAGCCTCACTGGAAAAAGTACGCTCGCGCTCCCTGGCGATGCACAAAAGCGACGAGCTGCGCGAAGTGGTGGCCGTTCTGCTGGCCCAGTTGCAGGCGATTGGGTTTGATTCGTTCATGTCCATGATTGGGTTGATTGATCGACAAACAAAGGATTATGATGTGCTTATGTCATCTGATGTACAAGCTGTACTGCCCCAGTCGTATCACGTCCCCTATTTTGAAAATGAATTTCGCCATGAATTTATCCGAACGTTTGAAGCGAACATCCCTTACAAAGTTTTCGACTTTAGTGGTCAGGTAAAACGGGACTTTGATAAACTATTTTTTACCATCACCGACTTCCGGAATCTGCCCGAGGAGACAAAACAAATGATGATGGGCATCGACAACTGTAAACTCTGCTGTGCATTCATGTCGTACGGTTGCATTGAGGCCATTGGCATGGAAGAATTAAGCCCGCAACAGGCGGGCACACTACAGCGTTTTGCCAAAGTCTTTGAACAGTGCTACACGCGTTTTCTCGATCTGCAAAAGGCAGAAGGACAGGCAAGAGAAGCGCAGATTGAGGCGGCGCTTGAACGCGTTCGCAACAAGGCCATGGCCATGCAAAGCAGTGAAGATGTCGTGTCTTCCACTTCCATCTTGTTCATCGAACTTGAAAAATTAGGAATAAAAACCATGCGTTGTGGAGTTTTGTTGTTTGATGAATCGCAGACCATGGAGATGTGGTCTTCCGCATTTACGAATGAGACCCAGGTAACCAGAATCATCGGAAGACTTGACATGACAATACATCCGCTGTTGCAGGGAGTATTTAAATCGTGGAAGAATAAAGATGAGGTTTACTGTTACAAGCTTATCGGCGATGACATTCACCTATACTACTCAACGGTGGCAAAAGCTCATAATCCATACTATTCGGAGCTGGCACAAGATCCTTCAGTGCCTGATCATTTCTGTTACGTGTATTATTTTGAGGAAGGCGGTGTTTATACTTTTTCGGTGGATGATCAAACGGAAGAGACAAAACAGATTCTAAAAAAATTCACGGCTGTCTTTGCCCTGACGTTCCGCAGGTATCAAGATCTAAAGAATGCCGAGGCCCAGGCACGGGAGGCGCAAATTGAAACTTCTCTCGAAAGGCTTCGCAGCAAAACCATGGCCATGCACAACAGCAACGATGTGAGTGCTGCCACTGCGGTCATGTTCAATGAGCTTTCAAAATTGAGTGTGGAAAACATGCGCTGTGGTATAGGTGTAATGCGCGAAGATTCAGACACGATGGAAGTGTGGGCAGCTTCTGTTACCGGAGATGGCCACGAAGTAAAAGGGATGGGACAGGTGGGAGTCGGCGGACACGCGCTTTGGCAGGAAATGTACCACGACTGGAAATTGAAAAAAGAGACTTTTTTGTATCACCTCCTGGGGGAAGATAAGAGGGCGTATTACCGTGCGCTGATGGGCGAACAGCGATACAGCACTTCTTACCTTGCCGAAGAGCAGCCTGATCATTATTGTTACGTCACTTTTTTTACGGATGGCGGCATCTTTACTTTCAATCAAGCACTTTATTCGGATGAGCAGAAGCAAATCCTGAAGCGCTTCGCAACCGTCTTCTCCCTGACGTATCGCCGGTACAAAGATTTGAAAACAGCTGAAGCCCAGGCACGCGAAGCTACCATCCAGGCATCGCTGGAGCGCGTGCGCGCGAAGGCAATGGCCATGCACAGTTCAGAAGACTTGAATTCTACCATTCGTGCTTTCTATCAGGAATTGGGCAGCCTGAACTTAACTCCACGCCGGTGTGGCGTTGGGTTGCTCGACAAGGCAACCCGCAGTACCGAAATCTCCACGATGAACACTACCGAAGGAGGAGAAACCATTGAATTGGTCGGTAAGCTGGAATTGGTCAATCACCCGGTGCTGGAGGGAATTTATGATCACTGGCTCGCGAAAAAGGAATATCATCCTGTGCTGCGCGGCAACGAAATCAAGGAATACTATCAACTCGTGCGGCCGCAGGTGGCGTTCCCCGACTACCCTTCCGACTCCATTCAATTCGGCTACTTTTTTTACTTTGACGAAGGAGCAGTGTATGCATGGACAGAAAAACACCTGGATGAAGACGAATTGCATATTTACCGCAGGTTCACCTCGGTATTGAGTCTTACCTACAAGCGATACCGCGATTTGAAGGATGCCGAATCCCGGGCCAAAGAAGCCATCCGCCAGGCATCACTCGACCGCGTGCGTGCCGAGATCGCCAGCATGCGCTCCGTACAAGACCTCGATCGCATCACACCTTTAATATGGAGAGAACTTACCACGCTGGGTATTCCCTTCGTGCGTTGCGGCGTATTCATCATGGACGATGAAGAGAAATTGATTCACACCTTTCTTTCTACCCCAGACGGCAAAGCCATCGCCGCCTTTCACCTGCCTTTCGATACAGCGACCAACCTGACTGAAGCCATCAACGGCTGGCGCACGCACAAACGCTACGTAACTCGCTGGGTGAATAAAGACTTCCAATCGCAGGCCGATGTGCTGGTACAGCAAGGTTCCATTGCCAACCGTGAACAGTATCTCAATGCAATTCCTAAAGATGGCATCTACCTGCACTTCCTTCCTTTCCTGCAAGGTATGTTGTATGTGGGGCATACTTCGGCATTGGGTGACGACGACCTGAATTTGGTTCAAGCTGTTGCAGATGCTTTCTCAACCGCTTATGCACGCTACGAAGACTTTAACAAGCTTGAAGCAGCCAAAAAACAAGTTGATCGATCGCTTACCGATTTGAGACAAGCGCAACAGCAGTTGGTGCAAAGCGAGAAAATGGCAAGCCTTGGCGAGCTCACAGCCGGTATCGCGCATGAAATTCAAAATCCACTGAACTTCGTGAACAATTTTTCTGAAGTGAGTAAGGAATTGCTGGAAGAGATGAAGGATGGACTGGCTGCCGGAAACCAGCAACAGGTAACAGAAATCGCCAACGACATCATTCAAAACCTAGAGAAAATACACCACCACGGCAAACGCGCCGGAGATATTGTGAAGAGCATGCTGCAGCACTCACGAACAGGCACCGGCCAAAAAGAACTTACCGATATCAATGCCTTGTGCGAGGAGTATTTGCGGCTGGCCTATCACGGCCTAAGAGCGAAAGACAAATCATTCAATGCCAGATTTGAAACGGATTTCGACTCCAAACTTCCCAAAATTCTTGTATTGCCGCAGGATATGGGGCGCGTCATCCTCAATCTTATCAACAACGCTTTCTATGCGGCAAACGAAAAGAAGAAAATGAATATAAAGGGATACGAGCCAACGGTGACTGTCTCGACAAGAAACTTCGGGGATAAAATTGAGATCAAAGTAAAAGACAACGGCATGGGCATCCCGGAAAAAGTAAAAGAAAAAATATTTCAGCCTTTCTTCACCACAAAACCGACCGGGCAAGGGACAGGCCTGGGTCTATCATTGAGCTATGATATTATAAAGGTTCATGGGGGTGATATAAAAGTAGAAACCCAGTATGTTGAAACGGCAGCCGAGGCAGGGCAAGGTGAAAGCGGAACCACGTTTACAATTAAATTATTACATAATTGAATTCTCCAGAAGTGTATTTCTTTTTGGCGCGAACATCCCCCCCCTCCCCCATATTATTGATCAGCAGGATTCTTTCTAAAAACACTCGTGGCATCTACAATCATTACATCATGTTAGTGCCGCTATTATAGGGATTTGAATCTCTGCCTTTATTTTGCATATTCGGATACCCAATAAGGGCACTCCTATTTCATTAAGCAATCAACGGATGAGATCATACCTGGCGCAATTTTTTCCTATAGCTGGTTGGATCAGGG
>JANYHW010000138.1 GCA_025358885.1 Cytophagales bacterium | reverse complement strand
AGTAAACGGGACATCTTATCTCCGGTGAGGTCACAAACATGTTTAATGCCGATGCCTCGTTGAACAGCCCAAGCCACTTTTCAGACCAGGATTCCACAAAGGTTTTTTTAGGAGAAGCACTCTTCATTTCCCTGGCTAGCCATTTCCTATGGAAGTATAACTCGCTACCATTCTGAAACGGAATATGGACTTTTTCCAACTCTCCCAAAGCGATCTTGTCACCGCGGGCGGCTGCATTGACTTTCATTATTTCAAGAGACATTCGCTCACTTTCAACCTGATTTACCATGGGACTTACGGCGAAACATGCTTCGAGAAGATGAGGCTCTGCTGCCGCAACATTCAGACCCAGGAAGCCTCCCCATGAGTGTCCCATGAGGTAGATTTTTTTCTTTGAAAATCTTGTGGAGAGGTACTTGATTACTTCCACCGCATCATCAATCATCAGGGCAACCGTCATGGGTTTGTCTGTCGGATTAAGTGAGGCAGTCTTACCTGATTCCCGCTGGTCCCACATGACGACAACAAAATGCTTTTGCAATTCATTGGTGAACTTGTCTGCATAACCCATGGCAGAATTTCCTGGGCCGCCATGAAGAAATAGCAGAACCGGATCCTGCGCATTGCTGCCTTTCATGCTTATCCATTGCCTGATTCCCCCTATCGAAACCGCCTCCTGCTGGTTGATGGGTGTAACGGCTATGGACGGTATTGGCCAATGACTCAGAGAAACGAAAAGTAAAATCCCAATGGACTTCATAATCACCCGGTTGAAGCAGCGTCGCCTTATCGGATTAGCGACAGGTAATGCGGGAACATTTCTCTCCAGGCAGGCCAATCATGAGGGGCATTTTGACGGACATCCAGCCAATGATGAATCCCTTTATTTCTTAAGACTGAAGCCATCTTTTCATTGGCGTCCCAGCACATATCGTGTGTGCCCGTTCCCAGCACAACAAACATGTCCCCAAAAAAAGGATTCTGGGCACCGGGAATAAAATCGGGTGGGTTGTTAAAGTAGACGTTGTCGTCGTAGTATCCATCCATTTGGTCTTTGATATCAAAAGCGGCGCCCATATTAAAGACGTACTTAACCACCTCCGGATGCCTGAACGCAAAATTGGTAGCGTGATATCCGCCAAAGCTGCAGCCAGCGGTGGCAACGCGTCCAACACCTGTCTCTCGTTGCATCAAGGGGACAAGTTCATTCAGCAAAAACTGATCATACCAAATATGGTTGATCACCCGCTGGGCAGGATGGATGCCCCTGTTATACCAACTCAACTCGTCAATGCCATCGGGGCAATAGATCTTCACAAGTCCTTCATCTATAAACCAGGAGATACTATCAATAAGTTTGAAGTCCTTGTTCTCATTGAAATGTCCTTTGGAGGTAGGAAACAAAATGATCGGGTACCCACGGGTACCGAAAGCAAGTACCTCTATGTCGCGGTTGAGACTGGGAGAATACCATCGGTGATAGTGTTCGTACATGGCAGGATTTGGAAAAATAGGAGAGGTAAGTTAACAACCGTTGTTCTATTTTTGCAAACCTGAGCAATGGAAGAACCCAATAAAGCCGAAGAGTCCCCTGCCGTAGCAGAATCTACCTATTTATATGCTTCTGAGAAGCTTACGGATATCTACACCAAGTTGTTGGGGCGCAATGTAGAAGTGGAGATTCTTGCCCCGCCCAAAATGGTCAGTTCCACGCGTTATCCGTTGTTGATCCTCAATGATGGGCAGGATAATGAAGCGGTAAAGGTGAAACAGACACTCGAAAGACTGGTGACTGAAAAAGTCATTCCCGAAATCATTGTAGTTGGCGTCATGGCTGGTGACCGAAAGCAGGAATACGGTGTAGGATTGCGGGGAGACTACTACGGACGGGGAAAGCTGGCTAAGGCCTATTCCAACTATGTCATCACAGAATTAATGCCGTACCTGACTTACAAGTACCCCATTACCCCCTCACCAACTCTGCGGGCCATGGCTGGCTATTCCCTCGGTGGTCTCTCCGCCTTGGATATAGTCTGGAATCATCCGGAAGTATTTGGCAAAGCGGGAGTATTTAGCGGATCATTCTGGTGGCGAAAGCGAGATTCGCGCAGCATTTTTTATTCCGATTATCGCGATCGGCTAATGCACCTCCAGGTAAGAAGGGGAAAGTTCAAACCGGGTATGAAATTCTGGTTTCAAACCGGCACCCAGGATGAAGTCAGTGATCGAAACAAAAATGGTGTCATCGATTCAATAGACGACACCATGGACCTTATCAGCGAACTCACCCGAAAAGGATACCGGCCTTTCCACGACATACAATACCTTGAAATCAAAGATGGCAAACATAACCAGGATACCTGGGCCGATGCCATGCCCCATTTTCTGACATGGGCCTTTGGAAATAAGTGACAACATCTACTAACACATGACTGACACCATCATCTTTGACCTTGGCGGAGTATTGATTGACTGGAACCCGCGCCACCTGTATAACAAAATACTTAAAGGTGAAGACGAAATCACCTGGTTTCTTGAAAATGTTTGTACACCTGAATGGAATGAACAACAGGATGCAGGTCGTTCTTTTGAAGAGGCAACGGAAGAACTCGTCGTTAAATTTCCTCAATACGAACATGCGATCAGGGCATGGTATGGCCGATGGCAGGAGACCATTGGTGGACCAATCGATGATACGGTCAGGATATTGCGTGCATTAAAGGATTCCAAAAAGCATCGCCTCTATGCATTGACCAACTGGTCGGCAGAAACGTTTCCATGGGCCATGGAGCGATTTGAATTTCTGCATTGGTTTGAAGGCATCGTAGTCAGTGGCGTAGAAAAAACACGGAAGCCCTTCCCGGAATTTTATCACATCCTGTTGAACCGTTACAGGGTGGTTCCTGAGCGTGCCATTTTTATCGACGACAACCTGAAGAACATTGAAGCTGCCCGGATTCTAAAGATTGATGGTATTCACTTTCAGGGAGCAAAATCACTAAATACTGAACTACTGAGACGGGGGATAGAAACTAAACTTTCTTGATGGCGGTCACCACCTCCTGCACCACACGCTCGGCGGAGGCCAGTGCCCCATTCACGGTGCCCGCTTGTCCGCTGACATCCGTTGCTTCCCCGGCAAAGAACAATTTATCATTGACGGGTTGCCCCATAGCCTTGCGATCGGCATTATTCGCGCCAGGCATCGGATAAGAGTATCCGCCAAGCAGGTAGGGCATTTTCGTCCAATCCTGTAAAATGTAAATATTCTTAAGATTTGTATCCTTCCTGATGAATTGTGTTCCCTGTCCGGCGTACAATATATCGAGGTCGGCCAGTATGGCATCGACCGCACCTTCACCCAATGCCGAGTACTGCGCTGCCAAATCTCCGTTGACAGTAACCGACAGCGTATTATTTACCTGACTTCGACCAAGCCCCGCGCTAAAATATTCAGGCACCCCTGTTGAACCAAGAATCAGGCCAACCGACTCACCCCAGAAATTCTTTTTGAACTCCAGCACAACCCTCAGGGAATCACCCATTTGAAACTTCGTCAAAGATCCAGTCATGGCGCCCGGCAACCCCGGACTAAAGGACATGACGCCCGTCTTCAGTACACTAATCGGAACGGTTACAATTACTTTGTCGGTATTGTATGTTGTACCATCCTTTGCCGTCAGTACAATGGGATCAGCGGAATAGTTTACAGAAACAATTGGAGTGTTGAGCTGCACCATAGACTGTACGCTGCTAAACCGCGAAATCAAGATGTCCTGCATTGGGTTGGACTTTGGAGCGATGACTAATCCATCCGTGGTCCGAAGTTTTTCCTCCTCAGCCAGTTCTCCAATTCCCATCTTCTCGTTGTTGCCTCCATAGGCATTCCCAATGGTGCCATTGAGAACACCATAAGCCCGTTCATTGATCCCCGCCGATTGAATGGCTTGAAGGACGCTCGAAGCACTGCCCACATTATTGCGAAGGTTCTTTCTAAAATTCTTTGCCGCTAAAAAGTCTGGATCGCTGCCCCAATCCGCTTCCGACTTGGCCACTTTACTCATTACAAAATTGCTTGAGGAAGGGGGAAACTCAACAGAGTTTAGATTGTACGTTTTAAAAATTTTCCCAAAAATCGAATCACTTCCCAGGCAAGTTTGAGCACCAAGCTCAACGGGGAAGTCAGAGCTTAATTGAGGCATCAAAGGATACTGATCCAATGACTGATTCCTCAGGGAACGAACCCTGCCGCCGATCTGATCACGGGCTTCAAAAATATTGACTTTGATTCCTTTGGTATGCAGGATATCAGCCGCATACAATCCCGCTGTGCCTGCTCCGATGACGGTAACTGTACCGCTATAAACAACTTCTGGTCCAGGGTCTTTTGGCGCGCATCCAGCCAGGGCGGCAGGCATCCACGCACTGCTCGAAAGGCCCCAACCAAGTCGCTGTATTGCTTCTCTGCGCTTCACACGAACTATTTGAACTGAAAGATAAGGAGCCTAGCGGCCAAATAAAATTGCTTTCGATGAAGTCCGTCGCGAAGAGGTCAAATTGAGTCCAATTCTGATAACTTGCAATTTCATTTTTTGAACATGCTGGCAACGGATATTATTTCTGTCTCTCATAAGAAAGTAGCCATTGTGGGGCCTGAGTGTACAGGTAAAACAGACCTGTCGCTTTTTCTGGCGTCACACTTCAAGACAGAATGGGTACCAGAATATGCCCGGGCTTTTCTCAATAAACTAAACCGACCCTATGAGCAATCGGACCTCACAAAAATTGCACATGGCCAGGTGAGAATGGAAGATGAGTGGATGCAGAATGCAAACCGGGTACTGATCTGCGATACCAACCTGATCGTGATCAAGGTGTGGAGCGAAGAAAAATTCGGCTATTGTGATCCTGAAATATTGAAAGCAATGTCAGCCCGACAATACGATTTGATGCTACTCACGAACATTGATATTCCATGGGAGGTTGATCCACAACGCGAGCATCCGGATAAGCGCGAGTATTTTTGGGATCGTTACAAGAAGGAGTCCCTTGCTTCTGGAATTCGAACGATAGAAATTTCCGGTGAACGCGAAGACCGGAGAAAAAAGGCTATCCGGGCAATTGAAGAATTGCTCCAACCATAATTTAATGAGTTGATGAGCAGTCCGTACGCCGTCTTGCAAATCCGCGATTTTCGCCTCTTCATCAGTGCCCGGTTTTGTGTAACCCTGGCTATTCAAATTCAGGCAGTAGTGGTCGGCTGGCAAGTGTATGAGATCACCAAAGATCCTCTTTCGCTGGGATTGATTGGTTTGGCTGAGGCCATTCCATCTATTGTAGTTTCACTTTATGCCGGTCACCTGGCAGATGTTGTCGAACGCAAGAAAATTATTGTCTCAGCCCTTATCACGCTCCTGTTCTGTTCCCTGGCTCTCCTTTCTTTTACCCTGGACATAGGTGCTTTCATTCTGAAACAGGGAGTGCTTCCCATCTACGTCATAATTTTTATTAGTGGTATCGCTCGCGGTTTCATTACTCCGGCGTTGTTTGCTTTCATGCCACAACTGGTACCGAGGGAGTTGTTTCAAAATGCCATATCCTGGAACAGCACGCTGTGGGAGACAGCCACCATCAGTGGGCTTTCCATCGGAGGGTTGCTGTATGGATTTTTTGGCATCACCACGGCCTACTCAACCGACGCATGCCTTATGCTGATTGGCCTGTTGCTCGCTATGACAGTTGCCAACCGATCACTCCCTCCGGTATCCAAAGAAGAGGGCATTCTTGACAAGATCAAGGCGGGGTTGCAATTCGTTTTTCATAACAAGATGATCCTGAATGCCATCTCCCTTGATTTGTTTGCTGTATTATTTGGCGGCGCGGTGGCCTTGCTTCCCTTTTTTGCTGATCAGGTTCTGCATGTGGGCCCTATTGGTCTGGGCTTCCTGCGTGCTGCACCAGGAATTGGGGCACTGCTGATGGCTGTTTATCTCACACACAATCCCATCACGAAAAGCATGGGCAAGATTCTGTTATACAGTGTGGCAGGCTTTGGCTTGTGCATGATTCTCTTTGCTGTCTCCCACAACTTCTGGCTCTCTATGGCTGTACTCGCCATAAGCGGAGCATTTGATTGTGTAAGCGTGATTGTACGCGGTACATTACTTCATACACTCACCCCTGAAAACATGAAGGGACGTGTGTCAGCAGTCAACAATATCTTCATCGGGTCTTCCAATGAAATTGGTGCATTCGAGTCTGGAGCGGCAGCCCGATTGTTCGGAACTGTGCCTTCGGTTATCTTCGGAGGAGTAATGACGCTATTGGTCGTAGGGGTTACCGCCTGGAAGGCACCGACTCTGAGAAGGTTGGAGAATGTACATTAGGAGAACAAAGCTTTAGGCCAGCGGCCAACGGCTAGAAGTAACGCTGTGAAGCCAGTATTGTGTCCACACATATAAACACGTCCCCCATGCAAATCTCCATCAACACCCCCGCTCTTTTGTTTCCTGCCATCACCCTGCTCATGCTGGCCTATACCAACCGATTTCTGACATTAGCCTCCCTGATCAGAAAATTGCATGCACAGTACAAAGAATCACATGAGGACAAAAGCATGGTGAAAGAACAGATTGTTAGCCTCCGCAGACGTCTCATCCTGATCAAACAAATGCAAGCCAGCGGGGTCTTCAGTTTCTTTCTGTGTGTGTTGTCCATGCTGTTCATCTATTTTCAATATGAGGTGCTGGCCTATTCCATCTTCGCCATGAGTTTGATCTTTCTGTTGCTTTCGCTTGCTCTTTCATTGGATGAAATTTATATCAGCACAAAGGCATTGGAGATTGAATTGAAGGATATGGAATAGGGACGCGGGATGGGGGTACTGGATACTGGATTGGACCACCCATATACTAACCAAGCGATTTTTGTATGAATTCGCTAACTTCCGTCCAAACGCAATACCTATGTCCACCCGTCGATCGTTCTTTCGCAAATCGCTGGGCCTTGCCTCGGCGGCATCCTTCGTTTCTCTCTCCACCCAGGCCATCGCAGAAGATGTTTCAGATGCCCTTGTGTCGTTAAATAAACTTTCGGCGGATAAGGCTTTCAACGACGAAGAGTTGTGGGCACGCATGGCCCAGGCGTATACGGTTACTCCTAATATTTTGAACCTCAACAATGGTGGTGTGAGTCCTCAGCCCAAAGTCGTTCAAGATGCCGTAGACCGCTATTACCACCTGAGCAATGAGGCACCCACTTATTATATGTGGCAGATTCTTGATAAGGGCCGGGA
>JANYHW010000114.1 GCA_025358885.1 Cytophagales bacterium | reverse complement strand
GCTCATGGCGCGGATGGAACTCACTTCCATCAGGCCTAATTGTGTATTCGGCAAAATCAATCCCGGATACACATGCTTGCCAGTGATTTTGATTTCTTCATAGCCAGCCAGATTTGGATTGCTGGAAGCTTCGGCCACAAGGGTGAGCTTGCCTTTGTCAAATCCAATGACCGCATTCTGAATTACTTTACCGTTGCCAAGGTGGGCGACTCCACCGGTGAGGACGATCTTCTTGTCCTGTGCTTTTGCAGGAACCGGTGCCTGTGCCATCAGCACATTTGTTCCCAAAAGGACCAATAAGGTTAAGAATGTTATTGACTTTTTCATATAAAGAATATTTTGAGTCTTAGTTAGTCTACGTTGGTGATCATCAAGTCGTCATCGCAATGGAATTCTTCTTTCATGCGAGACCCGCCTCTCTGAACTGGCGCTCCGGTCTTCTTGGCGTTCTTCATCTTTTGAATGATCCGTGCCCTCTCCACTTCAATTTCCTTGTTTCTCAGTTTGTCTTGTTCAATGTCGAAGTAAACTTTCCCATCGACGATAGTCTTTTCCGCCCTGGCATAAACAGAAAGGGGATTATTGGTCCACAACACAACATCGGCCGACTTTCCGACCTTGATACTCCCCATCTGGTTGTCCAGGTGAAGCATTTTTGCCGGGTTCAGGGTTACCATCTTCCAGGCATCTTCTTCAGACATGCCGCCATACTTGATGGTCTTGGCCGCCTCCTGATTTAGTCGCCTACCCATGTTTGCGTCATCAGAATTAATGGCGGTGACGACTCCTGCCCGCTGCATGATGGCGGCATTGTAAGGAATGGCGTAACGCACCTCCCATTTGTAATTCCACCAATCTGAAAAGGTTGAGCCGGCAGCACCATGTTGCTGCATCTTGTCAGCCACCTTGTAACCTTCAAGGATGTGGGTGAAGGTGTTGATTCTGAAATTGAACTGCTCGGCTACTTTCATCATCATGTTGATTTCCGACTGCACATACGAATGGCAAGTGATAAATCGTTTCTTATTTATAACCTCCAGCAAGGCTTCATCGGCAAGATCTCTCCTGGGCTTAACGGCTGTTGATTTGTCTTTGGCCGCAATCCCATTGTATGTACTCCAGGCTTTTTCATACTCCTTTGAATTGGTGAAGGCATCTACGTAAACCTGTTCAACACCCATTCTTGTTTGAGGGTAGCGTATGGATTGTGGATTGCTTGTTCTCTTCACATTTTCTCCCAGAGCGAACTTGATGAAACCATCTGCACCCTGAATTTTCATATTCTCGCCCGATTCGCCCCAACGGAGTTTGATCAAAGCGGATTGACCCCCGATGGGATTGGCTGAACCATGCAGCACCTGCATGGCTACTACGCCCCCGGATAATGAGCGGTAAATGTTAATATCTTCTGGTTCCAGCTGGTCGCCGATACGCACCATCGCCGAATTGGTCGCCGCATCATTGCCGCCTCCACCTACGTGGGAGTGTTCGTCGATAATCCCAAACGTCAGGTGTTTACCTGTTCCGTCAATGACTTTCGCTGTTGGGTCGGCAAGGTTCTTGCCAATCTTTGAAATCTTGCCATCCTTGAGCAGCACGTCGGTGTTTTGTAAAATACCTTCCGCTTCATTCGTCCATACGGTTGCATTCTTGATAAGCAACGTTTCTGTAGCAGGTAATGTCGCCGTGCCATGAGCCACGAAGGGGTAAATTACTTTCCCAATTTCTTCTTTCTTATCCCCCGCATTGGGTCCACCTGGTTTCTTTGCAGGCTTGTCATCAAGGTTTCCAGTACGCGTCGCTGTCCAATCCACCCAAGTACCATTGGTTAGCTGACCTTTTCCTTTCCATCCCGTATCATTGCTCCATCCGGACAATCGGATAGATCCCGGGTTTTGTTTTTCTGGTTTGAAGCTGATGGTGATGAGGTCATTGCTGATAACAACATTGCCATCTTGAAATGTAGTGTCAACCTTTACTTTGGCCTTGGGGCTTCCTTGCTCTCCACTGATTTCCATATTATAAGTCTGACCATTCAGTGACAGGTTGTATTTTCCGTTGGGATCTTTCGTATCGGTTGGTTTGAAGAAGAACGACTGGCCCTGAATCCAATTTTGAAGCACTACAGTCTTCTCATCAAACAGTTTACCCGAGGTAATGATGAAGTTTGCGAGCAGCCCCTTTTTGATACTACCCACCTTATCATCAACAGCGAGCATTTTTGCAGGAGTGGCCGTAAGGGCTTTAATGGCTGCACCTTCGCTCAGTCCATTCTCCATTGCCTTTCTGATGTTGGGCATCAGATCAGAAGATTTTTTCAGGCCGTTGGCTGTCAGGGCAAAGTTGATCCCGTTTTTTTCGAGTGTCGCAAGGTTGGTGGGTGCGAGTTCCCAATGTTTCATGTCTGCGAGGGATACCCGTGTGGCGTCGAAGGGATCCTCGACATCAAATGCTTCAGGGAAGTTTACGGGCACGATGAGTGAGGCATTGGTGGCTTTGATTTCATTTATTCTTTTGTACTCATCTCCGCCACCCTTGATGATGTACTGAACGCTGAACTCGTCTCCGACCTTGTCTGCGCGCAGGACGTCCATCCAGTTGGAACCTTCAAATATTTGTGGGCTCTTCTGATTTTGAATCCAGGCCTCCAGGGCATTATCGGCAAAAGGACGAGGGTTCTGACTTCCGAACCACTCTGCATCCATATACGTCTGACGAAGAAGCGCAACATAGCCCATCATGGAGCGGGGATAATTCTGGGTTGAGGTTCCACGACTGAAGGCATAATGCGCAGCAGCCTTTGCTTTGAGCAGTGAAATATTTTCGGACTCTTCACCCAAAGTGACGAATGCGGAAGTGCCACGTGCGATCCCGTCGGCTTTGAAGGTGAGCACAGATCCGAACCCGATCTTGCGGAGCTCATCTGCGGCTTTGGTATTGATTGTAAATTCGTCTGCGGCATTGTAATGCGACTTAATAGCCTGGTTGGCATTGTAAGCACCTTTGTTCTTCGGTTCAATTTGCTCCACGCCTCCAAATGGGTTGCCGCCCCTCGTTCTTTCAATTTCCGGCAATCCATAGCTGGTGTACATGTCAATAAGGGAAGGATAGATGAATTTCCCTTTCAGGTCAATAGTGGTATATCCGGCCGGTACACTCAGCCCGGTTCCCACTTGCTCGATCTTCCCTGACTTAATCAGGAGCGTAGCGTTCTGGAGGGTCGTTTGGTAATCGACAACGATGGTAGCATTGGTGAAAGCGAAAGCTCCGGCCCTGGAATCTTTTACGTCATTACGTGGGAAGGTTTCCTGTGCCTTGCCGGTGAATGCCATCAGGGCAAACGCCAGGGCCAGGATTGAATAATTTGTTTTCATTTTTAGAGATGATTAAGGTCAGACATGGCGATAGAGGATCGCAGCGGCGTAAAGTAGGGAATATTGTGAAAGTTAAAAACAGGATAATTTTAGTCGGTAATCTGTAGCCGGTAATCGGTTTGAATAGTTAATCTATCTGACAAATTGGGAATAGGTTGGGACTGTGACTCAGTGACCGAATCAGTGGTTTATCCCTCCGTTTAATGATGCCCCCCAGGACCATGAACATGTCCGTGGGCAATTTCATCGCTGGTCGCGGAACGAACTTCCAATACCTCCACAGCGAAGTTTAGTTCGACCCCTGCCAGCGCATGGTTGCCATCAACGGTCACATTGTCCAGCGACACTTCTGTTATCGTAACCACTGTGCCATTGTTGGCTTGAAACTGCATGCCTTTTTCTACCTTTTCTCCGCCGAACGCAGACCGGGGAAGTTTTTGAATAAGTTTTGCATCCCGTACTCCATAGCCTTTTTCCGGACTGATTTTCAATGAAAGCTTTTTGCCTTTCTCTTGTCCTTCCAGACCTTCCTCCATACCGGGAATTAGATTTCCTTCTCCGTGCAGGTAGTAAAGTGGATCACGCCC
>JANYHW010000036.1 GCA_025358885.1 Cytophagales bacterium | reverse complement strand
GCCATCCTGGGTATGGCGGTGGGAAGTCTTGTAGGAGCAATGGCAGGTTCAGGAAGTACAGAAATAAAAATAAATGCCGACCCTGGTAAATTTGATGCTTTCAAAATCCAATATGGCCTTGGAGTATCATCCTCCGCCATCAAGAGATACTGAAAATTTGAGTTCCTCAAGTTCATTAAGGAGTGGAACCATTCTTTTCAAATCCGTATAGATTGGTGACTGAGTGGTGACTACGATTTCTGGAATTTATCCAAAGTGGAAATATTTTTTTATCAAAAAAGAATTGGAAATATAAACTATGGTGTGAGCATAAGGTAACTCCACTGATGTACCTCAACCTCGTGTACTCGTTCTAAGAGACTCAATTCTTCTCAAACTGTTTCTCCAGTGGGCCGGAGAGTTCAAGGTCGGTAACGATCTTCTTGTCCAGCGGGCTGTCCTTAATCACATTATATACATCCCAGAATTTCTTGTTGTACGGTTGGTCCTGGTATTGTAGCCCATAGCTGCGCATTTTTTGAGTCACACCAATGCGCTCTTCAGGTTCGGGAAATACTTTATTGATGAGCAACTGTTGCTGGAGCTCCGTCTCGAAGCGGAGTTCTTCTGTTTCGGCATCATACCAGTTGACTTTGTAGTCCACCGTGAGATAGTTGAGAAAAAATTTACCCTCAAAAAGTCTGAAGTCCACAACGCGTTTCATGCTTTCGAACTTATGCGTCAATCCCCTTCTCCTTCCCAGGTCTTCCGGAATATTGTTCTCATACTCCACATGGATTATGCCGTATGTCTTCTTGTCGATAAATACCTTCAGGTAAAATTCCTGGGTATGGGAAACGACGAAAATCTCACGGCCATTGTAATGAGAATCGGCTTCACGGGTCAAATTGGTGAAGAATACTTCTTCTGAGGGGAAAAGTCTGTAGCGTACATCATTATTGAGCAGCAGAACCTCCAATAAATTATCATTGTCGAAATAGGAAGTAAAGCGATTGGAATACCCAATGCTCCGCCTTACCTCCTGGAGGGAAACACGCTCTCGCAGTTTTGATTTGTTCCGGGGCTCCTTGTAACTTTCGTCATAGATTTTTATCGCCGCCTCCAAAAGCGAAAAATACGTACCGCCGATCTTTTTCAAATCCCGGTAAAATCCTTCCATGAGGAATGGATCCTGTGGATAATTTTGATCTATGCGGGACACCGCAATTCGTAAAATGTCTCCTCCACGAAGGGAGTCGGAGATGATGACTGTGTTCAGTATTGTCGTTGACTTTGAAAGGCTGATCTCAAATTCGGCCGCGTGCAGTACAGATTCAACAGTCGCTTCATAATTCTGATACCCGAGCATGCTGATTACGAACATCTCGTTTCTGTACTCGGAGGGAAAGTGAAAATCAAACTCCCCCTGCAAATTGGTAATGGTGCCAATGGGCTTACCTTTTATCCCTACTGTGGCAAAGGGTAGCGGTTCTTTTGTCTCTTTGTCGATTGCCTTAGCTGAGATGGTTAGACTTTGCCCTTGGCCGGAAAGACCAATAAGCAATAAACCAACCAGTGAAATAAGCAGACGCATGCGATCGTTGAGGCTAAGAAATACCTTTAAAGTTAACAGTTTGATTTTATCCTTTCCGAGGCACCTCAACGACTAAAACGACCATTTAACTCCCACCCGGGCCCTTACACAGTCAATTCCTTCAAATACCTAATTTTATACTGGAGTTTACATCTTTCTAATCCAACCGATTTAGGGATACGTGACGTGGATCAATAACATTCCGAGAATTTGGAAAAGAGCTTATCTGCTCATCTGTCTCTGGTATGCAGTCAATTTTGCCATCAGCACTTTTTTCGAATGGAAACTCAAACGCCCGTTTCCCTATGTCCTTTGGAATGGGCTCTACCTGTGGGAGGCATTATG
Organism: Cytophagales bacterium; assembly: GCA_025358885.1. Lineage (GTDB taxonomy): Bacteria > Bacteroidota > Bacteroidia > Cytophagales > Cyclobacteriaceae > ELB16-189. Next base: position 22,392 of record JANYHW010000036.1, on the reverse strand, counting down.
TGTACTTCTCATATTGATTTTTCTCTGGACACATTGGTTGTTCAGGTTTCGCGCTGTCATGCAAATCATCGGTCATGCGGTGGGAATTGTCTCTTTCTTCCTCATCATGGGCACCCTTTCATATTATTTCACCGACTATGTTGATGGACTGGTGTATTTCGAGAACTGGAAAGAGTTTATGGTAGAGCTTCTCAACTGGCAGGCATTGCGCTTTTATGATCAATACATCATTACGGTGGGCGTATACTATGTGATTCGATACTTCCAGGGACTTGAAAAGGAAGAGAAAGAAAAAAGTGAACTGGCCCTCAAAAACAAAGAGATGCAGATATCACTCCTCAAGTCTCAGATAAATCCACATTTCCTGTTCAATACCCTAAATTCTATCTCGACCCTGATTCATTCGAGCAAAGACCAGGCTCGAAAGGTTATAACCCAATTATCGGACATATTTCGCTATGCGCTGGACTCTCACACGGGTAAGATGGTCAAGCTGGCATACGAAATTGAGTTTATTGAAAACTATATTCGGATTCAGCAGGTAAGGTTTGGCGACCGACTGAAATTTCAAAAACATATTGATGATGCCTGCCTGGGTCTCAGCATTCCACCCATGATCCTCCAGCCCCTCGTGGAGAACTCGGTGAAGTATGGCATTGGCCCAAAGGAGGATGGCGGAACTATCCATTTGATCGTAAAGCATTTAACGGGAAGCGTCTATTTTGAAGTGACTGATGACGGGCTTGGTGTAAATGCAAAGAAAGTGATGGATGGAAGTGCGGGAGGGGTAGGTATGACCAATACGGACTTGCGCCTGAAAAGCTACTATGGCCCTGACGCAAGCCTCAAAGTGCGCGCTTCCGATAAAGGATACTCCGTGAGTTTTTCAATTCCCATCCTCGAAGCCGAAAAGAACGGGCACGTCTTGCCCACCCAACATGAAAATCAACTACTATGAATACAACCTGTCTTATCATTGACGATGAAAAACTTGCACGGGAATTGTTACGCGAATACCTGGAAGGGTTTCCGCAGATTCAAATCATCGGTGAATGTGCGAAAGGAAACGAGGCTGTGGATAAGATCAACAAACTGAAACCTGATCTCATTTTCCTCGATGTGCAGATGCCTGGTATGAATGGTTTTGATGTCCTGGAAGAAATTGATCACGAACCGTATGTGATTTTTACCACCGCGTATGATCAGTATGCCATCAAGGCCTTTGAAAAAAATGCGGTGGATTACCTGCTGAAGCCGCTGGACCAGGAACGATTCAGACTGGCCGTTAATCGGGCACTGAAACGCAAGACGGTGGAGCATGGTGACCTGGAGGCGCTGCTAAAGAGCATAAAGACTGGAAACAAAAACTTTGAGACACACATCTTCGTACAGAAATCAGAGAAACTATTTAATCTGCCGGTGGAAGAAATCATCTACCTGGAGGCCTCGGGAGATTATACTATCATCACCACGAAAAACGACCAATTTGTAAGCTCGTCAGGCATTGGCAAACTCGAGGAGATCATGGATCCGGATACGTTCATCAGGGTGCATCGCTCGACAATTATTAACCTGAACTGCCTGAAGGAAATAGAACGTCACTTCAATGGCGGCATGGTGGTGAAAATGCAGAGTGGTAAGAGCTTCCCGGTAAGCCGCACGTATGCCAAACAGATTCGCAAAAAAGTTGTTTAGTCATTTTGAAAGCAGGAACCGAAACTGGACAGTTACTTTGTCTTCCAGCGACGTATTGTTAAGACGGGTTGGGCTCCATGATGGCCCTTGACGGATGAGCCGGATGAGTTCTTCTTCACATCCGTCGCCGACTCCGTGAATCACTTCGAAACTGGAAAAACTTCCATCTGCATGAAGTTTGAATTGAATGGTGACTATTCCCTCGGTTTTATTCGCGAGTGCGATGGCCGGATAGCGGACATTATTCTCCAGGTACTTTTGAAATTCATCGCGGCCGCCTGCTGGCTGAGCCAACTCAAATGATCCGCCTCCCCCTGCGTTGCCTTGATTCGAAATTCCAGCACCAGCCACGCTTACCTCACTGCGTTGATTCACATCTGGCCCAAGTTGCACGTTAAGGGGTTGTGATTGTTCGCGAATCTCTTTGCGTGCTAAACCGATGGAAGAGAACACTAATTGCGGATCGGATTCCCGTGTGTTTAGGGTGTAGTTTCCTCCGTCATCAGTCACCGCGCCTTCAGCTGATCCTTTCACGGTAACGTTCACTCCCTGAAGTGCAGTACCGTTATCGGCTGTAACCGTTCCGCTGATATTCTGGAAATTTTGAATGGACTTTTTCTTGTCTTTCGCCCCAGCTGCTCTTGATTCACGCTTCAGGAGTTCTTCCTGCTTTTGATCGGCCACTCCCGATGAAAGGGAAGTGGGCGCGGACTTATTGACCACGACGTCTTTATCATCGGCCACTTCCCTTTCCAGTGCTTTCCCTTGTTCCTGTTCCACCTTTACGTCGGCAGCCGCTGTTTTTTCTTCCAGCTGCTTGGCAGCAACCGTTGAGGAAGCAGATTCATCAACGGTTGACTCTTTGGCGCCTGGTGAAGGAGATGGCTCCGGATTGGTCTTATGAATATCTTGCGTCTTGTCCGGCTGAGCAAGGCTTAGCAACGTGGCTGTTGAGTCTTTTGGTTTACCATTTAAAGAATCGCCATGAACGGTGCCGACAGGTGGCTGAAGGGCAAGGGGAAGTGGTTCGGATAACCGGGTGAAATAATACAAGGCAATACTTGCCCCCAATATCACCACGATACTTGCCGCAATTCGTGAGGGCAGGTTGGTTTTTCTTGCTTGTCTCGATTGAATCGTCCCTGACAGTTCAAGTAAGTCGCCTGAAAGTTCTTCAGGCGTAACGGACTCCACGCCCTCCAAAGCATCGGCAAGAAATGGATCATGCAATGCCCTCTTTTCGAGTGCATTTCTTTTTGCGCCATCCAGCTTTCCCTGGCGATACTGTTCAATGTCGTCTTGCTCGCTATGCATTTCCTTCCAGGCAATTCTTCAGGTTCCGCTTCCCATTTTGAATATAGCTTTTCACTTTGTTCAGGTCAAAGCCTGTTTCATCCGCCACATCTTTGTAGCACTTTTCCTGCAGGTAAAATAACTTTACGCACTGCTGTTGTGGCCCTGCCAGGGTTTCAATACATTTTTCCAGCCTGACAAGGCTTTGTTCAAATACCATTCCGTCTTCCAGATGCGCTGAAACGCTGTTTTCCATAAGGAATGGAGATAATTCTTCCATCTGCTTTCCTTTTTGTGCCCGCAAATGCATCAGGCAATGGTTTCTGGCATTGACATAAAGCCAGCTTCTGAAATGAGTGACCTCATGGTGAAGGAGGCTTTCAATTAGTTTTTCAAAAATCTGCATGACGGCATCCTTGGCCACTTCCCGGTCCTTCAGGTACTTCAGGCAAACCCCATACACCAGCGAGGTATAGCGCAAATATAGGGCGCAGAGCCATTCCATGTCCCTAGTCTGGCGGTACAGGGCCAGCAATTCATCGTCGGGTTTTCTTGTATCGGGCTTGCGCAGAAACACCCCTCAAGATAATTTTTTTGGGTGGCTTATGGAAAAGGATCACCGGCTGCATCTCAGGGTAAACAAAAATGAATGCTATGAAAAAGAATTGGATCGTTTTGTGGATTGTCCTGTGTGTGTTTGCGGGAGTGCTTCAGGCACAGGAAAGAACTCTTACCGGGAAGGTTACCGCCGCGGCCAATGGAAGGCCGCTTGCCAACGTCTCCGTAAGTGTGAAGGGAAAGACTACACACACGCAAACGGATGTAGACGGAAAATATTCAATTGTTGTTTCCATGAAGGGAGCCATACTCGTGTTCAATCTGAAGGGGTTTGGGAGCCAGGAGGTTTCCGTGGGAACGACCGCAACGCTGAACATTTCCTTGTCACTGGAAAATACCCTGAGTCAGCAACAACCCAGGAGCAACGGCCTTGGTGCCATCGCCACCGACGAGAAAATGGATTTCAAGCACAAGTCTTATGCTCCCCCTGCAGGTATTGTTCAGAAAGATTGGCAAGAGCCTCAATGGAATACGGAAGAATACGATGCGATACATGAGAATATTTTTCATGGAGCCGTTCAAAATCCATTGTCCACCTTTTCGATTGATGTGGATGCAGCATCATATAGCAACATGAGGAGGTTTATCCAAAATGGCCAGCGTCCTCCCGTCGATGTGGTGAGGATTGAGGAGATGATAAATTATTTTGACTATAACTACAAACAACCTGGGGGTGAGGATCCCTTCGCCGTGTATACGGAAATCTCCAATGCACCCTGGAATGAGAAGCACAAACTCGTTCACATTGGCTTGCAGGGAAAAATTATACCCATCGATAATTTGCCTGCCTCCAACCTGGTTTTCCTTATTGATGTATCGGGTTCAATGGAAGCACCCAATAAATTGCCCTTGTTGAAATCATCTTTCAAGATGTTGGTGCAGCAACTCCGCGCCCAGGATCGGGTATCCATTGTTGTGTACGCAGGAGCAGCCGGAATGGTGCTATCGCCTACTTCAGGTGCCGACAAGCAAACCATTATCGACGCACTGAACAACCTGGAGGCCGGGGGATCAACAGCGGGAGGCGCAGGTATCCAACTGGCCTATTCGATTGCGAAACAAAATTTCCGCCAAGGTGGAAACAACAGGGTTATCCTGGCCACCGACGGAGACTTTAACGTAGGCGAATCCAGCAATGCGGGTATGGAACGGTTGATTGAACAAAAGAGGAATGATGGCATATTCCTCACGGTACTAGGTTTCGGAATGGGAAATTATAAGGACTCCAAAATGGAAACACTTGCCGACAAGGGCAATGGAAACTATGCCCACATCGACACCATATTGGAAGCACAAAAAGTGCTGGTCAACGAATTTGGGGGTACTATGTTCACGATTGCCAAAGACGTAAAGATCCAGGTTGAATTCAATCCGGCCAAAGTGAAAGCCTACCGGTTGATTGGATATGAGAATCGCATACTAAAGAGTGAAGATTTTAACAATGACAAGAAAGATGCGGGTGAATTGGGCTCAGGTCATACAGTAACGGCACTGTATGAAATTATTCCCCAAGGTGTAGAAAGCGAATTCTACAAGATTGATGAATTGAAATACCAGAAAACCAAAATCTCAAGTGATACCCCGGCCTCGCGTGAATTGATGACAATCAAGCTTCGCTACAAAAACCCCGATGGAGATGTAAGTAAGTTGATCGTTCATCCATTGATTGATGGAAATACTCCCTTATCCAGGACGACTGATGACTTTCGGTGGTCCGCCGCAGTCGCTTCGTTTGGGATGTTGTTGAGAGAATCCGAGTTTGTAAAGGGATACTCCTATGAACAGGCGCTTCAATTGGCTCAGGCGGCCAGGGGAAATGATAAGAATGGTTACCAGTTGGAATTCATCAACCTGGTGAAGTCCATGGGGCTGCTGGCAAGCCGCTGAAGTGGTGTAACCCCCTGCTCTGCGGGGGGTTACCCTTTAGTGGTATTGCCATTAATCACTCAAAAATCAATCTTTATCTCTACTTTTGTCCGATGGTGAAGATCAGCGCCCTAATTATTACTTATAACGAGGAAAAGAACATTACCCGCTGCATTGACTCGGTTTACCCGGTGGCAGACGAGATTGTTGTCATAGACTCTTACTCTAAAGACAGAACGAAGGAAATATGCCTGGCCAAGGGTGTCAGGTTTGTTGAGCATAATTTTCGCAACCACATCGATCAGAAGAACTTTGCTGTAACCCAGGCAACGCATCATTATATCCTTTCGCTGGATGCTGACGAATACCTTTCACCCGAGCTCACACAGTCCATACTTGAAGTAAAACAAAAATGGCCGGCGGATTCCTATCGCATGAATCGCTTGTCAAGCTATGGGAACAAGTGGATAAAGCATGGCTCGTGGTACCCCGATCGGAAGATTCGCTTATGGAATAAGGATGTTGGTGTATGGGGTGGCGAAAATCCGCACGACCGGGTAGTACTGCGAAGAGGCACCAAGGTGATTCACCTGAATGGAGATATTTTACATCGGGCGTATAAAGATTCGCGAGAAACCCTGGAGAAGATCCAGCGCTACTCTGAAATCTTTGCGAATGAAAACGTGGGTCGAAAGTCAAGCTCGATCCTGAAAATATTGGGTCACACCACCTTCGCCTTTGTGAAGAGCTACATAATCAAGCGGGGATTTTTCGATGGCTATGAAGGATTGATGGTGTCTAAGGCAGAAGCCAACCACGTTTTCTATAAATATTCCAAATTATACGAAGTCAATAAAAAGGCGGCGCTTGGCAAACGCGTTGTTATCAGCCGAACCGATAATCTGGGTGATGTCATTCTAACGCTACCCTTGTTGGGTTACCTGAAGGCGACCATGCCTGAAATCAGGATCTATTTTATTGGAAAGAAGTATACAAACTCAGTAATCGACAAATGCATCCATGTTGACAAGCTACTGGACAGGGATGAATTGCTGAAGGATCCATCCATACTCAAGGGCATACACGCCGATTCGATCCTGTTCATTTACCCGGATAGGGAATTGGCGAAACTGTCAAAGAAATTAGGTATCAAGAGGAGGGTGGCAACGGCCCACCGTTGGTTCAACTGGATGTATTGCAACTACCGCGTCGACTTTAGCAGGTTGCGTTCCCGCCTTCATGAGAGTCAGCTGAATTTTAAGTTGCTTGCTCCATTTAAGATGTATTGGGATTTTGACCTCAAGGAAATTGGAGATTTTTACGGACTCGTTCCGCCGTTGCAGAACCACAATGGCCATATTTCATCCAATCACTTTAACCTGATATTACATCCCAAGTCGAAGGGGAGTGCGCGTGAATGGCACATTCAGAACTACTATGCGCTGGCAGAAGCACTGCCGGCGGATAGATACAAGATTTTCATTACAGGCCTAAGAGAGGAAGGGGAGCTCATGCGATTGGAACAACCCGAGCTCTTTCAGCTTCCCCACGTTACAGATATGACCGGAAGACTGAGCCTGGATGATCTCATGTCATTCATCAGTCAGGCAGATGGTCTTGTGGCTTGCAGTACCGGTGTGCTGCACCTGGCTTCAGCCCTCGGAAAATTCTGTCTTGGTCTTTACTCTCCCATGAAGCCCATTCACCCGGGTCGTTGGATGCCTATTGGAAAAAATGCAAACTACCTGGTCATTGACAAGAATTGCAGCAATTGCCGTAGAAGCAAGGAATGCCAATGTGTAAATGACATTACGGTCGACCAAGTGAAAGAGAAACTGGAAGACTTCGTGGCTCAGGTAAATGCCCCCAAGACCTTTGCAGACTACTAGACCCTTCAATGAAACTGCGGGAATTCCAGGTAGCCGTCATACTCGTCAACTATAATTCAAGCCAATACACCCTCGACTGCGTGCAATCCATACTGGAGCAGACGAATCCTGCGCTGCGTTACCAGGTGATTGTGGTGGATAACAATTCGAGGGAAGAGGAATTTCGCAAGCTGGATTCTCTTCAGGGTAAGAAGAATGTCTCGCTCCATAAACACAACCTCAACATTGGTTTTTCCGGTGCCAACATGACCGGTGTTCAGCAGGCCAATGCTGACTATTATTATTTCTTAAACAATGATTGCCTTTTGCTCAATGATTGTCTATCTATTCTCCATCGCTTCATGGAAAGTAATTCCCGGGCAGCCAATGCTTCCGGGGAAATGTTTATTGGTAGTGGTGAATATGAGTACAATTTCAGGTATTTCCCTTCGCTGGCTTTGAAGCTTATTGGCTCTGGCGTGCTGAGGCTTTTCAATCCGGCCAAATATCCTTCCCGACACATCCGGTTCAAAGAACCGACACCTGTTGATTTGGTGAATGGCAGTTCAATGTTCATCCGTGCTCTCCCATTCGAATCCATCGGTGGCTTTGATACCCGTTATTTTCTCTACTGTGAAGAAGAAGACATTGCTTTGCGGCTGCACCGTGCAGGCTATGAGACCTATATTGTTCCTGAAGCGCGCTATCAGCATTTCGTTAGCAAGAGCAGTCAACCTGATGGCAAGGTCAACCTGATTTTCCTGAAGGAATTCTATATATCGCTCTTATACTATTTCTCCAAAAACTATAATCAGGTGTATCGCCTGGCAATCCAATGGTTCTATTTTTTCAAGATTGGACGCAAGTTTTACAAAGATTGGGACTACGCACGTCTTGCTTTTTTTATCGCTTCAGGAGCCCCTGAAAAATACAGTTTGAGATATACGCAAAAAACAAGAGTTGAATGAATGAGGACGTATTTGATTAAGTTCGAACCAAAATATATTATCTCACATTCAACCTTGGCGGATGAGCATTGACCTGATGGCAAAACCGGAAGCGTACTACTCGGGCGACAGGCCTGAAATGCTCTGCTACATCCCGCGTTCAGCAAAAAAAATCCTGGAGATTGGCTGCGGAGAGGGAAACTTTGCCCTTCACCTCAAAAAGGACCTGATGGCAGAAGTGTGGGGTGTTGAATATGATTCAACACAGGCCGCTATTGCGGCGAAACAACTTGACAGGGTCTTTTCAGGGGATGTGTCTGGAATTATTGCCGATTTGCCCCTAAGCTACTTTGATGTCATAGTTTGCAATGATGTGCTTGAGCACTTGACTGACCCGTACTTCTTATTGGAGCAACTGAAGTCCAGGCTAACCAGCACAGGAATCCTGGTTAGTTCATTGCCAAATATCCGATACTTCAGAACTTTCTTTGACTTTGTCCTTCATAAGAACTGGGACTACACAGACAATGGAATCATGGACAAGACGCACTATCGGTTCTTTACCATCAAGAGCATCAGAAAAATGTACGAATCTCTTGGGTACGAAGTATTGTCACACGAAGGCATCAATGCAACCAAGTCCATACGACCCTTCCTGTGGAACCTCATCTTCCTGGGTTCCTTCGCTGACATTAAGTACAGGCAGTTTGCCACCGTGGTTCGACCAAGGAAATGATGAGAGAACGCTTCTTCACTCTTGATTATTTTCGCTCCCGCTTTCGTAATTTCGAATCTTAACCGGCGATGAAGATAACTGCATTCAGTTACGTGAGAAATGGATTGCACATGGGCTATCCGTTTCTACAGTCCGTTCAATCTGTCCTCCCCATCGTCGATGAGTTTATTATGGTGGTGGGTGACTCCACCGATGGTACCCGTGAAGCGGTTAAGGCCTTGTCGCCAAAAGTTAAAATCATCGATACGGTGTGGGATATGAAGTTGAGGAGTGGAGGAAAAATATTTGCCCAGCAGGCCAACCTGGGGCTGGACGCAATGACTGGCGATTGGATTATTCACATCCAGGCCGACGAGGTAATTCACGAACAGGATATTGAAAAAATCAGGAAGTATATACTCGCGGTGGATGCGCGTCCCGAAGTAGAAGGATTCTTGTTTCCCTTCCTGAATTTCAGGGGTGATTACAACCATATTCACACCGGCCGCACGGCACACCGGTTTGAGATCCGCGCCTTCAGGAAAAACAGTGCCATTCGTTCCTATAAAGATTCACAGGGATTCCGGAAATTTTCCCCGAGGGCAGCCTATGAAGGCGGCGAGAAAGGAGAAAAACTTCACGTGGTAAAAATTGATGTACCGATTTTCCACTATTCCTACGTGCGACCTCCACGCAAAATGAAAGAGAAGGCCCAGGTATTCACCAGTTTTTATGTAGATGATAATAGCCTGAAGGAGATATTCAAAGGGGTAGAGGAATTTGATTACAATGAAGTAGACAAGCTGGAAATCTTCAGAGGCACGCATCCAGCCCTGATGAAGGAAGTAATCGCGCGAAAGGACTGGGAATTTGAATATCATCCAGGTATGAAGTACACTTCCGTCCGACACAGAATCCTCAATAAGATCGAAGACTGGACAGGCTATCGCATTGGAGAGTATAAGAATTATAAACTTATAGGCAAAATGCCCTAGTGCGTTGAAAACCTTCTTTTGATTTTCTGCAAAAGAACGGCTTTTTGCTACTTTTGAGGTTCCATGGAAATCGAAGACGCCCCAAACCAACATTACAGCGATCTAGAGAAGGGAGAAATCTTTAACAACGAATTTCTTCCTCACATTCATTCCATGTACAATTTCGGGTATCGCCTCACCCTGGACAGGGACGATGCCAAAGATCTTGTTCAAGACACCTATTTCAAGGCATTCCGTTTCATAGAATCATTCCAAAGAGGAACTAACGCGAAGGCGTGGCTGTTCCGCATTTTGAAAAACAGTTTCATCAATGACTATCGGAAGAAAGTAAAGGAACCGAATAAGGTAGATTATCAGGAGGTAGAAACATATTACAACTCGGAGGATGTAGACAGGCAGATTACTCAGGACTTGCGGGTAGACGCGCTGAAGGACATGATCGGGGACGAGATCTCCAATGCTTTGAATGCGCTAGATGTTGATTTCAGAACGGTGATTATTTTGTGCGACCTTGAAGGATTTAAATATGAAGAGATGGCAAAGATTCTGGACATCCCCATCGGCACAGTGCGAAGCCGCCTTCATCGTGCACGTCAATTGCTCAAAGAAAAGCTAAGTGAATATGCCAAATCAATGGGTTATAAAAACACCTAAGTCATGAGTAATCTGCCAAACCCCTTCATTTCACCGTCCGGAAAAAAACCAAACTGCATGGAGATGCTTCAGCTTATTCTGGATGGTCAGGCTACTGCCGATCAGAGCGAGTACTTCAAAACCCACATGGACCATTGCATGCCTTGTTTCAAGTCCTACCAGCTTGACATGTCCATCAAGGAACTGCTGCGCACCAAATGTTGCGGTGGCGATGCTCCTTCGGAGCTGGTGAACAAGATCAAGAGTCAAATCGCCCAAAATATTTAGGATGCCGGGGAAAGCGCTGATTTTCTCCGCCCCATCGGGTTCCGGAAAGACCACTATTGTAAAACATCTCCTCACGAACAATCCTGACCTGGGATTTTCTATTTCCGCTTCCACCCGCGACAAGCGTGGACGCACAGAAGAGCAGGGAAAAGATTATCATTTTCTTAGCCCGGAGGAGTTTAAGGAGAAAATTGACAGGAATGAATTCATTGAATGGGAAGAAGTATATGCCGGGAATTTCTATGGCACCCTCAAATCAGAAATAGAACGGGTGTGGAGGGACGGAAAGAATGTGGTGTTTGATGTGGACGTGAAGGGTGGCATCAGCCTCAAACAATATTTTGGAGACAAAGCACTGGCGATATTTGTTAAAGTTCCATCATTGGAAATCCTTGAGCAACGGCTGAGCAACCGGAGCACCGAGACCCCGGACAGCCTCTCGAGACGACTGTTTAAAGCTAAATTTGAAATGACTTTTCAGGATAAGTTTGACAAAGTACTTGTTAATGAAGACCTGGAGCACTCTCTGAAGGATGCACAAAAGATGTATGATGAGTTCAAAAAGCAGTAGTCAATATTTGGTGCAGTGCCAAATTCAATAACATCCACGCCGATGGGCCAACAGATTGGCCTCTTCTTCGGCTCATTCAACCCTATCCACACGGGGCACATGATCATTGCCAACATCATGGCGGAGAACACCGGGTTGAAAAAAGTGTGTTTTGTATTATCACCGCAAAATCCTTTCAAGCCTTCAAAAGGCCTGCTCCATGAATTTGATCGGTATGACATGGTAAAGGCAGCGATCGGTGACAATTATAAACTGGAGGTTTCCGATGCGGAGTTTCACCTTCCCAAACCGAGCTATACCATCGATACCCTTACCATTCTTTCTGAAAAAAACCCCCAACAGAAATACATTGTAATTATTGGGGAAGACAACCTGGTGAATTTTTCTAAATGGAAGAACCATGAACAGATACTTGATCACTACGGTTTGTATGTTTATCCACGCCCCGGTGTAACAAATTCAACGCTTTTGAGTCATCCTCATGTGAAAATGGTGGAGGCCCCATACCTGGACATTTCGGCCACATATATCAGGCAGTGCGTAAAAGAAATGAAATCGATCCGATACCTGGTCCCTGAAGCGGTAGAGCAGATGATCCGCCTGCGGGGTTTTTATAAGTAATCTGATCTTCATGGCAACCCACACCTGTTCCTTTGCGTCTTTGAGAGGAATGAAAAAAGTGTTGACGGTTTGGGTATTGACTTTATTTTCCCTGGGCGCAATGGCCGGCGGTGTTCGGGGCACCATCAAGGGAGACGACGGGGCGCCATTGGCCTTCGCCACCATTTATGTCAAGCAAACAGGATCAGGGGCCGTGAGCGACATGCAGGGACACTATGACATTGCCCTGGCTGCGGGCCATTATGATTTGGTCTTTCATTACCTGGGATTTGAGACACAGACGCGCTCAGTTGAAATCTTGGACACTTTTCAAGAGATCAACATCACCCTGAAGACTCAGGTAATACAACTTCAGGCTGTTACTGTGCAGGCAGGTAAAGAGGACCCTGCTTACACCATCATGAGAAAGGCTATTGCTAAAGCAAAATACCACACACAACAAATCGATGGCTATACTGCCAAGGTCTATATTAAGGGAAAGGGCCAGTTAAAAGATTATCCCTGGCTTGCCAAGAAGGCCCTTGAGAAAGAAGGGATCACCAAAGACCGCGTATTCATTTCTGAGTCTGTGAGTGAAATCAAGTACACGCGCCCCAATAAGTTTGAGGAGAAAGTAATTGCCGTGTACACCAATGGAAACAACCGGAACACTTCTCCAAATGCTTATGTGTTTGGGAGTCTATATGAACCGGAAATTGCAGAGACGGTGTCACCCCTGTCGCCAAAATCATTTTCATATTACCGCTTTGAGTACCTGGGCACATTTAAGGACCGTATATATTCCATCAGCAAAATAAAAGTTACACCGCGCTCCAAGGGTGATAATGTATTTGATGGAACCATTTATATAGTAGAAGACTGGTGGAGTATTCATAGTGCCGACCTGAATGCAACCAAACTGGGAATCAAATTTCATGTGAAGCAGATTTATAATCCAATCGAGGACAAGGCCTGGCTGCCGGTATCACAACAGTTTTTTGTCAATGGGAAGGTCTTTGGCTTTGAATTCGTCGCCGATTACCTCGCCACCGTGAAGAATTATAAGATTACCCTGAACCCGGCGCTGCCCCAGGAAATGACTGTGATTGATGAAGTGGTGGAAAAAGAACAAGCGAAGATGGTGGAGCAAAAGTTCAGCAAGAAGAACCAGCAACTTCAGCAAAGATTGGTGGAGGGCAAGGAAGTGACCCGCAAGGAACTCAATCAATTGGTGAAAGAATATGAGAAAGCTGAACAGAAAGAGCAAAAGGCGCCTGAAGTGATTGAAGAGACTTCATATAAAGTTGATTCGCTCGCGTACAAGAAGGATTCAACTTTTTGGGCAGACATCCGGCCCATGCAACTGACCCCGGAAGAAAAACGAGGCTATAAAGTTGCGGATAGCATATCCGTGGAACAGAAGAAACGTGAGGAGGGCGATTCGCTGAAGCCTTCCAAGAGCAAGGGTTTTCAACCCTGGGACATTTTAACCGGCGACAGGTATAAGATTTCCAAGACAGAGAACTTCCAGATACACATGCCGTGGGGAGGATTCAATACCGTCGAAGGTTGGAATCTGATCTATCGACTGAGTTACTACAAACGCTGGGTGAAAAAGGATACACTCAATCCGGACAGCCGGCCGAAAGTGTCAAGACTTGAAATTACCCCCATTGGTCGTTATGCCTTTTCGCGCAAAGTATTTTCAGGCATTTTGCGTGTGGATTACCGCTCCCAGAAACGGAGACTCACCCTTGAAGGTGGAAGGTATGTTCAGCAGTTTAATAATGATGAACCCATCCATCCCCTTGTTAATACCTTCACAACCCTTTTCCTCGAGAACAACCTGATGAAGTTGTATGAAAGGAATTTTGTTGACCTGAAATGGCGTGAACAGGTAAATCAAAAGTTGGCAGTCTATACACAATGGACATGGGCGCATCGCAGTGAATTGTTCAATAACACGAACTGGACACTCATTGACAACAGAGAGAAAGTATATACTCCCAATGCCCCCGTTAATTCGGAGCTTGTCAGCACAGGCTTCCAACCCAACAACGCGTTTACCGGGGTCATTGGCGTGGAGGCGCGGCCCTGGCAGAAATACAGGATCAGAAATGGACGCAAGTTCCGGGTCTTCAACTCATCCCCGACGATCATGGCAGAGTATCGCCAGGGCTTCGGCGCCCTCAACAGTGATGTGAAGTTTCAGCAGGTTGAACTGGGATTGCGTCAGCAGGTGAAATTTGGAATACGGGGTACCATGGACATTGCCTTGAAAGCGGGCTCATTCCTCAATTCCGACAGGATGTATTTCATGGACTACAAACATTTTCTTGGCAATCGAACACCTTTTGTTACCACAGACCCCGTGGGTAGTTTCCGGTTACTCGATTATTATAATTACAGTACAAGCGATAAATATTTTGTGGCCAATGTGCATTATCACTGGAGGAAGTTCCTTATTACCCGGATTCCTTATGTGCGTCTGGCGGGAATCACGGAAAACATATTTGTGAATTATCTGGCCACACCCACTTCGCAGAACTACACAGAGGTAGGTTACGGTCTTGATGGCATCCTTCGCATTTTCCGTCTTGAGGCAGCCGCTTCATTTCAGAACGGAAACTACACCGGTAATGGCTTTCGTATAGGAATCGCTTCCAACATTGGTGTAAATTTTGACGATTGACCCTGACCCGAACGGGCATTTTCTCTATTCTGGATGTAGCTTAGCCGACGCACGCAAAAATGCAAGTCTCCGTAACTGATTTTCTAACCCTGCGCCGGGAACTTCCTGTGGTAGACGTTCGCTCAGAGGGTGAGTATGACACTGGCCACGTCAGGGGGGCTGTGAACATACCCCTATTGAATAATGCGGAACGTGTAATCATTGGCACAACCTATAAACAAAAAGGACAAGCTGAAGCCATCCGTGAAGGATTTCGACTGGTAGGCCCCAGGCTGGAAGAGATTATCAAGACTACGGACTCAATTGCTAACGGGAAAGAGATTCTGGTGCATTGCTGGCGCGGAGGGATGCGTTCCAATAATTTCTGTCAGTTTGCGGGGATGGCAGGAATCAAATCCAAATCACTTGAAGGCGGCTATAAAGCCTATCGCCAACTTGCCCTTGAGTCCTTCAAGAAACCATTGCCCATCGTCTTGCTGACAGGGTGTACCGGCAGTGGGAAGAGCGAAGTGTTGAGGGCACTCGCAGCACGAGGCGAGCAGATACTTGATCTTGAACATTTAGCGAGCCACAAAGGATCCGCATTCGGAGGTTTGCTTATGCCACCGCAACCTACCACCGAGCAATTTCAAAACGAATTGTTTGAAGGGATCTTGACTTTGGATTCGTCTCGACGCGTATGGGTAGAAGATGAATCTCTTGCGATAGGTAAGATATTCCTTCCTGTGGATTTCTGGCAGCAAATGACTCAAAGCCCTTTGGTGCAAATGGATGTATCGAGGGAAGTTCGTGTGCAGCGACTTGTTAATGAATATGGCCTGTCGGATCGCGGCGAGTTCCTTGCCATCATGGGAAAGGTGGTGAAAAAACTGGGTGGCCAAAACTATAAACTCGCCAGCAAAAAACTGCTCGAGAACGATATGTTTTCCGTTATCGAGATTCTGCTGACTTACTATGACAAGGCTTATCTGAACAGCATCAACAATCGAATGGATCGAATCCAATTGACAGTTCCATGGGATGGCGTGAATGTCGATAAATATGTGGATTCGGTGATTCACTCAGCCCGGGAGGTTGTTCGTTGTCGATGAAATGCAACCGTTATCTTTGAGAGGACATTCTCCACTTTGATTTTCACCCCAGGATAGTATTTATTACGATGAACGACCACATGGAAATAAAACTCACTCAATACTCTCACGGTGCCGGCTGCGGCTGCAAAATTTCTCCGGCGGTGCTTGACTCCATTTTGCATTCCGATCTACCCAAGGCCAAATACGCTTCGTTACTGGTAGGCAACGAATCCAAAGATGACGCGGCTGTGTTTGACCTCGGTGACGGAACCTGTATCGTCAGCACTACAGACTTTTTCATGCCCATCGTGGATGATCCGGAAACTTTTGGAGCCATCGCCTCTGTGAATGCCATTAGTGATATATATGCGATGGGGGGAGAGCCGTTGATGGCCATCGCTATCCTGGGCTGGCCTATCAACACCCTACTTGCCGAAGTCGCCAAGGCTGTGCTCGAAGGCGGCAGAAAAGTATGTGCTGAAGCCGGAATCCCGTTGGCCGGAGGTCACAGCATCGACTGTCCGGAGCCCGTGTTTGGTTTGGCCGTGACTGGCAAATTGAAGAAAGAGCATCTCAAGAGAAACGATACGGCCAAAGTAAATTCGATACTCTACCTCACCAAGCCCCTTGGCATCGGCATCATTACGACCGCTCAAAAGAAAGGCATCGTAAGTGAATCCCATTTGAAGAAGGCTATTGAAACGATGCTGACGCTCAACAAGGTTGGCGCAGAATTTGGAAAACTTCTTTATGTTAATGCATTGACGGATGTTACAGGCTTCGGCTTGCTTGGACATTTATGCGAAATGTGTGAAGGGAGCGGTCTTTCTGCAGAAATTGAATTCAACAAAGTACCAAAGTTTGATTTTCTGGACACTTACATCCAGCAAAAGTCCATGCCGGGTGGTACGCAACGAAACTGGGATAGCTATGGAAGAAAAATTGGCTCGATTGGCGATGTACAGCGAGTCATTCTTGCGGATCCCCAGACCAGTGGAGGCCTGTTGGTATCAGTGGACGCGGACAAGTCTCTGGAATTCGAAAGTGTCGCGAAAGCGAAGGGACTTGTGTTAACGTCTTTTGGCAAATTGGTCAGACAAGGAAAGAATGTTGTGACTATTCGCTAAACAATATTTGGCAGGACGGGACTATGCATCCACTCGTTTGGTCGTTGGGATTTCCATGATCAGATCAGGACCATAGGCCATCGCAGGTGTTTGGAAACCCGGTTTGAAGTTTCCCTCCATGATTTTTTTAGCGATCAGAACGGCGGTTTTGGCAGTGAGTGAATAACCGCTCAAAGTTTCCAAACGTGCAACACAGTCCTGGCCTTTATCATCAGAAACTTTGCCCCAGAGAAAGCTTCTTCCACTTTCGAGCTTTTCATCACTGGGACCTGCTGGCTTTTTGTCAATTTGCTTCAGCATGAAATTCTTAACCCAGCGCATACGCAACAACCAATTCAGATAATTACTGCGTTTGGCATTGCTGATCATCTTATCGGTGGCCCCTGTATAGACTTCAATGTTGGGAATGCCGGTACTTCGCCAGGCTGTCGAAATATCACCCCAGGGAATGCATAAGGTCTTGGTCTTGAAGGAGCCAAAATCAATCTCCAATACTTTTTCACCCAAAGCAATTTTGGTGAGCTTGCCATCTTTTCTTATCAGGCCACCGTCGCCCATACCTTCCGTCATACTTTTGGAAGTCCCCCGTGAAAGTCCTCCTTTTGACATGGTGAAAGCCAATTGCAAATGGGTGGCGGAGGGTAGCCTGTTCTTCAGGTGGAGCGCCAGACAGTCTGATGGCACCACATCGAAACCAGTGCCTGGCATGATGGTGATGTTAAGTTCTTTAGCCTGCTTGTCCAGGCTGGGGAGCGACTCAAATACCAGGTATTCTCCCGTAATGTCGGTGTAGTGAGTGTTGGTGGCAAGACAAGCTTCAGTCATTGTCTTCGCTGTGTACCTGAATGGACCGCCGCAGTGGATAACGATAGCCGCGGGCTCCAGGAGTTTCTTTAACCCCTCCCCGTCATGACTATCCACTACCGTGAATGGATAACCCGATTCGGTGCTTTGTCTTCTGAGTTGCTCTTCATTCCTCCCGGCAAGCATTACTGAAAGATTTCTTGCCCGACATTCTTTTACGATGAGTTTCCCGGTGTAACCGTATGAGCCGTACACCACGATCAATGAAGAGTTTTTCACAGTTATATATTTTAAATCAGGCTGAATTGACTCAACTACCCTGGCACACAGGAAACATAGGGCATTTGATTGATCACTCTATGCCCAGGTGGCTCAAAGAAAGTTATTTCATCCGCTCCACCTGCGTAATAAAGTACTTGGTTTCACCGCGCCATGGAAACTGTGCGTACCGTTTTCTAAAATGAAGGTTCACCCGCTCACCACTTAACGCCACATCCTGTAGCGCCTTAATGACGTCTGCCTCATTTGATTCGACAGAAAAGTCGAATGATTCGGCTATAGGACTTGCGCCTTTCAGGGCACCAAATGTTTCTAGGTTGAGTTTTCCCTCGTAGGTCTTGAAGATCAACCCCTTTTCTGTGATGCGAAGCACCTTCCCAGCCATGATTCCACTCTCGTAAGTAGCCCAATAAAGGAATGCGAAGATGGCAATTCCAATAATCACCAGCACAACGAGTGTCTTTTTCAAAAAGCTGGTGGTTTTGCGTTTTGCTTTCTGACCGAAACTTTCATTTTCCATAGTATTGTGGTTCGCCAATTTTCAAATCGATTCATCTTCAGATCAGACGGTCATGATATCCGCCTCTTTCTTCTTCATTAACATCTCAATCTTTGTAATAAACTCATCAGTAAGTTTTTGCACGCTCTCTTCAGCGTTCTTCAGGTCATCTTCAGGCGCTCCCTTTATTTTCTTTAATGCTTCATTGGTTTCTTTTCGTACGGCTCGTATACTCACTTTCCCCAGTTCACCCTCCTGATGGGCTTGTTTCACGAGTTGCTTTCTCCGCTCTTCGGTGAGCATGGGGATGTTAATGATTACTTGTTGTCCGTCGTTCTGGGGAGTAAGGCCCAGGTTGGCGGCCATGATGGCCTTTTCAATTTCCTGGATGATACTTTTCTCCCACGGCTTGATAAACAACGTCCGGGGATCTGGAGATGTAATGGATGAAACCTGGTTCAGTGGACTCATGGCCCCGTAATAAGCCACCATGATTCCGTCGAGCATGGAGGGATTGGCTTTGCCTGCGCGAATTTTGGTAAGTTCATGACCTACATGCCCAAGGACTTTGGCCATTTGCTCCCGCGCGTCATCCAGAAACAATTGAATTTCTTCCATATACAAGATGATTTAGTAGAAAGATAATTTTAATGTCCGCATCTCATTACCTTTTGCCTGGCGAATTCAACTAATTAATGTACCCGCCTTTTTACCCTGCACCACTTTCAGCAAATTGCCTGGTCGATTCATGTCGAAAACAATAATGGGTAGTTTGTTCTCCATGCACAGGGTGAAGGCAGTCATGTCCATGATGTTCAAATTCTTTTCATACGCTTCCTGGAAGGAAAGTTTTGTAAATCGTGTAGCGTCCTTGAATTTTTCAGGATCCTTTGTATAAACCCCGTCCACGCGGGTACCCTTCAATACGACGTTGGCCTGAATTTCAATAGCGCGGAGGCTTGCCGTGGAGTCAGTGGTAAAATAAGGGTTGCCAATCCCGGCTCCGAATATGACAATCCTCCCTTTCTCCAGGTGCCGGATCGCACGGCGGCGGATAAAAGGTTCACACACTTGCTCCATTTTGATGCCTGACATCAGCCTGGTATATAGCCCATGCCGCTCCAAAGCGCTTTGCAATGCCATCGCATTGATGACGGTACCCAGCATGCCCATATAATCGCCCTGGACCCTGTCGATCCCAAGGGCTTCTGCCTGACCGCCCCGGAAGATGTTTCCCCCTCCAATGACAATCGCGAGTTCCACGCCAAGGTCCTTGATTGATTTAATCTCCTTTGAATATTGTTCCAGGATTTCATGGTCAATACTGGTGGTTTTGGATTTACCCATCAGGGCCTCACCACTAAGCTTCAGAACAAGGCGTTTGTATTTCATGCTACTGGATATGCTGCGCTAAATTCAGCAAATATGTTCAGGATTTTCCTGAATGAAAAGGATTTAAAGCAGCTCCGCGGGTAGTGCCTCAGTTTGAAAAAGCATTGCTAAGCTGACCTAAGTGGGGGTTTGGAATGGCTTGCAAAGAAGCATTTCCCGCAGATTTTGCCAGATTTGATTGTATCGATGGCGGCAGATTTATTGTTTGTATTATCATCGGGAATCCGTTTCCTCAATCTGCCATACCCTGATACGGCTCATTTTCCCGTTCGGCCAATCCTCATTATCTTTATGGATAAATCGATTGTTTTATGGTAGAAACCATCACTTCAGGTCTTGACGCCATTCAGCTAGAGGAAAAATACGGGGCCCATAACTACCACCCGCTGCCGGTTGTACTATGCAAGGGTGAGGGCGTCTTTTTGTGGGACGTGGAGGGCAAGCGGTACTTTGATTTTCTTTCGGCATACAGTGCGGTCAACCAGGGACATTGTCACCCCCGCATCATACAGGCACTTACCACACAGGCCCGGGAGCTGACATTGACATCACGTGCATTTTATAATGATAAATTGGGCCTAGCCGAAAAATATGTCTGTGAGACTTTTGGCTATCAGAAAGCGCTGTTCATGAACAGTGGTGCAGAAGCGAATGAAACAGCAATCAAACTTGCGCGCAAGTGGGGATATACAAAGAAAGGAATCCCGGAGAACCAGGCCATCATTGTGGCCGTCCATCAGAATTTTCATGGAAGAACCACAACAATCATTTCTGCTTCGAGTGATCCATCCGCGAGAGAGGGCTTTGGTCCGTTCATGGCTGGTTTCGAAGTGGTCGACTTTGATTCTATCAATGTCCTTGAAGAGGCCCTCTCCAATCCCAATGTCTGTGGACTCTGGATTGAACCAATACAGGGAGAAGCGGGTGTGTTTGTACCTCATGATGGTTATCTCAAGGCTGCGGAAATGATTTGCCGTAAAAACCGTGTGCTGCTCATGATGGATGAAATTCAAACGGGGATAGCCCGCACAGGAAAGATGCTCGCATCGGATTACGAAGGTGTGCGTGCCGACTTATTGATTTTGGGCAAGGCATTGAGCGGAGGCGTATTACCAATATCATGCGTTCTTGCGGATGACGAAATCATGCTGGTGATCAAGCCGGGCGAACATGGATCAACATTCGGAGGGAATCCCTTGGCTGCGGCCGTGGTCGTGGAGGCACTTCAGGTAGTCAAAGACGAACACCTTGCGGAAAATGCCGCGCGCCTTGGGAAGATATTCAGGGAACGTATGAATTCCCTGATAGCAAAATCTTCATTGATCAAACTTGTGAGGGGAAAGGGATTGCTCAATGCTATCCTGGTAAATGATTCGCCTGAAAGTGAAACTGCCTGGAACCTCTGCGTGTCATTTGCGAAAAGCGGAGTATTGGCCAAGCCCACTCATGGGAATATTATCAGACTTGCGCCCCCGCTCGTCATCACAGAAGAGCAGGTGCACGAGTGTTGTGATATTATTGAGAAGTGCTGTCTCAACTTCAAGTAGTGGCGATCGCTGCAACCCTTAGAATGAAAGTTCTCGGAAGAGAATATAACATCCCATCAGGAGTGTAATCCAGCCAAAAACCTGCTTCAGTTTGGCACCGGAAATTTTTCGGGAAAGAATGTTGCCTATGATGATTCCCAAAATAGCAAGACTTGAAATAGACAATAAGAAGGTCCAATCCATGGGATAGTTCATCAAATCCCCAGCGAAGCCCAGTAGTGAATTGATAGCAATAATAAAAAGAGACGTACCTACAGCAGTCTTAAAAGGAAGGCCGGTTAAGAATACAAGTGCAGGGATAATCAAAAATCCTCCCCCAGCGCCAACAAGTCCGGTCAGGAACCCAATGAGGGACCCTTCTACGATCACAAGAAATGTTCTGAAGCGTTGATTGTTGGAGGTAAAGTTATTCCTTCCCTTGATCATGGGAATGGCCGCCAGCACCATGAGCAGCGCAAATAATCCAAGTAAGAGTATTCTCCTGGTGAGGATAAAGCTTTCATAGGTGAAAATGAGTTCAGGGATAGCAGGAACAATCCATCTCCGTGTGGAGAATATGGCAATGATCGAGGGGATTCCGAACAAAATCCCTGTCCGGAGGTTTACAAGATGCTCACGGTATTTTGGAATAGCTCCCACCAGGCTCGTGATGCCGACTATGAACAATGAATAGGCCGAGGCCCTTACGGGTTCGATGTGGAACAGGTATACCAGGATGGGTATAGAAAGAATCGAGCCCCCGCCTCCGAGCAGTCCCAGAATGAGGCCAATGAAAATAGAGGCGACGTATCCAAAAAATTCCACGTGTGTATTGTGTTCTACGGAAAACTATAACCTCCTGGGTTGGATCGGAAGCATTTGTATGAGAAAATCAAAGTCTATGGGGGAAG